>JAZLMM010000012.1:0-92467 GCA_045598705.1 Oscillospiraceae bacterium
AGAAATCTGTGTATTATTCAAGTCTAGGAGCATATAGATTCTTTCTTACTGTTATATTTTTGGTCGAATAAAACAATAAGATTCTATTGCTCCTTTTTCAATTAGTTTTTTACTTATACCCACAAATTCCGTGATGAACCACAAAAATACACAATTTTGTCACAAATATGTTGAGGGCCATGATAAATCATCATGGCCCTCATAAATATACGAGATATTACTATGTATTTTAATGTGTCAGGAAGTAGATCAACATAATTGCAGCAATACCAATACCGATAGCCGCCAATACACGTAGTGCAGAAACTGGTGCATGTCCGCCGACCTTGCCCGTCTGACCATTCACTACAAACTGATATAACTTATCGTTGTACTTAAAGGAAGATATCCATACCGGAACCAGCAGATACTTATAAGTAATATTGCTATATAGTGTTGAGAATCGGAGCGAATCAACGCGGTCACATCTCCACTGTTTCCGAATATAGGAATGCATGTTACTCTGCAATTTCTTCTTGATTGACTGTTGAGCAATTCCCCAACCATCTTTAAGACCAATCGAATATCGCTCAGCAATAAAACCTGCAACTACTTGCGGAGAGTAAGGAACCATCTTCGTGAAGTCAAATGGTTCGCAACGTGGCACGATGGAATTATCTGATTTTTTAGAACCCATGACTGTCTCGTCATCAATGAATTCCTGATAGACACCACTTACGGGACGCCAGGTGACTTCCGTCGTCCATGTATCGCCACGCTTTACTCGGCGCTCATAACCAGCACGCGCTGTAAAGGAAGACGTTGTCTGTGCATCATACGTCCAATACGGAAGATATACACCCTGGAAAGACTCTGGTTTTGCGCTCTTTTTTGCCTTGGAAGGTGTAAATAACTTACCGGAAAGCCAAGCTGTAAACTTCTGGCCCGCTTTCTCTTTCGAAATAGCAAACGGGCACACTGCATTCGGAGCCATAGAATCGCTGGAAGCTACAGGCATTACGCTTGTAGAACCACAGAATGGGCAAACAGCAGCCGTTTCCAACGCATCGTAAATCGTCTCTGCACCGCACTGTTTACAAACAACACTCTTCTTCTGTGCGCCCCACTCGAAACTTGCAGTCTGAGTTGCCTTCTCAAAATCCAATTCGCAAATCTCTCCACCAGATTCAGGACTTGGTAATTCGCATTTATAACCACAAAATTCGCAGAGCATTCCTCCGGTTTCCGGATCAAATACAACTGTAGCACCGCAATTCGGACATTTCTTATTTGTCACATCTTCGGTCACTTCGGCCATAATCTGCTGTTCTTGATTTTCGACATTCTCAGACATATAAACCTCCCAATATGCATACTATCGGATGACAATTATGCTCACAGAAAGCGGAGATACTTCCACTTCCATTTCTAGTTGTTCTTTCGCGAAATCAATGATTTCCAGGCTTCCCGAGCCAATGAACGTCCCTTCGACCTGAGACAGTGAAAACTCATCTTTTCTTGTAAAACGAACTAACGTGGTCATTCTATCACATCTGTTTACAATACACAAAACCTTATTGGGTACTTCGCAAGATGCGCCAAAATGATCTTTCTGATTCTCATTAAGATATCGTTCATAAACCAGCACATCCTCTTCTGCGTAGCGTATTTGAAACTCTCCACACCGAAGGACCGGGTATTTCTTGCGCAAACCGCTTAATAGTTGAAAATCTTTCAGCAATGCTTTCTGCCACTTCTGCTGATTCTCCCACTGATATGTCCGACGATTGAAAGGATCGCGATAACCGTCCATACCGATCTCGTCACCATAGTAGGTGCAAGGGCATCCGGGATAAGTCATCTGAATGGCAAAGGCCATCTTCATCAGTGCCGCAGCTCGTGTCTCAGACTTTGGCGGCAAATGCAGATCTTTCTGTAACTCACGCTCACCTGGATCCGGATATCCCGCCAATACAGTTATCGCACGTGGCATATCATGACTAGAGATGAGATTCATCATGCAATAGAACATCTGATCTGGGTAATCTTCTCGGTATCTTTCCATGGTAAGACTCCACTTGCGTGCATCATCTTCACCCTTTAAGAATCGCAAGAGCGCCTCTCGGAAAGGATAGCCCATCACCGTGTCGTGATTTCTTCCCAATGCAAAATCGCGGTAATTCCCGTAACTGATCGTATTCGTTGCTTCTTCCCAGACTTCTCCAAGGATCACACCCTGCCCGTCCGATGCCTTCTTCACACATTTACGCATCTCACGAAGGAACGAGTCAGGTAATTCATCCGAAACATCTAGTCTCACACCGCTTGCTCCACCGGAAATCCAATTCGCAACCACGCCCTGCGGACCGAGGATATAATCGCGGTAACTGAGGTCATCTTCGCGAACGTTTGGAAGTTCAGTAAATCCCCACCATGAATCATAGGTTACCGACCCATCCTGTGTTCTTCGACATCCATACCATGATGAGTACTTACTAAGCTCGCCATTCTTGCATGCGGTAAAAGCACCCACACCCGGATATCTTCCGTACTTGTTGAAATACTTACTGTCGGCGCCGGTATGACTGAAAACCCCATCGACAATATAGCGAATCTCCTTCTCTTTCATGGTTTGGGAGAAGGCTTTGTATCCCTTAATTCCTCCCAGAATCGGATCGACATTCAAATAATCCGCCGTGTCATATCGATGATTTGATCTTGCTTCACATATCGGATTCATATAGAGCACTTCAATATTGAGAGCACGAAGATAATCTGCTTTCTCCGCAATGCCGAGAAGTGTACCGCCGTAGAAATCACACGCCAGATATCCTGTCTCCGGTGTGCCGACAATATCCACATCTTCATTCCAGTCCTCATGAAATAGGCGTTCCGGACGATTTTCTCCTGTAGCGGCCATCTCTGCATATGAATAATCACTGCCACGGAAGAAACGATCCGGGAAAATCTGATACATGACGGCACCCTTCATCCAATCCGGTGTCGTAAAGCCAGACTCATATACCGTAATCTGGAAAGCATGTGGATATTTCTCTTCTTCCACGCCTACACGCGGCGCAATGAAAGAGATCTCTCCTTCTCCATTTAGTCCTTCCCAAGAAGCAACATAATATAAGTAGGTGCGTCCTTCCTCATACTGACGATATAGCATCTCGTGATAATCCGGATTCACGAAAGCCTCGATTTCTTCGTTGCTACTACGCAGACAGAACCAATAGAAAAGAAGTCCCGGTTCAGCGGGCATGCGCAAACGGCCTGTCCATCGATTCGGGCATTCTTTCGATTTGGTTAATTGTAATTCACTGTAAGTCAGTGAGTAAAGACCATATGCATAGCAGAGTACAACTTCCTGAACTTGGACATGCACATCGATAGCAAGTTCAACATACTCTCCTGTTTCACAAGCCCCAAAAGGCGTACGATACGCAGTTTCTCTAGATCGATGTAGAATACAATCGTCCACAAGGAGAAGTTTGGATGCCATGCCGATTACTTCTCTCCCTTATCTGACTTTGTCTTCGTTGTTTTCTTGGCAGATTGAGCCTTCTTTGAAGTCGATGCAGGCTTCGTAGCAGGAGTTTTCACCGTCTCACGCTTAGCAGGCGTCTTGGCAACTGGCTTCTTCGGCGCTACTTCCTTCTTATCCGATTTCACTACTTTCTTCACTTCTGAAGTTGCCTGTTTCTTTGCTTCTTTCTTCACGGGTTTCTTCACCGGCATGTCAAGAATCTCTTCAGTAAGACTCTTCTTCTCCGGCTCATCATCAGCGATAGAAATACCTGTGATAAACGAATAAAGACCAGCGTATTCTTTCGCAGAATTTCTCCAAGAATAATCTGCTTTCATACCTTCTTCGATAAGTTTGTTCCAAACATCCTTATTATGGCGGTACAAATCGCAAGCATACTTGGTCACGAACAGGAACTCATGTGCATTGATATTGGCAAAAGAGAATCCATTGCCTTCGCCTGTAAATTCGTTATAAGGAACAACTGTATCGCGAAGGCCGCCGGTCTCACGTACGATCGGAATCGTACCATAGGTCATAGCAATCAACTGTGACAGTCCACAAGGCTCGAAGAGTGAAGGCATCAGGAAGATATCTGAACCTGCATAAAGCGTGTGAGCAAGTCCGTTATCGAAAGAGATACAAGCACACATCTTGCCTGGATTTCTAGAAGCCACATCTGCCAGCGCACGTTCATAATAAGCGTCTCCGGTACCAAGGATCACAATCTGCATGCCATCATAGAGCATCTCTTCCACCACACGTAACAGAAGATCTAATCCCTTCTGATCTACAAGACGAGAAATCATGGTACATAGCGGTGCACCCGGATTGACTTCCAATCCGAGCTGCTCCTGAATAGACTTCTTGTTGATTGCTTTACCTTCCTTGTAATTCTCAATTGAATACTTAGCAGGAATCTTATCATCTGAACTTGGATTATACTCCACCGCATTAATGCCATTCAGAATACCAGAAACCTTATATGCGTAACGTTGAAGAGTATGATTCAGACCTTCACCGTAATAGTCAGTCATAATCTCATATGCATAGGTTGGTGATACTGTGGTCACCGAGTTGGAATATACGATACCAGCCTTCATAAAGTTGACAGCGCCATCCTTGATCGACAAGTCATCCGTCAGGTACTCACTTGGAAGATCCAACAAATCTTGAATAACTTCAATGCCGTGAATACCCTGATACTTAAGGTTATGGATCGTGTAGACAGTCTTCACATTCGTATGAATTCCGTACTTCTTATAATGTGCGTCAAGGAGAAGCGGAAGCATACCTGCCTGCCAGTCATTACAATGGAGTACATCCGGTTCGAATTTCATGAAATCGCCCATGAACTCAAGAACTGCTCTCTGGAAGAAACAGAAACGCTCAATATCAAAGACATACTCAACGTATATTTGGTCGAAATTGAAGTAATACTCGTTATCTACGAAGTAGAACTTCACATCATTCATCGTCAATGTATAGAGTCCTGCATAGAGTGAACGCCAGCCCATCTTGATCATCTTCCAACCGATGAAATCAAGATTGTGCTCATGCTTCTGCTTAATACTCTTATAGAGCGGCATGATTACTCTTGCATCACAATGATGGTGCTGAAGTTCAATCGGAAGTGCGCCGACTACATCCGCGAGACCACCCACTTTAGCAAATGGATAGACCTCCGAAGATACAAATAGTACTTTCACTTTATTCATACGATTGCTCCTTTTCCGATCACAACAGGATAATCTTTGTGACCGACAAGTTTAATTCCTGGACGAACAACTGAATTCTTATCCAGAATGACATTCTCCAGATAACAATTGTCAGAAATATGAACGTCCTGCATGATTACACAATTCTTGATTACGCAGTTCTTCGAAACTGCAACACCACGGAACAAAATGGATTCACTTACCTGACCATCGATTCGACAACCATCGGATACAATCGCATCGTTTACTTTGCAGTCATTCGAATAAAGTGTCGGAGCTTCATCCTTAACTTTCGTGTAGATTGGCATGCCATTCCAGAACAACTCCGCACGAATCTGATTATTCAGAAGCATCATAGAAGAGTTGAAATATGACTGAATATTATTGATTCGAAGTACTAATCCCTTATACTCATAGGCGTGAACACGCAACGTATCAAATTTCTTAACGAAAGAATGAATACCCACATGATTGGTTCCACGAGCCATCATTTCCGCAATCAAGTCGATCAACAACTCTCTTCTAAGTATGATGATGCCCATGCTGCTCTTCGTGTAAGAACTCTTCTCAGGATTATAAAGCAAATCCTTGACCCATCCACGACGATCGATATCGAGAATATAGTTTGGACCACCAAACTTCGTTCCGTCACGGTTATACATCACCGAGATATCCGCACCGCTGGCCTTGAAATCTTCCACAAAGTCTGTAAATGTCGTATTAAGGATCACATTACTTGCAGCCATAATGACATAAGAAGCAGAGCTAGAGCGTACAAAGTCCAGAAGTCCTGTCATCTCTTCATCGCCCTGAACATAAGTGGCTTCAGAATTGACATATGGTGGAAGAATATGGAGTCCACCATTATTCTTTCGATCAAGATCCCAAGAAGAACCTGTCCCGACATGGTCCATGAGAGACTTATACTTAGTATAGGTGTGAATGCCAATATTCTTGATTCCGGAATTCACCATATTCGACAACATATAATCGATGATACGATATCTGCCGCCGAAAGGAATGGCAGACAGCGCTCTCGGTTTAGAAAGTTCACCCAGTGTGATCTTCTTATTATCACCAAGGATCAAACCCATTGCATCAATAAACATAATCTTATTCCTCCCAATCGCCGTTATACTCTGAAGATCTCATCGATGACATTGTCTTTCGCTGAAACCGAAATATCTTTATCTACCTGACAATTGGCAGGGATGACGGCATTATCTTTGATTCGGAGACCGCCTTCAATGACGACGATTCCCCCCTGACAAATCTTCGTGTTCGTGTATGGACTCTTGCCCTTCACATCTGCACCGGCTTTCACGTTCTCGCCAATAATTGTGCCGGATGCGACAATACAACGATCAAGATGTGCACCGGCTTTAACCGTTACACCTGGGAAAAGCACACAATCCTTTACATAAGCACCTTTTTCCACAGTAACAGAATTGGAAAGCACAGAATGCAGTACCGTACCAAAGATTTGACAACCATCGGTCAGCGCAGAACCTTGGACCACCGCACCATCGCCCAAGAACTGAGATGGTTTTACCGGATTTCGACCATAAATTCTCCAAGAACGATCGATCAAATTGATCTCATGCGGACGATCAAGGATGTCCATGTTCGATTCCCACAACGAAGAGATCGTTCCCACATCCATCCAGTATCCAGAGAAACGGTAAGCGCAGAGCTTCTTACCCTGTTTGAGCAGAAGTGGAACGATATTCTTACCAAAGTCATTATTAGATTTGGGATCATCTTCATCCTCAACCAAAGCTTTGCGGAGAACATCCCATGTAAAAATGTACACACCCATGGAAGCCAGATTGCTTTCGGGTTTAGCCGGTTTTTCAACAAATTCAGTAATCACTTCTGAATCTTCTTTTGTATTGAGAATACCGAAACGAGGTGCTTCCTCCCACGGTACTTCACGTACTGCAAGTGTTGCATCCGCGCCATTTTCAATATGCTGTCGAAGCATCTCCGCGTAATTCATCTTATAGATATGATCACCGGAAAGAATCAGCACGTACTTTGGTTCACAGTCATCGATGAAATCACGGTTCTGGTAAATCGCATTGGCAGTACCTTTGTACCAATCACTCTTTCCCGTTTTCTGGAAAGGTGGAAGAATAAAGGCACCACCATTGTTACGGTCCAAATCCCATGGATGACCATTACCAATATATGTGTTTAGTGCCAATGGCTGATACTGAGTGAGTACACCTACTGTTTCAATTCCCGAGTTCGCACAATTCGATAACGGAAAATCGATAATGCGATAACGACTTCCGAAAGGAACAGCCGGCTTCGCGATACTCTTAGTGAGCACACCAAGTCTGGAACCCTGTCCACCTGCTAGAATCATTGCGACAACTTGCGCTTTCGCCATATTAAGAACCTCCAATTACTATGTTTGTTATTTCTTTAAACGCTTAAAATATATACCGCCCAAAGGTGGCAGATTCACGGAGATATGATACGGCTTACCGTTCCATCCCTCATCTTTCGTACGTAGAACACCCTTCTCATCCGAACCGTCCGGATATCCGCTTCCACCATACTTCATATCATCAGTATTCATCAGGATCTTGTACTTGCCCTTCTCCGTCACACCAATGTTGTAATTCTCGAGAGGAATCGGAACCATGTTGAGTGCCACATAGATATCTTCCTGACCTGCGACGCCTTTGCGCTTGAATACGAAGACATTATTCTTCACGTCAGACGCATCGACCCACTCGAAACCACCCCAGGAGTGATCATCCTGCCACATCTGAGGATTCTTGATATAGAAGTGATTCAAGTCTGCTACGTAATCCTGAAGAAGTTTATGCGACTCATACTGTAACATAAACCATTCAAGTTGTTCATAGAATCGCCACTCGATAAACTGTCCGAATTCTGATCCCATGAAGTTCAGCTTCGCACCAGGATGAGCCATCATGTAGAGATACATCAATCGCAGGTTGGCAAATTTCCTCCAATTATCACCCGGCATCTTATCGATGAGGCTCTTCTTACCATGTACAACCTCATCATGTGAAAGGCTAAGAATGAAATTCTCCGAGAATGCATACATCATCGAGAAGCAGAACTGGTCATGGTGCCATTCTCTAGCATAAGAATCTGTCTGGAAATAATCCAGCGTATCATGCATCCAACCCATGTTCCACTTGTGGGTGAAGCCAAGTCCGCCGTCACTGACCGGATGAGAAACCTTCGGCCAAGCAGTGGACTCTTCAGCAATCATCATGACATAAGGATAATGCTGACGAACGATTGAATTGAGATTCTGAATGAAATCAATGGCTTCAAGATTATCCGTCCCACCATAAATATTCGGAATATACTCCGTACGGCCATAATCGCGATATAGCATGCTGGATACTGCGTCCATACGAATTCCATCAAGATGGAATTCTTCTATCCAGAACACTGCATTGGAAATCAAGAACGACTGCACTTCAGCCTTGGAATAATCAAATACGAAAGTACCCCATTCTTTGTGCTCGCCAATACGTGGATCTTTATACTCATAGCAGGCCTCGCCATCGAATTTCACAAGACCTTCTTGATTCTTCGGGAAATGCGCCGGTACCCAATCAAGGATAATACCAATGCCATTCTTGTGAAGATGATCAACGAAGAACTTGAAGTCTGCTGGAGTTCCGAAACGGCTGGTCACCGCATAATAACAGATGACCTGATATCCCCAAGAATCATCCAACGGATGTTCCAGGATTGGCATCAATTCAACGTGCGTATACCCCATCTTCTTACAATAATTTGCAAGATCTTTAGCAATCTCGCGATAATTCATGAAATTCCCATCTTCATGTCGTCTCCATGAACCAAGATGAACTTCATATATTGAGATCGGACGTGGCGCACAGGCATCCACTCTTGCTGCACAATACTTCTCGTCCTTCCACTCATAATCGTTCGGATCGTATAGAATAGAAGCATCCGCCGGTCGAGTCTCACAATGACGGGCATACGGGTCTACTTTATTCACTTCACTTCCGTTCGCACCATACACGTGATACTTATATCGGTCCCACTGTTTAGCACCGACAATATATGCTTCCCATATTCCTGAATCACCGACACGATTCATATAGTAGGCATTGTTGTCCCAATCGTTAAAATCTCCCACTACGCTGACTGCTTTCGCTTTCGGCGCCCAAACTCGGAAGAGAAATCCTTTCTCTCCGTTCTCACTGGTAAATGGGCGGGAGCCAAGGTAGTTGTAGCTCTTGTAATCCTTTCCTGTATTGAAAAGATATGCTTGATCCATGAAAACACTTCTTCTGTCGACAAGACAGAAGTCCCCTTTATTAAATTTATTTACTATTATATCGCAACGCTTACAAAGTGCCTAGCACTTTTAACAAAAAAGGAGCTGATTTCTCAGCTCCTTTCATAACATTTCACAATGCTATCATTCAGATGTCAGCATGTTTCACGCTTTGTTAACATTCTGTAAACGCACCTGAAATTCCTGCAAATCCTTACTTGTTTGCGAATTCAGCACCCTTATCGAATGCAATCAGGTTGTTAGGAATCATGTGATGTCTTCTCTCCGGCAGGATGGAGTACAACGCTTTTTCAAAAGAATCTCTGGAGAAAGACCCTGTTGATGCAGATACACATCCAAGCAGAACGATGGTTGCATAAGCCATGCTACCAAGTTCAGATGCAATCTCGGAAGAGTTGATCGGGATGAATCGGATATCCGTACGCTTCGGAGATACTTTGACAAGGTTAGAGTCAATGATGATGATTCCACCCGGCTTGAGAGTATCCTCAAACTTCTCCAAAGATGGTTGATTCAGAGCAATCAAGACATCCGGCTCGTTGATGACCGGAGAACCGATAGGCTCGTCAGAAATAACTACGGAACAGTTCGCTGTACCACCACGCATCTCCGGACCGTAAGACGGGAACCAAGAAACCTCTTTACCTTCAATCAAAGCTGACTCTGCAGCCATTTTACCAGCGGAAAGAACGCCCTGGCCACCAAATCCGGCAAGAATAATAGAAAAATCGATCATACCATTACACCTCCAGATCCTGTCCCTTGAATACACCCAGCGGATACTGAGGAACCATCTTCTCTTTGCACCATTCGAGCGCCTCAATCGGCTCTTTGCCCCAGTTTGTCGGGCATGTGGAGAGGAACTCAACCATTGCAAAGCCAAGTCCTGCCTGCTGTACGCGGAATGCCTTCGCAATTGCTTTCTTTGCTTCCTGAATGTGTTTGTAATCGAAGAGTGCAACACGCTCGATGTAGACAGCACCCGTCAATGTGGACAGCATCTCACTGACATTGATTGGGTAACCACGCGTCTCAGAGTCACGTCCCAAAGGAGAGGTTGTAGTCACCTGACCGAGAAGTGTTGTCGGAGCCATCTGACCGGATGTCATACCATATACGGCGTTATTTACGAAGAAAGTACAGATCTTCTCGCCACGAGCTGCAGCATGAACAATCTCTGCTGTACCAATAGAAGCCAAGTCGCCATCACCCTGATAGGTGAAGACCATCTCTTCCGGCTTACAACGCTTGATACCAGTAGCAACAGCCGGTGCACGACCGTGTGCGGCCTGTACCATATCGCAGGAAAAATACTCATAGTTGTTATAGGTGCAACCAACAGATGCTACACCAATGGTCTTATCGAGAATATCCATCTCTTCCATTACTTCCGCAATCAAGCGATGAATGATACCGTGCATACAACCTGGGCAGTAATGGAACGGCTTATCTGTCAGACCTTTTGTTTTCTGAAATACAACTGCCATCTTAGATTTCCCCCTTATGAATCTTTACGATCTCATCCAGGATCTCCTTCTGGGTAGGCAAGTTACCACCCATACGGCCGTGGAAATAGACCGGCTTCTTGCCGTTCGCAGCAAGACGAACATCTTCGATCATCTGACCTGAAGAAAGTTCAACATCAAGGAAAGCCTTCACGCTGGACATATCCGCTACACGAGCAATCTCTTTAGATGGGAATGGCCACAGTGTAATGGGACGAACCATACCAACTTTGATACCCATCTCAGCAGCTTGGCGAATAACGTTCTTACAGATACGGCTACATGTACCATAAGCAGTAATCACAATCTCAGCGTCCTCAAGGTTCATGGATTCGAAGCGTACTTCCTTCTCCTCAATCTCACGATACTTAGCCTGAAGCTCATTGTTCTTCGCTTCGAGGTCATCTGGGTCGATATAGATAGAAGTGATGGTGTTGTGCTTCTCACGACCATGCATACCAGTTGTCGCCCATGGCTTAGCAACCTCAACTGTCTCCTCTGAATCTTTAAAAGCAACCGGCTCCATCATCTGACCGATGGTACCATCACCCAAAATCATAACGAGCATTCTGTACTGATCAGCAAGATCAAAAGCCTTTACTGTCAGCTCATAGAGTTCCTGAACGGAAGCAGGTGCAATAACCAGATTCTTGTAGTCACCATGTCCACCGCCTTTTGTTGCCTGGAAGTAATCGCTCTGTGACGGGAGAATACCACCAAGTCCAGGACCGCCACGCATGATGTTTACAACAACTGCCGGAAGTTCAGCACCAGCGATATACGAAATACCTTCCTGCTTCAGGGAGATTCCCGGAGAAGAAGACGACGTAAGTACACGTTCACCGGTTGCAGCTGCACCATAAACCATGTTGATTGCTGCAACCTCACTCTCAGCCTGTACGAATGTACCGCCGTGCTTTACCATTTCACGAGCCATGTAATGCATGACTTCTGTCTGAGGCGTAATCGGATATCCGAAATAATGACGGCATCCAGCACGGATTGCCGCTTCCGCGATAACCTCATTACCCTTCATTAATACTCTTTTAGCCATTCACTCCACCTTACCTTTCTACCGTGATAACAGAATCCGGGCACTGCGTTGCACAGAATGTGCAGCCAATGCACAAAGAAAGATCAGTACAGGAAGCCGGATGATAGCCTTTGTTGTTCAGACGCTCTTTATCGAGCACGAGGATCTTCTTCGGGCAAGCATTTACACACAAGCCACAACCCTTACAGAGATCTTCTTGAAAAGATACCTTAGCCATATATTCCTCCTGATAATTTATTGCGTATTATGAATTATAGACTTGCCCCAAATATAAATCAACAGTACAAAATGCCAGTAATTTGAATGTTTTTCAATCAATATCGGGGCAAAGCGACTGCTCCAAGCTGGCATCTAGCACATCAGAACCGAGAAGAAGCCGCACAGTAGTATCTCAACGACCGTGCGGCTTCTTAGAATTACTTATCTAGTTGTCTTGACAATTGACTATGGAAAGTCAAACTTACGAGCGAAAGTTCGCTTACTTTGCGGCACCGCTTTCATTTGTCTTCAGAAGATCGCGAATCTCAGTAAGCAATGCAACATCTGCCGGTACTGGTTCTTCCTTCTTCTCCTCTTCTTCCTTCTTGGCGAACTTGTCCTTGGCCTTGTTCATCAGACGAATCACAAGGAAAATAACAAACGCAATAATAATAAATTGGATAATCGCATTGATCAGAACACCATATCCGATTGCTACTTCCTCTTTAATCACTTCACCAGCAGCATCTAATTCAGCAGCCTTCAGCACATACTTCATGTTTGCAAAATCAACGCCTGCAGTCAACATACCAACACATGGCATAATGATGTTGTCAACCAATGCTGTAACGATCTTACCAAATGCTGCACCGATAACCACTGCTGTCGCTAGATCGATAACGTTTCCACGCATTAGAAACTTCTTAAAATCTTTCCACATATTCATACCCTCCTGAATGTGTTATTTCACTGTATCCATTGGACACATTGTGAACTATTTATTCTTGTCTTTCTTCTCCTTTTTCTTCTTCTTCTTCTCTTTCTTCTCCTTTTTCTCTGATTTCTCGTCAGAAAGAAGAACGCGAAGCGAAGAAATCATTTCTCGAAGAGTCGACTCATTAATACTATAATAGCATTCTCTACCGGATTTTTCAGCAGAAACTATTTCTTCCTCAACAAGAATATGCATATGATGTGAAAGCGTCGGCTGAGAAATCTGTAGATTCTCAAGAATATCCTTCGCACGCAGTCGGTTGCTCCCACCTAACTGTTCAAGAATCTGCATTCTGGTTGGATCCCCAATCAATTCGAACCGAGTCGCCTTTCTCTCCATATTGCTACCTCACTTAAGCAATCAACTGACCTTTCAATGCTTCTTCAAAATCGGAAAGATTCGCACACGCCAACACTTCTGTATTGTCTTCAAGAAGGATATCCTCATCTTCCTTTACCAGCATAGTCATTGGCACGCCGAGTTTACGAAGCAGGAGCAATTGATACTCTTTACTAGGCTGTGTAGCCAAATACTTACTTAGCATTCTCAGAACCTGTTTAGCATCCTCCAGATATATACCGGAAAGCCTCATAAGATGGTCGATAACATAAACGCCAAAGACATCGTCGAATTTCATATTCTTCTTTTCAGGGAAACACGACGTGAAAGCAGTCATTGATATCTTGGATACAAGATTCAGATTTACAAAATCTTCGACTGGAATCAGGAAGCTCTTCACATTTGGTGAGAAAATCTCCTGAAGCTGTTCGACAGTCAGTTCACCCTTTAGATCTTGAATACGTTCGATTCGCGCAAGAACTCGGTCTCGTGGCAGGAAAGTCTCCTGTCCGGTCTGAGTAGCCTTATGAATGAACCAGCTTTCCGGAATCAATTTCATTCTTTTCCAGCGATAGAGTGTTCCATATGAAATACGTGCAACACGTAGAAGCTGTTTCTTCGAAATCAATTCTTCATTCTCAAACATAGCGTTCACCTCACAAAAGAATAACTGCGGATGTTTGAATTAGAAACATCCACAGTTATCATTGTAAAGAGACAATGTTACAAGTTCTAAACAGCCATATAGCAATTACGTTCCTTTTCCCAAATAATGGGTGGAGTAAGATTGGACTTACCATCACGGAAGGTAAGCTTGCTTCGGTTTAGACTCAGTATGCAATACCGATGCAATCACAGATGTACTCGATGCATCCTTCCAAGTCACCTTCAAGTGCAGCATCGAAAGCATCACGAATCAAGAAGTATGTGAGGATAATTGCAGCAAGTACGAGCACAATCAGAAGAATGTGCCAAATCAGCGCAGCCTTTGCCATATTCTTGCGGCTCTTACTCTCCTTGCCAGCGCAAGCTGCAATAATCGAAGCAATGAAGCCAACACCTGGAATTGCAAACAAGAGCTGTAGTAAGAAAGCTGTACCTGTTGACATTACTTTATGTTCTGCCTTCTTATCCAAACCGCTCATACCAGAAGCTGGAACCTGCGGGTTCGTTACGACTGGAGAAGGAACGGACTGTGGTGTCAGAGACGGCGTCTGCATCGGAACCGGCGCAACTGGAATGACAGGCTCAGCAGGTGTGTATGGAGCTGGTGCAGCCGGTGTAAACGAAGCCGGTGCAACAACTGGATTGTAAGCAGGAGTCTCTACAACCGGAGTTGGCGGTGTCTGCGGAAATTCCGGCAACACAGACTCAACCGGAGCAATAACCGGTGCTACTTCCGGAATAGAATCAGCAACCTCTGGTTCTTCTACGCTCTTTGGTACAGCAATCGGTTCGCCCGGATCAAAAGACGCACTCGGCAGTTCATTGTCGATTGCTTCTGCAGCAGGTGCCTGTTCAACAACTTCCTCAACATTTTTTACTTCTTCCACAACATTCTCTAACGGAATTTCTGGAACCGGACTTCCACATGAAATACAGAATTTCGAACCGTCCATTAAGTTAGCTTGACAATTTGGACAAATCATAGTCTCTTCCTCCAACAATGTAATATTACCTTTCAAGTAAGCATCTTAACTAGCTTACACATTGTCTATTATATCATGAAATAGGACCTTCAACCACTTTTTCACATTTCATGAAAAGCAAACTAGACAGGGATAACTGCAACACAGAATTGCCCTGCTTGGAGCGTATAGCGGCGTCCATTTGTTCTTAAGAAACTTCCTGAAGAAGCAAGTGAAATCTCTTCGCAGGTCGAAGAATAACGTTGGACTTTCACATCACTCGCCTTCGAATCACTATCAATGAGGAATTGTTGTTGTTCATCAGTTGGATTCAGAATAATCAAATAAACAGCGCCATCGCGATAATAAGCATATGAACGTAGCTCAATGGAATAGTCCTCATCGTTCGTTTTCGATAGCGGTGCCACCCAGTTCGAATTGATCCTCTGTCCCTGAGACACTTTAGACAGCACACCCACAAGGCGAAGCATCGTGGCGTTATTCTGCGAACGCGTTTTACGATTCACAAGCGAGTCTCCATCTCGAGAGAAGAAAACTTCTCCATCGTTATCACCATCTAAACGAGTAATCGGTAGATCAACGGTCACGAAAGAAGTATGATCTCCAAGATCCATCAGAAGTAAATCAATCATTTCAGCAGCGCTCAGTGAAGTCTCATCCGCTAAGATCTCATTCTCATATACCCGGTGATGAATCACAGAAAACGACAAATCATCGATCCACTCGCCACTATCATCTTGGATATAAGATGGGTCACGCGGGATCTCGTCAATATAGTTCTGATATGTCATCGCAATCAGTTCATGAATCTCTTCCTGCAGGAGCACCTCTAAGTTCTCTGTCTGATCATTATGCACATGAATCGCCGAAGCATGGTAATCTGCCGAAGAAGTCATCATACCATCTTGATAGGTCATGCCATCTACAAAAATCAATTTGTCCTTGATATCAGAATAGAACTTTGATTCTGCAATCTGAGAAATGACATAGTCTACGTACGCCCTACGCTGCATATCGGTCTCAAACAATCCATTTCGGTCCGTCGTTTCTATGATAATCCTATCGAACTGTTTGCTCCACGGCACAGCCGTCCCATTATCTACACGAATTTTGCCGTAATCGTCCGTCATATTGCCACAAATATAACCTAGGAAAGCCGAAATCTCATCTGAACCAAATGCCGAATCGATTGGGAACCAGGGATTTGCACCACACTGTTTTACGAGACGCAAAGTTGACTCCAGTGCAATCACCCCCTGTGTCATCGGCTGACCATTCACATCGATATAGGCGCCTTCATTGCTCATAGGAAGGAGATTCGAAGAAAACTCGTAGGAAAGACGTCCCAACCCCAAATTCTCAAGACGAATAAATTCTGGTTCGGTATCAGAGAGAGTCTCCACAAGCATCGGATCAATCTTTGTATCTGAATACGCCTCTCTTTCCAAGCGCACATCATCCACATATATTTCACCATTCCCGTAAAAACCAATATTCAATCGAATCTCTTCACCTTCTACCAGCTTATCGGCAGACCATGCGAATGTATAACTATATTCCTTCCAATTACCATTTACATTGGTGAACGTTGTGCCAATCGGTTCTGAAAGACCGGACAACCACATCATGACTTCACCGTTTTCCATATGATTCTGCTTGAGGAGCACTTTGAAATGGTAGAAAGTCTTCTCTTGCATCGGATTGATCTCATCTCGCGAAATCACCTGAGATACAAAGTGTTCCTTCTGCGGATCGGAATTTGACGAAGACAGTTGAAGTGAGCGTTCGCCCGCAGTCTTGGGCACATCTGATACAAGCTGCACAGATGTATTTTCCCCGAATACATCCCAAAGACTAGGTTCATCTTGAGAAACAGAAACAACCGGAACACTCAACATACAAATATTCCCGCTTTGCACTTCCTCTTCCCCAATTTCTTGATCTATAACGAGCTTCGTATACATCGAAGCGGAATAAAGTCTGCCATTACGAAGGATAAGCACTCCTTCCGTTGTGGCCAGTCCCATGGCGTCAATCTGATTATCTTTTTCAGCAAAGACTTGTTTCCACTTCACTTCCTTGTGAGAATATGAATAGACAAAGCCTTTATCCGTCAGCATCCATATTTCTCCGCTTGGAAAAACCGTCAACTGTTTGGGAAGATTTCCATCCGGAAGGAAGGCTTCTTCAAATTCAAACGCAAAAACACCCGTGCGTTCATCGCATGTTCCCTTTGCAATTTCGCCCTTTGTGCCCACCAAAACGAAACAATTCTCTTGATAGAACGACAGTTGCCACTCGACATTCCTGGCAGGAAGTTCTTCCGATGTCAATTTCCGATACAAGACACCATTAGAAGTGACATAAACTTCTCCATTTGATCCGGCCAGCAACGCATGACCGTCACCTGAAACTGCAGTATGAAAATCGCATGTTGCAGAAGTCTTGGGTTCAGAAATCCTCAACGTATCGCACACAAGAATTCTGCCCTCAGGTCCACATGCAATGCCGATATTTCCTAATGCAGTAATCGCTTCAACCTGATACTTGTCTCCATCCGAGACCTCCACTGCGTTCCAAGATCTTCCGTTGGAGGAGAAGAAGAAATCGCCACGCTCTGTCACAGAGAAGCAACGTGTGGCGCTGAAAGACGCATCCACAAATTTACAATCCTCCGTTGGTGGTACAAGTCGTGCTGGAGAAGAAGAAGTCACATCCGTTAAGATGGCACCATCCTGCATGATGAGCAGTGCAATTTCACCATCGGAAAAGATCTTACCGGAATCCATCTCCAACCGATTGGCGTGTTCTACATCTTTCCATATTCCCATTTGACGAGTCTGATAATCCAGCACAGTTGCCATCATAACCTGGCTCATCTGGCCTTCTTCATCATATGACATGACACGAATTTTACTTCCACGATATGTAGCATCGTTTTCCGGATTGGAATCTCCAATTCCGCCATGGAGGTAAATCGCATTACCGCCTGCTTCTGCAATACTATACACTTCCTCACGATATCGGTTCTCGAAAGACGGATCCCACACAAGATTCGTAGAGGGAATGTAGGATAGATTAACGCCCAAGCCCGAAGCCGTAACGCCGGTTTGATCCATCTCGGTAGAGACCTGTGGATATTCAGAAGACATGCGCAATACTCCAAGACTCAGAAAAAGAATCGAAGCCGCCACGAGAAAAACTACAAACACAGTTATGGCCGTTACCAGCGGTCTTTTGTGCACACGTTTCTCTCTTCTAAAAAGTCTACGGAGCCAAGTTCTCATGTGTGTCTCCCCGGAAGCATCTTATTAATATCTCCACTTTCTTTCTCCTCATCTGGGAAACGTTCGTTTCTCGCCTTGGCCATAAAAAACACCGCAAAAGCGAAGAAAAGAATGGAAATAATCTCCACGTAAATCAGGACCGTTTCTGCACGTTTTGGCACATTGAACAGCAAGAAAATGCCACTTCCCAAGCAGTTGAAGATGATGTGGGACAATATACTCATACAAATATTCTTGGTGTAATAGTAAATCAGTCCTAGGCAGATGCCAGACAGAATTGCATACCCTATGTGAATCGGCTGCACATGCATCACGCCGAAATAGATTGCGCTTAAGACGATGGACAAATAAGGATGTTTCAGTTGCAACATACCTTCTAACACGCATCCGCGGAAGAGCATCTCCTCCACAATTGGCGCAAGAATACAGGAGGCCACGACCGAAAGATAAATCTCCGTCTTTGTGTAGTCGAAAGCTTCTTCCATCTGAGAATCGTACTCTTCCATCGCTTTCGAAATCGGCGAGAATGAGATTCGACTCAAAACATTCATATAAATCATGGATACACCCAGAATGGCCAATGCACTCACAATCGCAAATCCCCAGTCTTTCGGCTCACCTAACGCCCATCTCGGCCCTGGAAGAATCAGTCTTCGCTTAATCAGAATCCAGGCTGTCAAAACGATCAACCCTAAAGAGCACTCACATACTTGTACAAATCCCATATGCGAAGTATAGGTTTCTCCCTCAAAAGTATACGCGAGAGCTATCCCGCCATACATGATCACCGTGTAAACGAACATCGCCAAGAACGGTGCGAATACATATCGGAAGAAAAGACTACTTCGATAACTCATAAGGACTCCTCTGGCTGAGTAGGTTTACGATATCCCGGACGGTACTTCTGCTTCTTCTCTTTACGATTGGCCGCATATCGTCTCATAAATACGGTAAAAGCGGCCTCAAGTTCGCTCTCATTCTTGATGGAGTAGAAATACTGATCCCCGTTACGTGCATATTCCGTTCGCATGATCACCAGTTCCGGATCCGCATGATTGCCATCGTCCGGTTCATAGTTATACATCACGGCATATTCAACTTTCTCAATAGCGAATGTATCGATCATGGAAAGATAGTATTCTTTCCCATTGGAAGCATCGCGTATAACAGCAAGCGCATCACCCTCCTTCGGAGAATGATGCGTAAACAAAGACTTGCCTGTAGATTTTGTCTTACTCTTCTTCGCCTGAGATGTCTTCTTCATCTTCGAGTTCAGCCTCCTCACAAAGGCGATCATACTCAGCGTAGATCTCATCTGCCTCTGCTTCATCCAGACTCATCAGTCCTTCTTCGCCATCTTCAGTCTTTACCACTTTGGTAATCACCATTTCAGGCTCTTCTTCATCCAATGTAACCAGCACACAGTAGGACTGATCTTTATAATCGAAATCATCAACTAGTGCAAACTGATACTCTTCACCGCTATCTGCATCAACCATTGTGATGATGGCTTCATCATCGTAGAACTCTTCTACGCCTTCTTCACAGTTCTCACAATCTCTATTCTCACAATTCTCGCAATCTTCAAACAACATATACTTACCCTCCTATATTTGTATTACTGTAATTCTCAAACAATCAATGTCTCATTATAACATGAATCACGTTCATGCACGATGCATGTCCAGATATTCCTGTAAAATTATCTCTGCAGCAACCTGATCCACGACTTTCTTCTTATCCTTACCGGACACACCGGTCTGACGTAAGAACTGGGATGCAATGACCGTTGTGAAACGTTCATCTCGGTATACCGGACGAATCCCGACTCGCTCCTCAAGCAACGCAGCAAAATTCACTGCTTTTCCTTCTGTCTCGCTCGCGGTACCGTCTGTGCGGCTAGGCTTCCCCATTACGATTTCAGTGACTTCTTTCTCGGATACGATTTCACACAATCGATTCAATGCAAATTCCGCATCGACACCATTCCAGTTGATCGTCTCAAATCCCTGAGCCATGATTCGAAGTGGATCAGACAATGCCACCCCAATTCTGCGCATACCAAAGTCTATCGCCATAACTCGGCCCATCTACTCAGAAATCTCCTTCATTACTCGTCGGCCAGACGATCGCAATAATCTCTCACGATCACCTCGAGCAATTCATCGCGTTCCATACGACGGATGATTCCTCGCGCGCCCTTATAGTTTGTGATATATGTCGGGTCACCGGACATGAAATATCCTACCAGCTGATTTATGGGGTTATAGCCCTTCTCCTGTAGCGCATCAAGAACCTGCGTCATCAACACTTTCGCATCCTCAGAGCGCTCTGTATTGAAGGAAAAACGGGCTGTACCTGAATCCTGCATGTTCGACATACCTCCTTGTATATTCTGTAATATGTCTATTGTAGCACAATGAAAATCGATTTATCATGAAAAATTTGACATTTTAGCAAATTTATCATGTCTAATTTAGCAGGAATCACTCGACGATCTCACCAAGAAGCGCGTATCCATCCTGTCCTACGATCTTCATCGTCAGAATATCGCCTTCCTGAACAAGAGACTTTCCTTGGCCTCTCACACGCAGATACTCACGGCAATATCCCTCGCACGAGCCATCTTCCATGACTTCTTCCACGAGCACTTCGACCTGCTCGCCAAGGAAGTCCTTCGGTCTTCTTCCCTCCATGCGGTCCGAAATTGCACGAAGTTCAGCCGTTCTTCGACTCTTCGTATTCCCATCGATCTGATCTAACATGTTCCATGCCTTTGTTCCTTCTCTTGGTGAGAAAGGGAAAACATGGATATGGGTGAATCCAATTTCTTCGGCAAAAGCACTCGACTCTCGATGCTCTTCCTCCGTTTCACCGGGAAATCCGCAGATCATATCTGTTGTCATACTAGCCCGTGGGAACACGTTCCGCAGATTCTGTACGACTCGACGGAACAGCGCAGTATCGTACTTGCGATTCATACGTTTCAAGACTGTATCCGACCCGCTCTGCAAAGATAGATGGAAATGCGGACAGATCTTCGGATTATCCCGAAGCATGGAAATAAGTTCCTCGGTCATACAGGAAGGTTCGAGCGAACCCAGACGGATTCTTGCCACCTCCGGAATGGCAGCTATCTCAGACAATAACTCTCCCAGCGCTGTATGGTCGCCACCAAGTTCTTTCTCAAAAGAACAAAGATGAATACCTGTAATGACGAATTCACGATATCCCTTCTTCGTCAGATCAGTGATCTCCTGAAGGATCGCCTCACGGCTACGACTTCGGACTCGACCGCGAGAATATGGAATGATGCAGTACGTGCAGAAATTATTGCAACCATCTTCAATCTTGATGACCGCACGGGTATTCTCACGAAGAAGTACTGAACCATATTCATAGAAGCGCGTACCTGCATCGTAATCCGAAGTCACAAAACCGGCCTCACGAAGTTTCAGTTTCTCAAGAAGCATCGGTACCAAGGCCGGTCGGTCATCCGTGCCAACCAGAATATCTGCACCGGTCTCCTCACGATTCATCTGCGTATGACAGCCCATGGCTACGACGATTGCCTTCGGCGCAGTGCGTCTTGCGCGATGAATCATCTGACGGGACTTCCGATCGGCCTCACCCGTTACGGCACAGGTGTTGATCACATACACATCCGCTATTTTCGGGTCATTCGTCTCTTCAAAACCTTCCTGAGCAAGAAGCTTCGAGATGGCAGCCGTCTCATAGGAATTTACTTTACATCCCAGCGTATGGAAGAAAACTTGGTAGGCCATGTCATGTCCTTTCGTCAAATTGATGAACTTATTATACCTTTATCCGCCATTCTTTCAACGTTTTTCACGTTGACATAGTGTTCACCTGTGATAAACTGTTTTTATCAGAAACAACATCGTGTTCAGGAGGGGTACCACATGGTTCGTTTTCCGATTCGTTTTCAGTCTATTTCAGACGTCAAGGAGTTCGTGCAGGTCGTGAATTCTTATCCTTATGATGTAGATCTTTCCTCCGGCCGTTATGTTGTCGACGCGAAGTCCATCATGGGCATCTTCAGTCTTGAACTTCAGAGTGTCATCAACCTTGAGATTCACAGCAACAGTTGTGATGATCTGGTCAGCGCACTGAGTCCTTTCCGCGTAGAAGAGTAATTTCCCCAGATAGAACATAGTGCAACATATAACAACGAGGCTGTCTCAATTTCACTTTTGAGACAGCCCCATTTCATATCTCTTCGTAGATTGTGTCGCGTCAAATGCAACCTTAGGTGTGAAGATTATTTCGTTAGGTCCGCGACCACCTGATTAATGAGTTTACCGTCCGCTTTACCCTTCAGCTCACCCATAACACTCTTCATGATCATGCCCTTGTTCTTGCTGGCAATCAAATCCGCATACTTATCCATCAGCAATGCCTTGATTTCCTCTTCCGACATCATCTTCGGCGCAAACTCCTGGAATACTGCATATCTCTTCTCATAAGCATCCTTCAAGTCTGTTCGGTCTGCTGGGCAGGTATCAATCTGTTCCTTCACGGACTTCAACTCACCGAGAATTGCCTGATCGACCATCTCCTCCGGAATATTCTCACGACATCCCGCATCGATTGCAATCTTCTTCGCTGCCGAAACCAGCACCGCAATGGAATCTTTTCTCTCTCTATCTCTAGCCTTCATGGCCTCAACCATAGCTTTCTGTAATGTCTCAAATTGCATAGTCTCATCTCCTTAACGAACGAACACGTCTTTACTTCGTGTCCATTATAGCACACGCGCTCACCAAGAACGGCAAGGATTTCACTCCTTCACGATCGCAAAATCGATGTGGTGTACCAGTGGGTCCACGGCAGCCACTTGAATCTGTACCTTCATGCCGATTCGATAGACGGTTCCGCGAGATCCTCGTGCCTCCAGTCTTCGTTCATCATACTCGAAGTACTCATTCAACGATGCAAAAGGCACCATGCCTTCAACGGTATTCTCCAATTGGATGAAAATACCTGCCGGGCAAGCACCGGATACCACGCCTGGGAAAATCTCTCCCAGATGATTCTGCATATACTCGGCACACTTGAGGTCCACCGAAGCACGCTCAGCTTCGACACTGTTTCGTTCCATCTCCGAACTATGGTACGCCACATCTGCCACCAGATTCTTAAAGTGCTGTTGATTATGTTGCTGATGCAGATAACTCTTAATAATTCGATGAATGTACAGATCCGGATAGCGTCGGATCGGCGAAGTAAAGTGACAGTAATACTCGGAAGCCAGACCGAAATGTCCTCTTTCTTCCTCTGAGTATACGGCTTTCGCCATACTGCGAAGGAGAAGCTGATTAAGCGCCGGCGCATACTCTTTATCTGAAACATCAGATAGAAGCTCCGCCAGATACTTCGGTGTCACTTTTCCATTCAAATGTCTGTTCTCTCCGAAAAGTTTCGCCACATGGAGGAACTCCGTAATCTTCATCTCATCCGGTTCCTCGTGGATACGATAGATGAAAGGATACTGCATCTTGGCAAATCTCTCCGCAATTGCTTCATTGGCTGCAATCATGAATTCTTCGATGACACCATGAATCTCGTTGATTGGATATGCATGCACATCCGTAGGATGACCTTCAGCATCTAGGTCAACATGCGTTTCTGGGAACACAAAGTCAATGGTTCCCCTCTTCTTCCTCTTGTCTTTCAGGATTCGCTTCAGTTCCAACATTTGACGGAACATGGGATAGAGCGGACGATAATCCTCAATCTCATTCTCTTCGAAGAGAATGCCGTTGATCTCGTTATACGAAGTTCTGGCATCGCTCTCAATCAGGCTCTCATATACTTGACTATCCACGATCTCACCGGAAGGATCAATCTTCATCTCGCAAGTCATCGTCAATCTCGGCACGTGAGGGTTCAAGCTGCAAAGACTGTTCGATAGCCGCGGTGGTAACATGGGAATGACACGGTCTACGAGGTAGACAGATGTACCACGTGTAGAGGCTTCCATATCTAGCGCGGAGCCTTCCGTCACATACTCCGATACATCGGCAATATGCACCCACAGACGGTAATAACCCTTATCCAATTTTTCAATCGAGATCGCATCATCCAGATCCTTCGCTTCCTCGCCGTCGATCGTGATCGTCGTCAGGTGACGAAGGTCTTTCCTTCCATGAAGGAGGCACTCCTCGATCTGTGCATCGGAAGGATTCAGCGGCAGTTTCTCTGCTTCTTCTAATACCGCCACTGGGAAAACTGGACTTAGTCCAAACTGACGAAGCACAGAAAGCATCTCTACATCGTTGCTTCCCGGATCACCCAAGACCTCAATAATTCGCCCTTCATAGTTCGCACGGCTGGCACTAGGATTGGAGATCTCACAAACCACCTTCATACCGAATGGTGCACCGTTCAGCATATTTTTCCGGATCATGACCTGACCAAATGCACTCGGATATCCTGGATCCGGAATCACGACACCTCCGTCTCGGGTCTCACGCAAGATGCCCACGCACTGATTCTCCAACGCCAGCGGTCCTCGCGGCGCCATCTCCGCAACCGTCATATCCCGTACCTTCGGTACATTGGCTCTCACCACATTCTTACGTCCGGATGTGCGTATCTTAATATGTCTACCATTATGTCTTCCCATCGTCATCCCCCATTTCGCATAATATATTAAAGAGCTGCCGTCCGGCTTCGCCGGTCAGCAGCTCTTTTCTTATCTCTCAAATCATATCGAATCGAATCAGACACCTCGTGCCAGTAGCAAGAAGAGCACCACAGTCAATGCTGCGAACAGGATTGCTGTAAAGAGTGTAATCTTCTTCAACTTCTCATCCAGTGTTCTACCCTTTGACTTCTCGTAGAAAGAATTGTTTCCACTTCCGCCAACAACGCCCATACCCTGATCGTTGCCCTCCTGGGACATAACCAGAATAATCAGCGCAATGCAGATTACGATATCGATACAAGTAAGTACAACTGCTAATGTTTTCATTATATCAGCCTCCGAGACTGTTTCCAAATCTAATAACTACCAAATACTAACACAAGTCCTAATCTTACGCAAGATTTATTTTTTGCTCTTGAAAAGTTTGTGAATCTCGCTGGCTGCAAACGGAATGAGTGCAAGAAGCAGGATCGGGATCCATGGGAGGAAGCCAAGTGCCACATTGTCGAAGATCGCATTCACACCAGGAATATAGATAACAGCTAGAAGAAGTCCGATGGAACCCGCTACGGAGATATTCATGAACTTATTGGAGAACAGTCCCAGCTTGAATACGCTGATTCGTTCAGAACGTGCACCGTATGCGCGGAACAATTCTGCAAGGATCAATGTTGCAAATGCCATGGTTCTTGCGCCTTCCAACGGAACCTCTGCATCCTTGAAGAACACGGTCAAACCAAGGATGAAGGACAGGAATACTGCAGCAAAGATTGCAAGGCTCTGAACAAGAATGTTCGCCTTCATGGAACCATTGATGATGGACTCTGACTTCTTTCTCGGCGGCTGCTTCATGATATCCGGTTCACCCTTCTCACGTCCGAGGGCCAAAGCTGGGAAGCTATCTGTAACCAGATTGAGCCACAGAAGCTGGATCGCTGTCAAAGGAGTACCGATTCCTGTGATCAACGAAGCTGGAATCAAAGAGATCAAGAAGATGACCAGAATCTCACCTACGTTACAAGAAAGCAGGAAGCCGACGAATTTTCTGATGTTGCTATAGATGACACGACCTTCTTCAACTGCGGATACGATCGTTGCGAAGTTATCATCCATCAAGATCATGTCAGCAGAGTTCTTCGCTACATCTGTACCGGTGATACCCATCGCAACACCGATATCAGCAGACTTCAGTGCCATCGCGTCATTGACGCCGTCACCGGTCATAGATGCAATGTGATCATTCTCACGAAGTGCATTGACGATACGCACTTTATGTTCCGGTGAAACACGAGCATATACATTCGTAGTTTCACAGACCGTTTCGAATTCTTTATCCGTTACCTTATCGAGTTCCGCACCAGAGAGGCTTCCGGAATTCTCATTCATCATGCCAAGATCGTTAGCAATGGCCACTGCAGTATCCTTATAGTCACCGGTAATCATAACTGCACGGATACCAGCTTGACGGCAGATTGCCATCGCATCTTTCACTTCCGGTCTTGCAGGGTCAATCATACCAATCAATCCTAAGAAGCAAAGATCTTTCTCATGTTCGAAATCAGCTTCGATGGACTCTGCGCCGTCATACTTACGATATGCGAAAGCCAGCACACGAAGTGCCTTCGTCGCATAACCATGGTTCTCTTCAGCGATACGTGCTCTCATCTCATCCGTCATCGGAACATTCTTCTGTCCGTCGAAATACTCTACGCAACGATCCAGAACAATATCCGGTGCACCCTTGGTGAAAGAAACGATTGCGTCCTCGATAATATGCGGATGATAGGTAGTCATCATCTTTCGATCCGAGTCGAAAGGAAGTTCATTCATACGAGGGAAATCATGATTAGTCTCATCTTTCGGCATGCCGGATTTCGCACCTAGCGCAATCAGCGCAGCCTCTGTCGGGTCACCGATGCAAGAATATCTGCCATCTTCTCCCTTTGGTGTTACAGCATCACTACAGAGCACGCAGGACTGGAGAAGTCTTGTAAGACGTGCATCCAATTCAACTTTCTTTCCATCTTCGTCTTGAATCTGTCCTTCTGGTGCATAACCAATACCGGTTACATCATAGGAGTGTTCACCATCAAAGACTTTACGAACAGTCATCTCGTTCTGAGTAAGTGTACCGGTCTTATCTGTACAGATTACATCTACGCAACCCAATGTCTCCACTGCAAGAAGACGACGTACAATCGCATTCTTACCAGCCATCTTGGTCATACCCAGTGCAAGCACAATCGTGACAACAGCAGCAAGTCCTTCAGGGATTGCCGCAACAGCCAAGCTGACTGCAGTCATCAGTGCTTCATCCCAAGCTTTCTTCTGCACGAAAATATCGACCAACAGTACGATTACGCAGATTACAACGCAAACAACACCAAGAATCTTACCAAGCTTCGTCAGATTCTTCTGAAGTGGAGTGTCCTCATTATCGATAGAAGAAAGCTTTGTCGCAATCTTACCAAGTTCGGTCTTCTCACCGGTAGCCACGACAATACCGCGGCCACGGCCATATGTGACTGCCGTGCCCATGTAAAGCATGTTCTTTCGGTCACCAATGCCGCAATCTTCTTCAAGTTCAGCTGATGCATCCTTATCTACCGGTACGGACTCACCGGTCAGGGATGCTTCCTCCACCTTCATGGAGCTTGCCTCAGTCAGACGAATATCTGCAGCGACCAAGTCACCGGCATCCAGAACCACGATATCGCCGGGAACCAGCTTATCGGAATCAACCATCTGCTGGATGTTGTCACGAACAACCTTTGCCTGTGGAGAGCTCATCTTCTTCAGCGCAGCAATTGCCTCATCAGCTTTACCTTCCTGATACACACCAAGAATCGCGTTAATAATAACGATAGCAAGGATGACGATTACGTCAATCCATCCGCTGAAGCCACCTTCCTTCACGGCCATAATCGCCGACAGAATCGCAGCGCCAATCAGAATCAATACCATCGCATCAGCAAACTGTCCTAGGAATCGCTTCCAAAGCGGAACTTTCTTCTCTTCACCCAATGAATTGGGGCCACATTCCTGAAGTCTTTTCTCTGCTTCAGCATTTGTCAGACCCGCTTTCACATCCGTATCCAGCGTGTCCACTATACTATCTAGTTTCATCGAAAAAGGATGATTCATATAATTCTCCTCCGTATTATCTTAAACACGTGTATATATACTCAACACATGCTATCAAAATATATCACAAATTAAATATTCATAAAAGTACATATACCATGAAAAAGTGTTGCTATTTCGCTGAAAAATCCATTTCAGTTACATATGAGAAAAACAAAAAAAGACTGCCTCACTGGAAAGGCAGTCTTCCTGGTGCCCAGAGTCGGAATCGAACCAACGACACGGGGATTTTCAGTCCCCTGCTCTACCGACTGAGCTATCTGGGCAAATGATAATCGGTCCTTATCGGACCGACTATCCTGGCGACGCAGAAGGGGCTCGAACCCTCGACCTCCAGCGTGACAGGCTGGCATTCTAACCAACTGAACTACTGCGCCGTGATGGTGGAAGATACAGGGCTCGAACCTGTGACCCTCTGCTTGTAAGGCAGATGCTCTCCCAGCTGAGCTAATCTTCCATCTATCATTTGCTTGCGCCTCTGTCCGAAGCGCAAGAAAGAGTATACAGAAACCACCGTTGCTTGTCAACACAAATTCTCAAAAAAAGTAAGAATATTTCTTACCAATCTTTTGACAATCCCGTTTTCGCCTGCAAACAGGGCATTTCGCCGATGTCATATTTAAGGTCACAGCAACTGTATGATGCTTTCTACCAGAAGAACCGTGCCACATGCCCCCACGGCCACCGTCAATAGTTTCTTCTCAAAGAATGCCAGCAGAATCGCTACACCAAGCCCCAATAATGCAGATAGCAGACAACTAGTGGAATAGAAAATGGCCGGAATAGTCATGGCCGAGAGCACCGCGTAAGGGATGTAATAGAGGAAAGATCGAATAAATCTGCTTCTGATTTTCTCTTTACACAGTATCAACGGCAGTACACGGATCAGATAAGTCATGCCCGCCATTACGATAAGATAGAGGAAGAACACATCCGTATGAATCATGAATGTTGCACCTCCCCACTTCGCACTTCTGTTTTCATATCTGAATCATGTTTGTCAGCCTCAGGTTCCTGCTCATCCGAAATCGGAGCAAGAATAGCAAACACGAGACTTGCGACCAATGCACAAATGATTACCGCCACACCGGATGAAATCCTATTGATCATCGGAACATAATAGAAAGCGGCGGACAAAATAACGGCCAGTAGGCAGGTACCTGCCACCGCCCGATTCTTCTTGGCAGGCGGAATGACAATGGCGACAAACATGGCATATAAGGCCAGTCCTAATGCAGAGACCACGATATCTGGTAGAATATCGCCAGCCAAAGCACCAAGGACAGTACCTATCGTCCATCCCCAGAACGGTGTCGTAACCAAGCCCATCAGATATGGGGTCTCCAGTTCCTCCTTCTGACTAATGGCTACTGCAAATATCTCGTCCGTAACGCCGAACCCGATTGCCATACGTTCCAGAAGCCGGACGCGTTTGCTCATTTTCTGCGAAAGAGAGACAGACATCAACGAGTAGCGAAGGTTAATGACGAACTGTGTCAACATCATCTCGTATAACGGAAGCCCACCGGCAATGATCGGCACACCGGCAAGTTGCCCGGCCGAAGTCAGGTTCGTCATGGAGATGGCAATCGCCTGCCAGATTGCAAGCCCTGATTCTACCGCATAAATACCAAAAGCAAAGGATACCGAAAGGTATCCCAAGCAAATCGGAAGTCCGTCACGGATTCCTCGCAAAAACATTTTTCCTTTAGGCACGATCAGTTAGCCTCACTTTGCCGAGAAACGATATCCGCAAAGGAAGCCCTTCACCTCATCCTTATCGATGACAGCAGATGCGAAATGCTCATGGTGAATTGCATCTGGGAACATCTGTGTCTCAAGACAGATTGCCTCGTACGGAGAATAGTGAACTCCACCCTTACCATCCTCGTCCAAGTTGCAAGCGCAGTAGAGCTGTACGCCTGGGAAGTTGGTAAGTACTTCCATCTTTCTTCCGGATTTCAGAGACTCAACAGAAGCCACCAGTGATACCTGATCCTGCGTTGTCTTCAACACGTAGTTAGAGTCCGCGCCCTTTGAGCAATTCAGCTGTGGGTTAGAAGATGTCTTCACCAACACACGTTCCGTCGCACAAGGTGTTCTAAAGTCAAATTCTGTGCCTTCCACATCGATGAACTTACCGTTCGGCACGTTATCCATATCCTTCTCGGTCAACTGCTCGGAATCGATCCACAAGAGCTGTTCGCCGATTCTTCCAGCTGCCTGACCGTCAATGTTGAAGTAGGAGTGGTTGGTCGGGGCGAAGATGGTCTTCTTATCCGACTTGGCCTTGTAGCAGATGATCAATGTACCATCTGTAGCCCATGTATAGAGCACCTGCATGTCCATGTTGCCCGGCACACCGCAGACACCATCAGCCAACATGAAGGTCATCAATACACCTTCTGTCTCAATGTTCCAATCGTTCTTAATCTTCAGGTCGCCGATAAAATCACCCGCTTCTTCGCAGCTGATGATTTTGCCGGTCCAGAAGCTATTTTGGAAGTTTCCCGCGCCACCGTGAAGGTTATTCTCGCCTTCGTTCTTCGGCATCTGGTACTTCACGCCATCGATTTCAAAAGCACCGCCTTTGATTCGATTTGCAGTACGTCCGATGATGGAACCGTGTCCGGAACCAGAAGCCATATATGCATCAATCGTGTCAAATCCAAGCATCACATCGCCAAGGTTTCCATCTTTGTCCAGTACATTCAGCGTATGGATCAGTGCACCGTAGGTAATGATGGAGAAGTTCTCACCATTCGGTCTTGTCACCACGAATTCTTCTACCTGTCTGCCATCTTTGGTCGTATCGAAAATCTTTGTTTGTGCTGCCATAGTTCACACCTCGCATAATCAAATTTATACCGCTATTATTATTGCTTTACTCTGTATGGAAAGTCAATGCAAAATCTGATAGAATACCTCTCAACTAATAGGTTTTTCCTCTAGATATTCCTGATATGACAGAGGCTTCAGTTCCTTCCGGGAGGATCATCATCATGAGTGCAAAATGGCGCAAATTTCTTTCTTACTACCGACCATACATGAAGGGTTTTCTTGCTGATATGTTCTTCGCTTTGATTGCCGCCGGTACGACCTTAGTCATTCCACTGATTACCCGATACATCACAGGAACCGTCTTGGTAGAAGGCTTCGCCAATAGTCAACGCGTGATCTTTCTTCTCTTCTTGGTCATGATTGCCTTACTGGCTCTAGAATTCGCCTGCAACTATTTTATCGCTTACGTCGGACACATGGTCGGTGCAAGAATGGAATACGATCTTCGCAATGAGTTATTCACCCATTACCAGAAGTTATCTTTTCGCTTCTACGACAACCAGAAGATTGGCAGTCTCATGTCCCGTGTCACGAATGACCTATTCGAGATCACCGAACTTTACCACCATGGCCCAGAAGACCTGCTGATCTCCGCCATCAAGCTCATTGGTTCCATGATCATCCTCTGCGTTATCAACGTTAGACTTGCGCTGGTGGCAACGGTTCCCGTCCCATTCATGATCGTCTTCGCCACCATTTTGAACCGCAAGATGAAGCGTACATTTAAGAAGAATCGCGAACGGATTGCTGAGATCAACACCCGTATGGAAGACAGTCTCTCCGGCATCCGTGTCGTCAAGTCTTTCACCGGTGAGGACATGGAAATCCACAAATTCACCGAAGGCAATGACCTCTTCTTAGAGAGCAAGAGAGACAACTACCGCTATATGGCGATCTATCACGCCGTCCTCTGGTGTATCACTGGTCTTATTACTGTCTGTGTCGTCGCATTTGGGGCAAACATGATTGGTGATGGTTCGCTGACCTTACAGGATCTTCTCGCCTTCCTGCTCTATGTCAACAATTTCACCGAGCCCATTCGTAAGCTCGTCAACTTTACTGAACAGTATCAGAACGGCATGTCTGGCTTCGAACGATTCTACGAGATGATCTGCATTGACCCGGATATCGAAGATGCACCTGATGCGAAGATCCTAGAGAACGTTCGCGGCGACATCGATTTCAAAGACGTTTCCTTCTCCTACGGAGAGAACCCGACTCGAGAAGCCAATGTCCTCTCCCACCTGAATCTACATATCGATTCCGGCGAGTATGTTGCCCTGGTCGGTCACTCCGGTGTTGGCAAAACGACGATCTGCAGTCTGATTCCTCGTTTCTACGAGACCACCGGTGGCACCATCACCATCGATGGACAAGACATCCGCACTGTGACGCAGAAGTCTCTGCGCCACCAGATCGGCATTGTCCAACAGGATGTCTACCTCTTCGCAGGTACCGTTCTGGACAATATTCGTTACGGTCGTCCGGATGCCACTTTAGAAGAAGTAATTGAGGCCGCCAAGAAGGCCAATGCACATGATTTCATCATGGAACTTCCGGACGGATATGATACCGACATCGGACAACGTGGCGTGAAGCTCTCCGGTGGCCAGAAGCAGCGCCTATCCATCGCAAGAGTTTTCCTGAAGAACCCGCCAATCCTGATCTTCGACGAAGCAACCTCTGCCTTGGATAACGAGAGCGAACGTGTCATTCAGGAAGCCCTTGAATCGCTAGCTAAGGACCGCACTACGTTGGTCATTGCTCACCGTCTCTCGACGATTCAGAACGCCAAGCGCATTCTTGTCATGTCAGAGAACGGTATCGACGAAGAAGGCACTCATGAGGAACTGCTTCGTCAAGGTGGAACCTATGCCCGCCTCTACCACACCGCAGAAACCTGAGTGCCTCACATATTCAAGTTCTTTTCCTAGATAAGCGGAAGCAGGATGATTGCTTACTCCCCTTGCTTCTGAATAACATCTGCGAATTGTCCGTTCACGACCTTCTGAAGATCCTTCGGTGCAAGATGGATCTGGGTGCCCAGCATGCCGCCGCTGACGATGATGGTATCGAAATCCAGTGCGCTTTCGTGAATCACAGTCGGATAGCGTTTCTTCATACCGATCGATGTCACGCCGCCTCGGATATAGCCGGTCACCGCCATGATATCCTTCACATGAAGCATTTCCAACGATTTCTCGCCGACCACACGCGAAGCTTTCTTCATGTCCACCTCTTCCGCGATCGGTAGCACAAATACGAAGTAGTTCTTCGATTTTCCTTGCATGACCAATGTCTTGAATGACTGTTCATAGGGTTGTCCTAACATATCTGCAATGTGTACGCCATCGATAAACTCATCACATTCATAGTAATGCGGTGTGTAAGGAATCTTCTCCTTATCGAGGATTCGCATGGCATTGGTCTTATTCTCTTTCTTCATTTCTCTATCTCCCTTTCTCATTTCTTATGAGGCTCACCGATTAGAACTCATTCCACAACTGTGCGCAGATTTCTTCAGACATCGGTCGTTCCGAAGTAGATTCGAGTGGTTGAATGTTAGAAAGCACGATGACCACGCGGCGGTGATCACTATCCACACGTACAGATGTGTTATATCCCAGCGTCATACCGGAATGTTCGATTGAATCACTATTGATATACCAACCATATCCATATCCGAACTGTCCGCCATCCAGAATCTTCGCCCAACTTTCTTCACTAAGTAATGCACGATTCATCACACATTCTTCCCAATGAAAAAGTCCTTCGGCCGTTCCGGTCATCACACCGACCGCGTAACTGATGCTCTCATGCTGATGCGGAAGATCGAAAGTGAGAAAACTCAATTGTGTTCGACCATTGGAGGTCATGTGATCCGTATCTGGATAAAGATCCGTTAAACCAAGCGGATTCAGAATATTCTGGCGAATGTATTCATCGTATGCCATTCCACTTAACTGTTCGATGATCATACCAAGGAAATAGTAATTGGTATTTGAATACTCGAACTGAGTACCCGGTTCAAAGTTCAATGGGAAGTCGGAGATCTTCTCCACCAGAACTTCCTTGGCCAGCGGCGTGGTCGCTATATCCGACAGCGTATCTTCCAAGAATATAATGTCTGATAGATCAAGATTCTCGAAATCCTCTGTTGAGAATCCAAGGATGCCACAAGCCAGATAGTCCGGCACACCTGATGTCATATTCAGAAGTTGATGTATCGTGATTTTACCTGCATAGTTATACTCTGGAATATACTGATCCAGCGTGTCATCCAGATTCAGTTTCCCTTGTTCCACTAACTGCATGACCGCAACAGCCGTGAACTGTTTCGTAATGGAGCCAAATTCAAACACCGTATCTTCTTTATTATCTTTCCGATTCAATCGATCCGCATAACCAGACGAATAGGTCCATACGATCTGGCCCTGTTCAGCAACCAGCACAGTGCCGTCAAATTGAATGCTTTCCATGTATGCTTCCGCATCCTCACTTCGGAAAGAAGAAGTAAAAGGCGCCGGTGTTGGCGTCAGTGTGCTAGTCGGCATTGGCGTATCTGTAGGTGCAGGTGTCGGCGTCGGTGCAGACGTTCCCTCCGTTGCAATGGTGTTATTTTTATGAAATTGCATTGCAAAACGAAGATCCTTGTTGGATTTAGTCTCTTCTTCTTTCTTACAAGAAGCCATACATACCATGCTGCAAGCCAGCAAGATCGCCAGTGCTTCTTTCCATCGATTACACTTCATATTCTTCCACCTTCTTATAGAATCGCTTCTTCATCTGGTCCTTATATTCACTCTTTGTACCCTGTGAAAGGATTGGGAACACTTCATTCGTCTGCTGATCAACCAGAACCAGATCCCATTTTTTCTCAAGTTTGTGATGATAAGCAAGTGGGACAAGATTGGTCGTCGCAGCAGTTTTACTTTTGACAAGTTTCTTGACCTGTTTCTTATCTTCTTTTGAAACTTTGTCTCCGTAGAAACAAATTGGGCAGAAATGATAATAGTCCTTCCCAAGTGGTATCAGCGGGATATAATCAAGATGTCCCCACTTATTCAGTCTTATATACGTTTCCTGATATTCCTTATGGCAGTACGGGCAAGCTTTAGTCTCACCTTTCGGTCCATAATTCTTCTTGAATGACTTCACGCCATATACAAATGTCGTCATATGTATGATCCCCTTCTCTTCTTTTTCACAGGAGATTGTAGCATATCAACGCGACATGTGAAATGTCTAGACTGTCACAATTCGTGCTAAATAAGAAACGGAGGCTCGAATGAGAACCTCCGTCATCAATTGCCATTCATTACATCCGCTCAGTTGAGCCACTGCTCCGATTGCCCTATATTATCTACGAACCTCTAAGATCCTGTTCATGCCGCCTTCGTGGAATTACTTAGTAATCTGACCTAGCAAACTACCTTTCCAACCAACCTGTGCACCGAAATGATGTCGTCTCCGAAGCTTCTTTTCCGTAACCTTATCATCTAGATCATCAACCGTGACCCTATGTCACCGTTCGTATCTCAGAGGATCCAGTAACTTACTTAGTTCCAGCTCGTCTCCTGTCATCTCTTGTAATCCATCACTACAGCCGCGAATCTGCTGCCTGCCTTCGTGACATCGGATTAAGCATCCAACCTGACCTGCGATTTGTGTCCACCATCGTGTCCCGTCAATCGCTGTTCGCTTTCCACTTGCTTCTACTATGGCTCCAACGGTTCCGATTCATCTTCGCTCATCTGGATCTCACAGAATCCGATTACTTCGTGATCAATCTTCGTTTCCGGACCGTTTCTCAGTCCTTCCGTCTTTTCAACCTCGCCTGGTGTATTCACTCGTGGCGGCTATCATAGAGAACTTGGTGTGAACTCGTATTCTCTTGAGCTAATTTCAGTATAGCATCCTCCCTAGAAATGTCAACGTTTCAAACAATTTAGCAAGTAAAACTTCATTGTTATTTATGCACCCTGCACAAAACGTTACGGGCGTATTACAGTTGCCTTTCGAATATGTTTCAAACCATTGGTGTTACTGGGTTTCCAGTTTTTCCATTTCGTGTGTCGTTTTCCTCTTCCCGCCTATTCGCCGTATCCATGTCAAACTTATGACGTGAAACCTTTACAATTCGTACATACTTTTACTCACCAAGTGACTTTTCCGTCACGATTCATGATAAGATTTAATGTAGAATTCATTTATTGGATTTTGAGGGGTATCGTAAATGAGAAGATGGTTCCAGCGAATCAACCGAGGTATTATTCTGCTGATATTATTAGTGGTTGGCGTAGTCGTTTATTGTTGTATCGATGCATATCATCACCGGGCACAACGAGATAGAATTAATGAGGTGGTCGTTCGTCACGTTGAAGATAGCACCGTCCTTTATACCTTCTCAGAAATTCCGGATGTAAGTCCACAGGATGCATTCGAATTGAGTGAACAGAGTATCGCCTCATTATATGACCGTGCCATTTCTCTTAGCCACGATCTTTCCGGTAATAAGGCAATTCAACAGGAGATTGCCAACCAGTATGTCACCATACTCCAGCGCATTACAGTCTACTTTCGTAAGTTTCCAACTACCTGCACTCGTGAAGTAGTCTCTTTCCATGTAGAAGAGATTTATCATGACTCAGCTATGGTAAGACTAGAGATCGAGAATAAATTTACATTGATGGATGAAGATAGTAAGATCCATGTTGATTCCATTACTTCTATTGAATACTACTATCTCCTCGTGGAGAATGACGAGTGGAAAATCTATTCTATAGAATCCGATTTATCGCAAATCCTCTAGTGATCTACAAACGCAGATGTTCTGCCAATTCTATATCACATGACCAATGCAAGGAGTAAAGAAGCATGTCAGACCAACCAATCCAACCAGCACTATCCATCAAGGGAGCAACCAAGACTTATGGAAAGAAAGTCGCAGTTGATCATATTTCCTTTGATCTTTTCCCTGGTGAAGTTTTTGGTTTCGTAGGTCCAAACGGTGCTGGCAAAACCACCCTCATTAAGATGATCATGGGCTTCATTCGTCCAGACGAAGGAACCATCATCATCAATGGCTATCATCGCAGAACACATTATGAGGAAGCTATGGCCTCCATTGGCGGAATCGTAGAGAATCCAGAGATGTATGGCAACCTCTCTGCAAGGTTAAACCTGAAGATGTATGCTCGCCTACACAAAAATGTCTCTGAGGATCGTATCAATGAACTGCTGGAACTAGTTGGATTGAGCGAACGTGCAGACGAGGCCGTGCGCAAATTCTCACTTGGAATGAAGCAACGCATTGGTCTGGCGCAAGCCCTTCTTCACCGACCCAAAGTGCTCATTCTCGACGAACCGACCAATGGTCTCGACCCAGCTGGAATTCATCAACTTCGTGATATTCTTAAGCATTGCGCCCATGAAGAAGGCGTAGCCGTTATGGTCAGTAGCCATCTTCTATCCGAGATGCAGCTCATGTGTGATCGCATTGGTATCATCAGTGTCGGCAAGCTCCTGCAGATATGTTCCATCGAGGAACTAATGAACCAGGCAAATGGTTCAACCTATCGAATCAAGACATCTAATCCGCTTCAGGCCAAAGAAATTCTATCAAAATGCTACGACAACCCCATTACCAATCTAACTGCGGATACATTGGATATAGATATTGACGAGAGCATGATCAACGAGTGCGTACGCGTATTGGTAAATAGCGGTTCTGATATCCTAGGCGTACAGAAAGTCGAATCCTCCTTAGAAGAAGCTTTCCTGGAGATTACGGGAGGAGGAATTGACGTTGAGTAAGATTATTGCACTATACCACAATGAAATGATTAAGTTATCTCACCAATTACTGGTTTGGACACTCTGCATCATCATGTGTGTTGTAGCAGCTTTATCGCCGCTGTTCAATTATAAGATGAATTTGGCTCCTTCTTATATGTCAGACAAAGTGGATAAGGCCAGTATCACTGCCGCCTACGATAGTTCAAAGGAGAAGCTTGGTGACCCGAATCGCTTCGTGAATCACTCTACCATACGAATCTATACTCAAAACGATATCATTGAGTTATTTGCCACATACTATGATTTCGGCAGCGATGAAGAGAAAAACATAGAGAACGCTACAAACTATATAAACATGAGTCTATATAGCGCCATGTTGGTAAACTATGATTTTGATCGATACCCGATCAACGATACCGCTTTGTCCTTGAATGCATATCGAGAATACGAGTCTACTTTTCGTTCATTTATCTTCCATAATGAGATACCTTTCGCTGAGCGAGACGGCGAATGGTACAAAGAATACTGCTCACTGAATCACGAATTGGAACTTGCACGTTCTGCTCTTTATAACCACTCTTACCCTGATTTTGTCGAAGCATTAAAATTACGCAATGATAGTCACTCGAGCCAACAGAGTCATGCGCTTGACATCGTTCAAAAGATGGCTGAAATTGATGAGAACGGAGAAATGAATGTAGCCGAGTCACTTCAGTTAGAGAATCTCCTGCAACTATACTTTGAAGCACAGGATAACCTTCTGAAAGGGGTTGAAGTATATAATGACTCCTACATCCCGCTAACTGATTCACGCCGTGCGGAAATGGAAGATGCAGTCAAGATTCTGGAATACCAGATTGCTCACCATTCTTTTCCTTCGTCCAAGAGCGCTACGGCTAGTGAGTCCGTAATGTTTGGCATTTCAGCCGGTCGATTCATCCTTATCGTTCTGACCATTATTATCGCAGGTTCAAGCATTTCCGGTGAGATTGCTTCCGGTTCCATTAAATCCCTCATCATTGCACCCGTAAAGCGTTGGAAAATCTTTGTCGCCAAACTGCTTGCGATTCTGACCTGGATCCTTGCTGGCGGCTTCCTCACCACACTGATTGCTACGCTAAGCGTCGGGTTCACACATGGTTTCTCCTCGCTTCTTCCCTATTACTACGTCTCGGGAGGCGCTGTAAAGAGTCTGCCTTTTCTGCTGTTTGCTTTCCTACATTTCTTGGTCAGCAACATTGAGATGCTGATTTACGTACTGGTGGCCTTCGTCATCTCCTGTCTCAGTAAGAATTCCGGAGCCGCCTGCGGGTTAGCAACCGCATTGATTATGAGTAACAGTTTAATCACGTTTCTTCTGGGCGGATTCACTCATTTTACTTGGATAGACTTCCTACCCGTTAGTAACATGGATATCACGCCCAAGGTCTTCTCACATCTTCCACTTTGTGGACACGCAGGTCTTGAGAACGGACTTCTGTCTTCGTCCGCTTCTGCCAGTCTGTCCCTCCGATTCTCCACAATCTACCTGATTATCCTCACGTTTACTTTATTATGGATAGCCTATGATGGATTTGTCAGGAAGGATATCCAGTAAAATCTCTTCCCTGTACAATGTGTCTTGCCCTAAAATAAGCGTCTATTCGATTCCGAGTCTGGCGCTTATTTGCTACCCACATCGGTGCAATTAGATCGCGCTTTGCCCCGTCGCCCGTCATGCGGTAGACGACAAGGTTCGGAGAAAGTCTGTTTACTATTTTCCCAAGGAATTCGATATACTCATCTTGTTCCATCAACGAAAAAGGTTCATGAAGATACTGTTCACCCAAATCAGTGTCACGCAAAACATTTAAGTTGGCAATCTTTAATCCGTGAATTGGAAGATGTGCACAGTAATCGATTGTTTCCATCATCTGTGTCTTCGTCTCACACGGAAGGTCCATGATCACATGCACGATAATATCCAGCCCTGGAATCTGATTTAACCTTCGAACCGTCTCTTCAAACACCGGGAGCGAATATCCGCGCCTCATCCATTTTGCTGAAGATTCGTGAACAGATTGAAGTCCCAATTCGATCCATACATGTGTGCGCGAAGCAAGACCCGTAAGAATCTCATACATCCTTTCGCTTACCACATCCGGTCGGGTAGCAATAGAAATACCTACCACTTCTTCATCTGATACTGCTTCATAATACTTCGAAGACAATTCCTCCTCGTTGCCATATGTATTCGAAAAGTTCTGAAAATATGCGATATACTTGTGTGATGTACACTTCTCTGACACTTTCATCTTGGCCTGTCGAAGTTGGTCAGAAATAGAAAGACTACGATCCGCGGCAAATTCTCCGGATCCCACGCCGCTACAGAAGATACAGCCACGATAGCCCAACGTTCCATCTCGATTGGGGCATGTACATCCCGCATCTAACGCAATGCGGTAGACCTTATCTCCGAATAGTGTTCGGTAGTATTCATTAGCACTTCGATAACTCACAGATCCTCCCGAAAACCGCCGTGCGGATGATCCTGACGATCCGGAGCAATCAGATCGTCTTTCCCCTCAAGTTGTGTACCTCGGACTACTGAACCACTTCCAAATCTTGCTCGAATGGTATCCAGTGTCTGATTGATTCGATCATCTCGTTGTAGTTTCTCATAATTTTCGAAAATCGTCATCTGGCGCGGTGTATTCTCGTCCGTAAGATTCGTAGTACGAACACCAATACTGCGAAGCGGGGCATGCCAATCGTAGCTCTCATCGAATAGTTCCATAGCAAGCTTAGCGATCTCCTGTTCATCGTTCGTCTCTGAAGGAAGTCTTCTCTGCTTCTCATAAGCATTCAAAGCATTATCTCGAACCCAAATCGTCACTGTGCCAGCATAGAAGTGATGTTTGCGAAGTCGCCCCGCCACCTGCGATGACAGCGCCAATATCGTCTTCCACACATCCTGTCGACATGTCATATCTCGTGGCGTCGTCGTACTGTTTCCGATTGACTTCAGAGGTCTTGTATATGAAGCTGCATGTACCTCTTCATCTTCTAGGCCATTGGCACTTCGCCACAGTGAATATCCGTTCTTTCCTAACGCTGACACCACGAAATCTAGGTCAAGCGCGGCAAGATCGCCAATTGTCTTGACGTTCATCTTTGCAAAAGCAGCGTTGGTCGCACGACCTACGAACAGAAGATCACTCACCGGCAAAGGCCAGACGATCTCCTTGAAGTTCTCTTCTGTGATCTCAGTCGTGGCATCCGGTTTCTTATAGTCAGACCCAAGTTTGGCAAAGGTCTTATTGAAGCTTACACCTGCTGAGCAGGTCAATCCTAATTCTTCGCGCACTCTTCTTCGGATTTCATCTGCAATCTCCTTTGCCGACTTCTCCGAACAACCCGTCACGTCCAACCAACACTCATCCAAGCCAAAAGGCTCAACTTTGTCGGTATATTGGAGAAACATCTCACGAATACGTTCAGAGTAGTACACATATTGGTCAAAATGTGCTGGAACGACCAGAAGCTCTGGGCATTTCTCCTTCGCCTGCCAAATTGCTTCAGCCGTCTTCACCCCTTTGGCCTGGGCCAATGGATTCTTCGCAAGGATAATGCCATGTCTCTCTCGGCTATCACCGCCAACTGCCATAGGAATATTGCGCCACTGCGGATGACTTCTCATCTCAACCGAGGCGAAGAAACAATTCTGATCCACATGAAGGATGTCTCGATGAGTCAAATGCATTTCTCCCTTGTGTAAACATTTGTTTGTTTTATCGTATCACAATACGTGTAGAAATGCTATCCCTATACCCTATTTCTGATGAAATTAAAAATCACTATAAACATAAGCAAATCATAGATATATACGTGTACATTAACAATATATTCATATTTTATCCTTTCATTTTTTCTTTGAGATATGTATAATGACTAAAAGACAAGTTTTTTTATTCTTGTAAATTTGGGGGCTACAATATAGTAGTAATCGATATTTGAAGGATGGTGATTGTATGGCAAAACATCGCATTTTACTGGTTGATGATGATACAGATATCCTTGAGATCAACCGTTCGTTTTTAACAAATGAGGGCTATGATGTAAGTGTTGCAACAAGTATTGCAACAACGCTTCAGAAGGTAGAGACAAATTCTTTTGACTGCATCGTGTTGGACATCATGCTTCCGGATGGTACTGCGTATGATCTTCCTTCTAAGATTCACGTATATTCCAATGCACCGATTATCTTCCTTTCTGCTAAAGATCAGCTGGAAGATAAGATTACCGGATTCAAGGCCGGTGGCGATGACTACATGACAAAGCCTTATAACCTGCCCGAGTTGTCCGCTCGTATTTCTGCGCATATCCGCAGAAACATGACACGTGACGGTTTCTTGATGGAGTTCCCACCGCTCACCATGAATGTCAAGACGCGTGAAGTTCTCCTCAATGATGTTCAGGTTCATCTGACCAATCGTGAATTCGATATTTTGCGACTTCTGGCTGAAACACCAAATGTCATCGTTCCTTTTGCAAGAATCTATTCTCATGTTTGGGGTGATGATGGTCTTTGTGACAATCACTTGGTCATGGTTAATATCAGTTATCTTAGAAAGAAGATGGAGAAAGCGGATCCTTCTGTTCAGTTCGTGAAGACTGAATGGGGCAGTGGATATTCTTTCAGTTATCCGCCGATTCGTAACACGATGCGCGCTGAGTAATCCCTCTTTTCTGGAGAAAGTGTAGTTTTCATGGCATCAAATGAACTGAAAACAACAAAGAAACGCTTTCCAGTCGCCATCTCTGTAATCATTTTGTTTTCTATTATCGTTGTCTCTTCGGTGATTTTCCTTCTCGTAAATCACCGAAGAGGCAACGATTTTTCTTATACCTCCTCCGGCGCATTGAACCTCATTGACTGGAATAATGATGAATCCATGATTCTGCAGAAAGGTTGGACTTTCTACCCCAATGCACTGCTTACGCCAGGAATGATTGAAGAAAACAAGTCGGATAATACAAGGGGGGAGAAATACTCCTACTACCGATACGTCTCCATCACCACTGATGGATGGACAGATCTTGGAAACGCTGCAGAATTTGTTTCCGTTGGTACACAGACCGCTATGGGGCGTCACGGTGTCGGGACATATTACATTAACCTACTGGTCAATCCTAATATTGACTACGTTGTATTGAATTTTCCAAATATCTCCCAAGCCGCTACCATTTGGGTAAATGGCCAAACCAAGCGTCACTTCGGTATAGTTTCCGATAACGAACAGAATTTTGTGCCAGCTCAAATTTGTGCAGATATTCAAGTTGAGCCAGACGAAGATGGTCACATTGAGATTGTCATTCAATGTGCGAACTTCTCGTCCGATTGGGGTGGAATTCTATGTAGTCCGTGTGTAGCTTCTTCTTCCTCAGCAGGAATCATCAAGTTTTCAGCGATCGTATCCTTAGCAGTACTTTGTACATTTCTTGTCTTCTTTATTGTTGGTGGATACTTTATTTCTAAGACGTTCAATGGGAAGAAGAAGCTCTACTTCTATATCCTTATGTTTTCTACGAACATTCTTCTCGAAATCTTCACACCAACCATTACCCTTCTTGGCAAGAACTGGAACGCCTTGTTAGAGACGTCGTTACTGATCTTGGCCAATTACTGGTCATATCTATTCTTCTTTACTTTGCACCCACGTGGATTAAGCAAGTTTTTCGAGAAGATTCGCAACTATGAGTTATCGATATTCTCTATTCTGACCACTTTGTATTTACTTACATATTGGTTCTTCCCAGTTCTTCTATATCGTCGTTCTTCAGAAATTGCAAATATGACACTCTTACTGATTACAGGTGCTTTCAATATTTTCCGTGTTTTCTATTTAGCTCGGAAGCGTGATCACGGCATGCTGCTCTATATCCTTGCTTCTTTTCTCTCACTCGTCTTGCACATCGCACCACTCATTCATTTTCAATACTATCTTTACATTACCTTCCACGGCTTCCTTCTCATCTTCTGGGCAGTAGGATTCACATTGTATTTCGTATTAGATTATGTAAAAACATATGACAAACTGTCTGCCAACGTGAAGAATCTGGCCAACGCCGTCGAAGAAAAGACAAAATATATCACTCGCGTAAATCAGGACTTACTGAAGAATCATGAGAAACTGCTGGAAAATGAGGAAGCACGCAAGAAGATGATGTCCAATGTTTCTCACGATTTGCGCACGCCGATTACTGCAATACGCGGATACGTGGAGTTGATGTTAAATGCCAAAGAACCTCTTTCCCGAGACCAGGAAGTGCAGTATCTCAATAACATGCACACCCGTAGCGTCCAGATGGAACAACTCATTTCCGATTTGGTTCAGCTTACTCGAATGGAGTCCGAGAACGACACGATTGAGAAGATGCCCATCAGCATTAAAGAAATGGTGGGAGAACTTTACCAATTGTATCATGCAGAATGTGAAGGAACCGAGAAGATTGTCACTTTCTCTGCCCCAAGCGACGATGACTTGTATATAGATGGTGACCCGAAGAAACTTATACGAGTATTTGAGAACATTATCGTAAACGCGATGAAGTACACAAAGGAAGACGGCCGTATAGACATTATCTGTCACCGCTATGACGATCCAGCTATGTTGGACGGTAATGCCGTCGAAGTATTGGTCAAAGACAACGGTGTAGGCATCCCTGCCAATGAAGTGCCCTACGTATTTGACCGTTTCTATCGAGCCGAGAATTCCGGCATCAACAAGACCGGCTCCGGATTAGGCCTATCTATTGTAAAGAGTGTAATGAATAAGCATGGTGGCAAGATCTGGGCAGAGAGTGAAGAAGGCAAGGGATCCGAATTCCACATTGTGTTCAGAGCCTCTGATTTCTCTCTCGACGAGATGGACGAAGATGAAGAATAAAGAGAAAGGGCTGTCGTCCGACAGCCCTTCTTATCTGCTATGAATCAAGATAAATCAAGCATTGTCGCTCAAATAAGCGTTCAGCGCATCGACCAACTGATCACAATCCACACCGTGAACGGCACAAGCTTGCTCAATCGTCTCGCCGTGTGCCATCGCACATCCGAGGCAATGCAAACCGCTATTCATAAAAATCGGAACCAGATCCTGATGCTCATTCAATACTTCTGCAATAATCATATCTTTTGTGATGTTCATACATTCATCCTCCAATAACGTTGTAATATCATTAGTACATTACCATTACTCGCATAATAATGCAATTTGTTTTCAAAAAACAATAGCAAATCATCTTGACAAAATTTTTTTGTATGCTTCTTGTTTTGAGGAGGTCACAAAAGCGAAAAAAGCCTTGACATTAGGCACTTGCGCGTTCATAATATCCATTGAAATAAAGCCCTGAAGGAGGCAGTGATTATGAATAAATCAGATCTTATTGATTCCGTTGCAAAGGCAACAAAATTGACCAAGAAGGATGCAGAGGCTGCTATCAACGCTACACTCGACGCTATCGGCGATGCTCTTTCCGGTAAGAACCCTGAGAAAGTAGTTCTTGTTGGTTTTGGTACATTCGAGACAAAGAAGCGTGCAGCTCGTAAGGGTCGCAACCCAAGCACAAAGGAAGTTATCAACATCCCAGCTTCCAAGGCTCCTGTATTCAAGGCTGGTAAGGGTCTGAAGGATAAGGTTAACAAGAAGTAATTTTTGTTATATCTAGATTTTCAAGAGACTGTCTCGCAAGGGACAGTCTTTTTTTGTCAATATGGTCGACCGTAGCACACCATGACTTCTTCCACAACTTCTTCGCGAAGAAATCTCAAGACAGACTGGAGTCCGTTCACACCTGGGATTGCCTTACTCTTCTTCACTGCATATCGAATGTTTCGTTCAACTTGTTGAACTGAAATCCGATAGGCCTCACCCACCTCGACATAAAGGCCTTTGGACACGCACTTTATCAACTTCGGTTCATAGTAGAGTTTTCCCAACGCAAAACGAATCAGTTCTGTCCCCACTAATGTTCGCGGGAATTCATAACGCTTTAGTACATTCTCAATTGCCTGCTTAATCAACATCTCTTCATAATCGTTATTGGGCTGAAATGTCTCTTTCATCATCAGCACATGGTCTTTTACTTGTTGAAGAACATAGTTCCCGCCACGGCGACCATCAATCAGGAAGTGCGTCTTTCCGTCTGTATCAGAAATCCCTACCATTCCGTGATTCAGAAGCATAGCATTGACACAGTTCAAAATAGATCGATCGTCACAAGCGATATAGAAACCATACTCTTTCGCCTGTTTCATCATATCTGAGAATGGTTCGTTCTTCTGTCTAACCGCCGCCTCTCTCGACATACAAATACACCTTCTTCGCACTTTTTCCTGTATTAAAGCACGTAGAAGGTGTTGGTTTCAATATGATATATCAGTAGTACTGAATTTATTCAACGTCTTCCGTCTCGGATTCTTTTACTGACTCTAAATGGTAGGCATATCTGGCATATGGTGTATACTTGACCGTCACTTCATCCCCAACTTCGAAAGAGAAATCGAAAGGATTCACATAATATGTCTCGTCGTCTATCACGATATAATTCTTCAAACGACTGATATCATTAATCTCCCCTTCGTAAATCCGATAACTCGAACGAAGGACAGTCGTCGTATCAAGAATACGAGGCACTACAAATACCCCTACCTGTACAAGCAAAATAACCATTGTGACGAAAGGCATCAGAAACAGAAAACCTTTCTTCCATCGATTCTGTTGGCTATTCTTCACACACCACAGAAAAAACAGTAGCAGAAGTAGGCTGACCAGTAGATGTGCACCAAGATTGACCCAGAAATAACTCATATTAACACCTCAATCCGCTTCATTCTCAACTTCCATAAAGGAATACGTTGTGACGACCGCTTCCACTTTCAAATCCCATTCGTCAGATGGTAATGATTGAAGGAAAGCTTCCGGACGCACTACACCAATGATGTTGAAATTCTCCTTACTACGCAATTTCAACCAGGATGCATAATACCGATCGTAGAAGCCCTTTCCACGACCAAGTCGTGTGCCGTCTTTGGCATACGCCGAAGCTGGAATGAACATCAGATCTATCTGCGATGGATCAACGTTTCTTCCTTCGATGCTAGGCTCCATTATTCCGAAGCTTCCCTTCTCCATATCGCCCATGTCCATGCACTCATAGAAGACAATCTGCTCACCTTCCACTCTAGGGAAACACTTCCTGCAGTGGGAGAGTAAAGGAGACTGCCAGAATTCGTCTAAAGAGAGTTCATCAGTTAACGGCATATACGCAGCGATAACACTCGCCTTCTTGACAATATCTTGCCACTTCTTCGGCCATTTCTCAACTGCAAAGACAGACGAAATCGTGGTCATTGGCGCGTGGTTCACGCTTCGTGCACGATCACGCATAACACGTCTGATGAGAATCTTCGCTCGATTCTTCGCCATGTCACTGTCCTCTTGCCTCAGCTACCATCTGTTCGAACTCATCCTCAGTGATGATGGTAACACCGAGATTCTGTGCCTTGGTTAATTTCGAGCCGGCGGCTTCACCCGCTAGCACATAAGAAGTGTTCTTCGACACGGACGAAGAAGCAGTTCCGCCCAAAGACAGGATGATCTCTGTTGCTTCACTTCTGGTATACTTGGAAAGCGTTCCGGTCAGCACGAAAATTTTACCGGCCCAGACATTGTTGGTATTGGAAGTATCTTCCGTTACATTTACACCGGAAGAACTCAATTTCTCGACCAACTGGCGGTTGCTCTCTTTGGCAAAAAAATCCGCTACACTTTGAGCAGTAATCATGCCGAAATCCGGCAAAGCTGCAATTTCAAGGACTGTTGCATGCATGAGATTATCCATAGAACCGAATGACTTCGCCAAAGTTCGCGCTGCAACTACACCCACATTTCGGATGCCCAGCGCGGTAATCAATTTCGAAAGCGGGCGGTTCTTAGACTCCTCAATCGCTGCAAGAAGATTACTGGCCGAAGATTCGCCCATACGATCAAGAATCTGAAGTTCTTCTTTCTTGGAAGATAATTGGTAGATATCCGCCACATCATGAATAAGATCTGCTGACAGCAGAAGATTGATTAGACTTGGACCCATACCATCAATATCCATCGCATCCTTTGACGCAAAATGCATCATGGCTCGGAACGTCTGAGCAGGGCACTGCTCATTCATACAACGAAGCGCCGCTTCCCCTTCACTTCGGAAAACCGGTTCACCGCACGCAGGACACTTATCCGGCATAGAGAAAGGCTTTGCATCAGCAGCTCGAGAAGACACATTCACCGATACAATCTCAGGAATGATCTCACCGGCTTTTCTGACCACGACCATATCGCCAATGCGGACATCTTTCTCTCGAATAAAATCTTCATTATTTAAGGTCGCTTTACTTACCGTTGTACCCGCCAGATGCACAGGTTGCAGGATTGCAACCGGCGTAAGTTTGCCCGTGCGACCAACTGTTACTTCCACATCCAGAAGACGAGTCTCCTTCTCTTCCGGTGGATACTTGTATGCAATTGCCCATCTAGGGATCTTGGCGGTCTCGCCTAACTGCTCACGCAAAGCGATCTCGTTGACCTTGATTACTGCGCCATCAATACCGTAGGACAACTCACCGCGGGACTCACCAATGGATTCGATCGCTGACCAGATTTCTTCATCACTTCGACAAATCACGAATCCAGGACTTGCTTCAAATCCAAGATCCGCAAGGAAGTTCAGACTTTCAGCATGGCTATTGAATGTACGTCCTTGTATCGCTTGAATATTAAAGACAAAAATGGATAATTCTCGTTCCGCCGTCACTTTGGCGTTCAATTGACGAAGTGAACCTGCCGCAGCATTTCTCGGATTCGCAAATAGTTTCTCACCAGCGAGCTCTGCTTGTTCATTCACGCGAAGGAACACTTCGAAAGGCATGTACACTTCACCACGAACTTCCAAGTACGGAATAGAAGGATCGATCTTCTGGGGCAGATTCTTAATGGTTCTTGCATTCTCGGTAATGTCCTCGCCAACAAGACCATCCCCACGGGTAGATGCCCGTACCATCTTTCCATTCTCATACTCAACAGAAACAGATAGACCATCGATCTTTCGTTCCACGACAAAAGACAGTTCAGCATCACTGACACTCTGGCGCACTCTGGAAGTAAATTCCAGGACTTCTTCTTGGGAGAAAATATCTCCAAGACTCTTCATAGGAACAGCGTGTGTTACCTTAGAGAACTTCTCATTCACCCTACCGCCCACATGTTTCGTTGGAGAATCAGAAACGGCGTATATCGGATACTTCGCTTCCAATTCTTCAAGTTCACGAAGCATAGAATCATACTCGAAGTCAGAGATAATTGGTGCATCATTCTCGTAATATAGCTTGTTATGCTTCTCTAGCTCCTGTCTCAGGAACTCCATTCTTTCCCAGATTTCCATGTTTGCGCCCATCCTCGCTTCACATTCAATTAGTGTCGAATTTTACCTTCTTTGCGTCCGCCGGAAAGATAAATGACCGGCAATAGCGTCACGATGAAGAAACAGGTTCCCCAGGCGACCAGCGGAACACCCAACATATCGCCCGCCTTGGAGAAGATGCCGCTAGACGGTACGACAATAAATGGAGAAAACTTATAGATATCTGTCTTTAGAAGACGATAAAGCGGATTCAGAACGCTTTCATAACACATCGTAACCGGCAGTGCCATGATGTATGCATCTGCAACCCATCGAATCCATTCCGTCTTTCGGCTTAAGGCCAATACCACTGATATTACCAGAACCAGAGATACAAAAACAGAATCGACTGAATACTGGCGTGTCTTTACAACCTTCACGCAGTAAAGAATACTTCCGAGCAAAGATAAAGACAAAGCCAAGTAATCGCTGATCTCTCTTCTTCCAGCCAGAAGGCCGAGGCAAGCAAGGCCCATGATAATGAGTAAAGTCAGAACAGCAGAAGCAATTGCAGGCATAGAAATCTTGCCTACAATTGCCTCCGTGTTATCACATATTAAACTTGATACTGCACGAAACGGATAGGTCAGGACCGTTCCCCACAGTAGAAACATCAATATGGAGACGATCAACGCCCGTACATCACTTCGCACAATTCTTCACTTCCAGATCTAAAGTTCTAAACGAAAACTCGAATTACTCGTCAAACTCGTATGGATCGTAATCAGCCAGAAGCTCCTTCAGTACAGCAACTTCTTCAGAGGTAAGTGTAATACCCTTACCGGCACGCTCATGCTCGGGAGCCCAATCACGGATATCGAGCTTCGGCTTTCCGTCATTCCAACGGATAATGTTGACCTCACGGTTCCAGTTTGACTTACTGGTAGAGAGGATACCAATTTCTTTCACTACTTCAGACTTAATCTCAGCCATTTCTATTCTCCCTTCATTTCGCATCTCCTGCGAACATGGATTCATCAATTCCACATGATTATAACATATGCTATTATATTTTTTGACTACAAATTGTGGAGGAAGCGATGGAAAAATCACTGATTCTTCATTTTTCATATCAATTAACGATCCCAGCACCCATAAAAGTGCTGGGAATCCTTGTTCTGCTCGGTATATTGTTCGTCCTGTTTATGGTAATCAGCGCCGCTATGGTCAAGGTAGATATACAAGACATCTCTCCTTTATCGGACAGCAATCGCAAGAAAGGCTCTACTATCACTTTGGGCTTCTTCTCAGACACCCATGGTTTCGGATGCCTTCGTTCTCCCAAGTGGATCACAAAGATGTTCCTGAAGCACAAGTGTCAGATGGTCTTATTCGGCGGAGACTGTGTCCATAAGAAGCCCGTACGCAAATCTGACAGAAGAATGCTTACGGAAGCATCTGCAGCCTTAAAGCAGTCAGGAATCGACTTATATGCTGTCTATGGTAACCATGACTGGCGACTAAGCGAAGCCGACTATAAAGAAATGGGGGTCATCCTTCTGAAAGATGAGTTCCACGTACTCACCCTAAACGACAGTGAATTCGCACTTTACGGTGTTGCAGACAACGAACGAGGTCAACGTCAATGGCATATGGTCCCAAGTGATTTTGCCGGATATCAAGGATTCCGACTGCTTCTGGTCCATAATCCTGACTATGTCTACGCATTACCTGATCTGACCGGTCATTCAGACGAAGAACGACCATTTGATTACATGCTGGCCGGGCATCTCCACGGCGGACAAGTCCACCTCCCCAGAAATCTAGAATTCACCTTCTTCCGAGAAGATCGAATTGCCCGAGAAGCCGGAATCCTCGGTGGGCAATTCAGTTTTCGCGGCTACCAAGGGCTGATCAGCAAGGGAGCCGGAAATGGTTTTCTCCCAATCCGCCTGATGGCACGTCCTGAGATTCACATCTTACGTTTCCATATTTGATAACACATAGAAGAACCCCGCTGTGAGCACTCATAGCGGGGTTTCTTTCATTCAATCTTCATTAAAGATCAATCAGATCTTCGCCGGCTTGATCTTCCAGATCTCCTTCGCATACTCACCGATCGTACGGTCAGAAGAGAACTTACCACAGTTACAGATGTTCAACCAGCACTTCTTCGCCCACTCGATGCGGTTCTGGTAATCCTTATAAGCCTGATCTCTGGTCTTTCTGTAATCATCGAAATCACCAAGAACATAGTAGGTATCGCCCGGCTGCCAGTTGCTACCGTAGATCAATCCATTGAACAGATCTTGGAACATACCTGTTCCCTCATCGTTGAAAGAACCATCTACGAGACGATCGAGTGCTTTCTTCAAGCCTGGGATATTCTCATACTGCCACTTCGGATTATAGTACGCGCGAGTTGCTTCCATGTCCTCTACGCGGCAACCGAAGATATAGATATTGTCATTTCCGACAGACTGTGCAATCTCAACATTTGCACCATCCCATGTACCAAGTGTTACAGCACCATTCATCATGAACTTCATATTACCTGTACCGGAAGCCTCAAGTCCTGCTGTAGAGATCTGCTCAGAAATATCTGCAGCTGGGAAGAGCTTCTCACCGTTACTTACATTGTAGTTCTCAATGAATACGACTTTCAGACGACCTTCCATATCCGGGTCACTGTCGATAAGCTTTGCAATCTCATTGATAAACTTGATAATTGCCTTCGCGCGGAAGTATCCTGGAGCAGCCTTAGCGCCAAAGAATACAGTAACCGGTGGCATATCCAGGTTTGGATCCTCTTTGAGACGGTCGTAAAGGTTCAATGCGTAAAGTGCATTGAGAAGTTGTCTCTTATATTCGTGGAGACGCTTGATCTGCACATCAAAGAGCGCATCCGGATTGACCTTGATACCCTTTGTTTTCTCAAGATGTGTGCAAAGTGCAACCTTGTTATCACGTTTGATATCCAGGAAGCGCTGCATAATCTTCTTGTCTTTTGCGTACTTCTCCAATTTCTTGAGCTGATCGAGGTCTGTAACCCACTCCTCATTACCAAGAAGTTCTGTAATCAGTGCAGACAAGCCCTGGTCACATACGCGAAGCCATCTTCTCGGGGTAACACCATTGGTCTTATTGGAGAATTTCTCCGGATAGATCTCATACCACTCTTTGAGGGTATCGCGCTTCAGGATCTCTGTATGCAATGCAGCAACACCATTTACAGAGTAAGAACCGTAGATCGCCATCCAAGCCATCTGAACTTTACCATCAGAAAGAATGGACAGACGGTCAACGAGCTCAGAGCGCATGCCCAACTCGAAGAACTGTGCACGCTGCTGGTTGTTGATACCTTCTACGATCTCGAAGATACGTGGGAACAGATAACGGAAGATATTGCAGTCCCACTTCTCCAGTGCTTCAGCCATGATAGTGTGGTTCGTATATGCAAATGTATGACGAACAATCTCCCAAGCATCTTCCCACTTGACGCCGTTCTCATCTACAAGGATACGCATCAATTCTGGAATACCGATAACCGGGTGAGTATCGTTGAGCTGAATGCTGTTAAGCTTTGCAAACTTGCTGAAATCATTACCATGTACAGCCTTATACTTTCTTACGATATCCTGCAAAGACGCAGATACGAAGAAGTACTGCTGACGAACACGTAATACCTTACCATCGTAGGAAGTATCGTTCGGATAGAGCACACGGAAGATATCGTTGACACGGTTTCTCTCTATGACTGCATCATCGAAACGCTGAGAGTTAAAGAGATTGAAGTCGAACTCCTGAGCCGGTTCACACTTCCAAAGTCTCAGGCGGTTCACATTGTGTGTGTTATAACCTGTGATTGGCATATCGCATGGAATTGCCCATACATCGAAATCATTGAAATGTACGCGGATCTTATCCTCGTATCTCGGAATTACGAACGGATAACCATTCTCCATCCAGCTATCTGGGTGTTCCATCTGGAAACCATTCTCGAAAGTCTGGCGGAACAAGCCGTAACGGTACAGGATACCGTAACCGGTTACCGGAAGATTCATCGTTGCACAAGAATCCAAGAAACAGGCAGCCAGACGTCCCAGACCACCGTTACCCAGTGCAGCATCTGTCTCTTCTTCCAGAAGGTCGGTCAGATTCACACCGAAAGCCTTCATCGCTTCGACAGTCTGCTCATAAATGCCTAAGTTTACAAGGTTGTTCAGCATAGAACGGCCAACCAAGAATTCTGCGGAGAAATAGTGAGCCTGACGAACTTCTGCATACTTCTCACGTGCTTGCTCCCAGTCGTCAGCCATAATCTCGACGATTGTACGGGAAAGTGCCAGCCAATAATCTCTGGCCGTACCCTTATCAGCACTCTTACCGGAGCAGGACTTCACCTGGAAAGCAACCATATCCTGAATCTGCTTTGCAGTCATATTGTGGATGTTGTTAGTTGGTACAGCAGGCTTCTTTGCGGGCGTTGCCTTCTTTGTTGTGGTTTTTGTAGCTGTGGTCTTCACCGCTGGCTTCTTTGTAGCGGATGCTTTGGCGACTGGTTTCTTCGCTGTCGTCTTCGCAGTTGAAGCCTTTGTAGCTACCTTCTTTGTAGTTTCTTTCTTCTGTGCACGTTCACTCATGACGTAGCACCTCCTTTTCCCCATTAGGTAAAAAACCAATAGATATTGTATCAGACTTCACAATTTCTGCAAATCAATGTATTCTTATATATATGATTTTTTCGGAGGAACAGTATGACAACTCTGATGACAGCACTGATATTTGCACTCATAGCAGCCCTAATGGCAGTTCCTGCATATTTTATGTACAACAAAATGCCTGAAGCTTGGCTTCAGGACTATGACTTTGATCCCAATGCCAAGAATGTCCGTCTTGCCAAGCGTCTAAAGCCCTACCATATTGTTCTATTCGCAGTAATCTATGCCGTAGTCATCGGAACGGGATCATACTTCTATCCGGATTTTCTCAGTTTCGATAACTGGGTACGTGTGACCGGCTTACTGCTTCTGCTTCCTGGATTTACGATAATTATCATGTCGGATGCTTTGAATCGCATTATACCGGATCACATCATCGTATTAGATGCCATCATCTCCATCTTCTATTTTGTAAGTGATTTTACATGTGGGAACATATGGATTGATTCTGGCAAACCCTGGTATTACTTCATTTTGAATCGTGTTCTAGCCGGCATTCTAGGCGCAGGCATTCTGTTTATCATCGGCTGGCTCTCCTCTGTGATTTCGAAACAGGAAGCAATGGGATTTGGCGACGTGAAGCTACTTCTGATGTGTGGCCTACTGTCCGGTCTGAAAGGCTTGATCTTCGTTTTCTTCATTTCTTTTGTTGCAGGCGGGATCGTGGCGGTTCCGCTCTTTATCCGGAAGCGTATCCGTATCGTCAAAGAAGAGCGTGCCATTCGCGAGAGTGATAACCCGGCCAAGGCGCGCAAGATCGCCGCAAAGAAGAAGCTTGAGCAGGACTTTGCAGACAATCCGGACGTACTGTCATTCGGTCCTTTCTTGGTGCTCGGAACCAGTTTATTCCTTGTTTTTGAGCCACTTTGTCTGAAGATATTTAATTGGTACTTCGGGCCATTTATGGGAGCTTAATCATGGAAGAAAAGAAGCACTCAATCGGTGAAATCCTTCTAGCCATTATCAAGAATCGTATCCTGCCTTTTCTGCTCCCTGCAGACGTACCCAATATTGGCATGGTGTTGCTCGGAACATTCTCACTTTCTTATCTGATTTCATGGGGCTGGACTAATCTGGCACCCGAGAAACTCTTCTACGATAAGACATCTTTAATTGGCTATGCCATTATCACGCTCGTGCGACTTCTGTCTCTTCTTCTTGTATACGTATTGATTACTGAGCATTATCAGGTGAAAGAACACTATACATGGGGAAGGAATCCAGGTCTCGGTGTGTTTTTCATGAGTTTCCTTGTCGGGGTACCTGCATTCCTGCTTTCATGTAGTACTCATAATCTCTTCATCTTTGCAGAGCTCAAGATGGAGAATCCTATTCCTTCTCAAGCTTTTTACTATGTTACAACAGAGAATTCGATATATAGCACACTACTTCTTCTCGTCATCGGCTGTTTGTTGCCGATACTTATTGAAGAGCTCTTTTTCCGCGGACTAGTCTATTCTGTCCTTCCAGATAAATGGTGGATTCGAATTCCTCTTCCAGCCCTGATCAGCACACTATTTGCCGTAAACAAATTGGAATTTATCCCATTTCTTGTGATTGGTCTTTGTGCCTCTTTCGTTCGTTACTTCACCGACAGTACACTATGTTCCATTCTGACACGTGTCTGCATGTACTGCATGAGTATTCTGCTTTCTGGTATTCTTCCTTACCAAGAACCAGACGAAGTGCAAAATGCCATCGACTACAACCGTACAACGCTTTATGCATCTGTTATTGGCTTCGTACTGGGCATCGTCATGATCATCGTACTACTGAAACAGTTGATTTATGTCAGATACCGTATGAAGAATGAAGACTTGACCTGTAACGCAGAAGATGGGCAACCAATGCAAATTGCACTCCACGATCATTTCCATATTGATTTCTTCCTCGGACTTGCTTTCCTGGTTCTGTGTTGGGTAATCGTCTAACCTATCGCCCAATGTCAAACTCCTGATTTTGTGCTATAATAATGCCATTCTGACCTTGTTATCCAAAGGGAGCTTTGTATGGACAACAACACCCGATATTTAAGAGACCGCGCCACAGTGATGGCCACTGTGAAGTATATTCTCTTTGCGCTAATTATCGCTTTCCTGCTATTCTTTGCAAGTAAGATCGTTGTCATTTTCATTCCGTTTCTGATTGGTTTCGTATTGGCCAATGCTTCTCGTAGCATTGCAGATGCGATTATACGCGTCTCCGACCGCAGAAAGAAAAAGAAGAAGAAACAGGGCAAACACGAGTATGTCCCTACTCCACCCACGAAGAAGCCCAATGCCATCGTCCGCTTCTTCTTCCCTGCTATGGGCGAGAAGAAGTATTCTCAGCGCACTCGTCTGACTATTGTGATTTATGTCTTACTGTTGGTGCTGGTATTTGCAGGCGCAATCTGGGCCATTGGTGCATTGGCTGTCCAGATGTCCAATGTTCTGTCTTATGTAAAATCGATCACTGACTCCATGTCTGCAGACAACAAGTCCTTGGCCGAGTTGGCTTCCAATGCAATCGATAAGCTAACGAACTACCTGTCACGACTCTTTGGTACAGGCACTTCAGATACCATTAAAGCGAACCTAAACTCAATCGTTGAGAACTTAGGTAGCAAAGGCGTTGAGGTAGTAGAGTATCTTGGCGGTTCTCTGCTATCCATGATCAGTAGCTTACCCATGGCGATTTTCTATGTCATCGCAGTCATTATGTCCGGCTACTATTTCATCACGGACGGACGTTCCTTCATGAGATTCTTCGCCAACAATATCAAGAACAGAAGTTTCCGCTTACGCACCATGCGTCTTCTTGATCGTCTGTCCTCCACACTATTCCGAGTTCTAGGCGGCTACATGGTGTTGCTAATCATCACCTATGTTGAATCCTGGATCGTATACCGAATCGCCGGCATACCTTATGCAGCCATCTTCGCATGTTCCACCGCACTGCTAGATTTCCTACCGGTACTTGGTATCAGTGCCACCATGATTCCATTGATGGTATATTCTGCTTTCCATGGGGACTATCGTGCATTGATTATTCTCATTATCGGTATGGCACTCATGACCGTTATCCGTCAGGTCATCGAGCCGAAGATCCTTGGTAAGTCCTTGAATCTCCATCCACTTGCTACCATCCTCGGCATGATTATCGGTGTCTACATCTGGGGCGCCATCGGTTTCCTCTTAGGGCCAATCGTTCTAATCGTCGTTATTCAGACCATGAAGGTCTTCTCTCTCGACAAACGTTTGCGTCGCTTCATCGCCAACCTCTTGCAACGAATGGGCGAAGGCGATGACGAAGAGGACCGACGAAATATGGGTAAAGAAATCAAGTCCAACGACGAACCAGAGAATGAACGTCCAACACTTGACGAAGTATTCAAGGAGACCAGCGCCAAGTTCCGCCAACGACGTTCTGCAAGAAATAGCAAGAAGAAGGCCAGCACGGCCCCAGAGAGTCCTCAAGATGCATCGGAAGATCAATAAGTTGGACTAGCGTTTTGAATAGAAGTGTATCGTTAACAAACTATTGTCTATCTAACCGAAAACGAGTTACATCTCATCAGAGAATCGGCTAATGTTGAACACCAAATTAGCCGAAGTAGATGTTTTCTGAACCATATTTCTCATAGCCTTGAGAAAGTTGTCATGCAGGTTACTAATAAGTATCCGGTCGTACTTATAACGCGACCTAGACAAGTAGGCAAAACGACAATGCTACAGAAGCTAATGGTGGGAACAATTCAGACTTACAAATATCAATACTGAACAAAGCCCAGAGCGAAACCAACCAAGTTCTCCGGGCTTTGTTCATACGTATGATGGGTATCTACGATCCCTTCATTCCTCCGGTGTAGCACCGTATATATAGATATAGTCCTTGCAGACGAGCAGGAAAAATAATGCACCGTTTTTCGGTGCATTATTCTCTTATGTGTTTTTATTCGTACCCGTTTGGGATTTCTTGAGTCTCTCGATAATGAGTAAAGGTCTCTGCCGCATTAATGAAATCATTTATAGATGATTCATGTGTTTTAGCTTCTAGTCCGCAGAACTCACGAATAACTTCCTCACCATCTGAGATGTGACTCCCAACGAATGTTTCGGGAAATTCATCGGGAGAAGATGAAGGTGGAGTATATATAAAGCCGTCGCCACCGCCATCATAGATAATACTGCCGCTATTATTGTCAAAAAAGTAAATAGCATTATAGCCCATCAAGGTGTATCCCAAAGCATCCAAATACTCATCTTGATGGAATATGCGTCGTCCGCTAGCATCGGTTTCCCAGAAATCATCCGGATTAACCTCGCCGTTTTGCTCGGTTTCGGTGGTTTCGGTTGTGGTTTCAGTAGTCTCAACTGGGGTCTCGGTAGGAGCCTCAGTGGTCTCAGAAGCCAGGGTTTCCTCGGTGATAGTAACAACCGGAGCATCGGAATCTTCTGTTACAGAAGATTCTGTTGTACTATCTTCTCCTTCATTATCACTAAGGCATGCTGTACACGTAAGCAGCATCGAAATCACAACCAGGGATATAATTACTTTCTTACACATAACTGTCGCCTCACAAACACCTTTTTTCAATAGCGTTCTTACTTGTTATGTTAATTATACATGAGTTTTGACGGAATAGCACCAGAGTCTTTATTTGGAGATTTGAAGACCTTATCATAAGATGGGCATCTACGATCCCTTCATTCCTCCGGTGTAGCACCGTATATATAGTCCTCGCGGACGAGTAGGGGTATGAATATCAAAAAATCACCCATGTGGTGATTTCTTGATGCCTATTGGGTAATTATTTTTTGCGAGTAATCCAACCGTCGGGAGTTTCAAATGTTGTGTGCCAATCGCTATTGGGATTGCTAAATTCTTGCAATGCAAAGATTGTCCTATTGATACTGTTTATTTCGCGATGCTCGACTTTGTCATTATATTCTATCAGTACGAAATTAGTGTTAGTATAGTTGAAATCATTTTCATAGATAGTCCCTCGGTATTCAAATTCATTTAATCCAGTATCATAATATATATAATTATCGCCACCTAAGTAATCACTAATAGCGCATAGACACGGATTACTACTACTGAAGAAATCGTATCCTAAAGCTTCCGCATACTCGTCGACATGGAACAACGGAGTCCCGTCCTCAGCGGTATCCCAGAAATCATCCGGATTAACCTCGCCGCTTTGCTCGGTTTCGGTGGTTTCGGTGGTTTCGGTTGGGGTCTCGGTAGTCTCGGTAGGAGTCTCAGTGGTCTCAGAAGCCGGGGTTTCCTTAGTAACAGTGACGACTGGAGCGTCGGAATCTTCTGTTACAGAAGATTCTGTTGTACTATCTTCTCCTTCGTTATCACTAGGGCATGCTGTACACGTAAGCAGCATCGAAATCACAACCAGGGATATAATTACTTTCTTACACATAACTGTCGCCTCACAAACACCTTTTCATTAGCGTTCTTACTTGTTATGTTAATTATACATGAGTTCTGACGGAATAGCACCAGAGTCTTTATTTGAAGACATTATCGTATGAGGGGTATCTACGATCCCTTCATTCCTCCGGTGTAACACCGTATATATAGTCCTTGCGGACGAGCAGGGAGAAAAGGCGAAGAGAATCCAGAAGAACGACTTCGACTCATCAATCTATGCAAGGAACAGATCTATTCAGACAAAGAGTTGGATATTGAACTTCTTGGCAAACTTGAATCACTAATGTCACAATGACACTAAGACTGCCGCGTGATTCCCTCGTCCTTATCACCGTCTCGGCTTAGGAATGAATAGGCTGGCAGTTCTTTGTCCACTTTCAGGTAGTACACCATCTCAGAATGCGGTGTCGAATCAATGGGATTCATTTCTTCGTCCCAGAGCGCTGTTGCAACGATAGGCTCACAATATCCTTCCGGCATAAGTACATGAAGCGTATCGCCTTGGAATATCTTATTCCGCTGGCTTACGATTGCGCACCCCTTCTGTTCGTCATACCCAGTCACGACGCCTACGACGAAAGCCGGACGGTGATAGGTCTTCTCTGGGAAAATCTGCGCGTTTTCCATCGGTTTATCGAAGTAGAATCCCGTCGCAAACTCGCGGTGTACCGTACGGTTCAGCATCGTCTGCCATCTCTCGTCCTCATAATAAGCATCCGGCGACTGCATATATAGGTCAACCGCCTCACGATAGGCTTTGGTCACACTGGCCGCATAGAAAGCCCCCTTGATACGCCCTTCTATTTTGAAGCTTGAAATCCCTGCAGCAATCAGTTCTGGTATGTGACTAATCATGCAGATGTCCTTGGAACTCAGTACATATGTGCCGCGCTCATCTTCAACGATTGGAAACTGATCTTCCGGACGTTTCTCTTCTACGAGGTGGTAGCCCCAACGACAAGGCTGGGCGCAACTTCCACTATTCGCTGATCGTCCGGTAAAATAACTCGAAAGCAGGCATCTTCCAGAATAAGATACACACATAGCACCATGCACGAAGCACTCCAGTTCCAGATCGGTCGGCACGGCACTTCTGATTTTCTTTATCTCATCTAACGTCAATTCACGCGCCAATACGACTCGCTTGGCGCCCTGCTCATACCAGAACATGCACCCTTCGCTATTGGTGACACTGGCTTGCGTGCTGATATGGATTTCCATATTCGGTGCGATTTTTCTGACTTTTCGGAAGATACCAGCGTCAGAAATAATCAATGCATCTATGCCGACTTCACTTAAGAAACGAATTTCATCATCAATCAGAGAAATATCTGCTTCGTGCGCCATAACATTGACGGTGCAATAGCACTTTACACCATGCGCATGTGCATATGCTACGCCTTCTCTCATTTCTTCATGGGTGAAGTTATCGCTGAAGGTACGAAGGCCAAATTGTTTGCCTGCCATATAGACTGCATCTGCACCATAGGCAATCGCAGTCTTTAGTTTCTCTAGGTTACCGGCCGGTGCCAGCACCTCCGGCTTACAAATCGCATCTGACATTCTTTCGTCCCTTTCTTATGAAGCACCAGGCAGATACACTCTACCAGTCAGGTTTCCTTTCCGACTAATCAGTTCCCCTCATCGTCACCGCGTGGACCCTCGTCCTCTTCGATGACTGGATTATCGTTCCAGTTATCGCGATACTTCTCTACATTCGCATCATGTTCTTCCTTCGTCACGGCAAACGCAGTGCGTCCATCGCCCTTGGCGCAGAAGTACATATAGTTGCAATTGGGTTCCGGATAAAGCGCAGCCTGAATGGCATCCAGACTTGGCATGCAGATTGGTCCCGGTGGAAGTCCAGAGTACTTGTAAGTGTTATAGGGACTATCTAGCTGAAGATCTGAGTCGGTCGCCGCCCATACAGGCGATAAGCCACTCTGCGCGCGAAGGAAGTTAATGGATGCATCCGATCCAAGATAGTTCATGGCCGAATCCTCTGAATTCAGTCGATTATGGAAAACCGCAGAGACATAGAGCATATCCGTCTTATTCGTGGTTTCTTTCTGAATCAGCGAGGCCAGCGTAATCACCTGGTCCATGGTCAGACCCAAGCGTTCTGCACGGGTGAAGAACTCATCGTACAGTTTCACATTCATGTTGCGCAGGAAAGTGGAGATAATCTCTTCTTCACTGGCATTCATATCGAAATCGTACGTATCCGGGAAAAGGTACCCACTTAAGATAAAATCACGATTATCATTGGTTGCGATGGAAGAGACGAAAGGATAGTTAACGAAGAGGTCAGGGCTATTCATACACTCATCCAGACGCTGTTCATTGAAAGAAAGGCCCGCTTCCTTCAGTCTTGCTTTCACTTCCTGATAGGTAATACCTTCTTGGAAAGTGATACGGACAACTTCCGGTTCCTGACAAAGAAGATACATCATCTCATCGTATGTCAGATCTGGTGTAAGGAAATGTGTACCTGCGAGGTAGCCGCCATCAAAGCCGTTGAACTTACTCATAATGGAGAAAGCCAGCGTATTCTTAATGAGCCCAGCTTCTTTGAGTTTATCGGCAATGTCACCTGTCGTATCACCTGTTCGGATAACCACCATGACGGCCCCCGGAGTATCCTGATTAATCACAAGCTCTCCAGAATCGATCGACTGCTCAAGTCCCTTAAATCGGGCATTCTGAGACGTGACATAATTATATCCTAGGAAAACGCCCAGCAGACCGCACAAAACCAGTGCAGTCATAACTATCAGGACCTTCAATGCTATCGATACTTTCCTCGAAAACATGATGTCGTCTCTCCTTCATTCGATATCTCCGGCCACAAGTGGGGAGAATCCAATGTCCGTTACTACGAATCTTCGTTCTTCCGTCAGCCGTTCTTCTTCGCAGCGCGATCCTTTGCACGAAGTTCTGTGCTCAAGATCTTCTTGCGAAGACGGATATTCTTTGGTGTCACTTCGCAGAGCTCATCATCACCAACGAATTCGAGGCACTGCTCCAGACTGTAATTCAGCGGTGGTGTCAGACGAAGTGCATCGTCAGAACCTGCAGCACGCATATTCGTAACATGCTTCTTCTTGCAGACGTTAACTGTAATGTCCTCGTTCTTCGGGTTGATACCTACGATCATACCCTCATAGACCGGTGTACCCGCACCAATGAAGAGTTGTCCTCTTTCTTGCGCATTGTAAAGACCGTATGTCATGGCCTCGCCACTCTCAAAAGCAACCAATACGCCATGTGAACGTGTCTCGATTTCGCCTGCAAAAGGCTCGAAACCGCTGATTACGCTGTTCATTATACCATTGCCCTTTGTGTCGGTCAAAAACTCGGTACGATAGCCAAGGATGCCTCGGGACGGCACTTTGAACTCCAGACGGGTATAACCTTTCTCCGGCGGGAACATGTTCACCATCTCGGCTTTTCTAGCACCGAGCTTCTCAATGACGGCACCGACAAAGTCTTCCGGAACGTCAATCAGCAACATCTCAACCGGCTCACAGAGTACGCCGTCTACTTCCTTCAAGATAACCTGCGGACGAGATACCTGGAACTCGTAACCTTCACGACGCATCGTCTCGATGAGGATAGAAAGGTGAAGTTCGCCTCTGCCCTTTACAACGAATGCTTCTGTGGTATCGGTCTCTTCCAGTCTCATGGAAACATTGGTCTCCATCTCCTTGAACAGACGGTCACGAATATGTCTGGAAGTAACGAATTTACCATCCTGTCCGGCAAAAGGACTGTCGTTGACGGAGAATGTCATGGCGATGGTCGGTTCATCAATATCGACGAACGGAAGCGCCTCCACACAATCCTGTGCACAGATCGTATCTCCGATGTTGATCTCCGGAATACCTGCCACGCAGACAATCTCACCCACGGACGCTTCCTGAACTTCCTGACGGGCCAGACCCTGGAAGCGTAGTAGTTTGACGATACGAGCATTCTTAGTTGTATTGTCATCGTATGTGCAGACGACCACCGGCTGATTCTGCTTGATGGAGCCACGTTCCACACGACCTACTGCAATACGACCGATGTATGGATCCGAGTCAATGTTGGATACCAGAAGCTGAAGCGGTCCTTCTGTATCGCCCTCCGGGCAAGGCATATTCTCTACGATTGCATCCAGAAGCGGACAGAAGTCGAGTTGTTTGCCGGATGTATAATCATTCAAGTCTGTGCAGGCAATACCAACCTTACCGGAAGTATAGATAATTGGGAAATCAATCTGATCGTCATCTGCTCCCAGTTCAATGAAGAGTTCGAGAACCATATCCACGACTTCCTCAGCACGAGCATCCGGACGGTCGATCTTATTGATGCAGACGATTGGCTTCAAGCCCATCTCCAAAGCCTTACGAAGTACAAATCTTGTCTGCGGCATCGGTCCATCGTAGGAGTCAACAACCAGTAGAACACCGTCCACCATCTTCAGAACACGCTCCACCTCACCACCGAAGTCCGCGTGGCCGGGGGTGTCTACCACATTAATACGATAATTCTTATAAGAGATTGCCGTATTCTTCGCAAGAATCGTGATACCTCTTTCACGCTCGAGGTCATTACTATCCATGACCTGCTCGACGATCTGCTCGTTCTCACGATAGATACCTGCCTGCTTCAGCATGGAGTCAACGATTGTGGTCTTACCATGGTCTACGTGTGCGATAATTGCAATGTTTCTTAAATTCTCAATCTTAGTCATTCTTTGAGTCATTCCCTTCTGGTTTTAAATCTTTCTTCTTATCTTTATCCCTCGTATATATTCGTATCGGCGTGCCGACGAAATCAAAATTCTTACGGAACTGGTTCTCCAGATACCGTTCATAAGAGAAGTGCATCAGATTGCTGTCATTCACGAACAGGATGAACTGCGGTGGATAGACGGCAACCTGCGTACCATAGTAGATCTTCAGATGTTTGCCCTTGTCCTGAGGCGTCGGCACCATCGCCACGCACTCCGTGATCAGGTCGTTGAGCATACCTGTCTTGAGTCTTTGTCCGGCGCTCTCGTATACATGCTTAATCATCTGGAAAAGCTTGTCCACACGCTGGCCGGTCTTAGCCGAGATGAATACGACCGGTGCATAACTCATGAATGAGAAACGGTCACGAAGTTGACGTTCCATCGCTTCCAGTGTACCGGTCTCCTTCTCGATAAGGTCCCATTTATTCACGGCGAAAATACACGCTTTGCCGGCATTATGTGCGTAACCGGCAACCTTCGTATCCTGCTCCGTAACACCTTCTGTCGCATCAATGAGGATCACGCAGACATTGGCCTTCTCGATGGCCGCCAGAGAACGCACCATGCTGAATTTCTCCACAGCCTCTTCAATACGGCCCTTCTTACGAAGTCCCGCAGTATCGACGATGGTGAATTTACCATGTTGATTCTCTACAACCGAGTCGATGGCATCACGCGTCGTACCCGGAATATCTGAAACGATGGAACGTTCCTGTCCGGTCATATAGTTCGAAAGCGAGGACTTACCTGCATTCGGCTTACCAATCAGCGCCACGCGAATCGTCTCATTATCTTCTTCATCAGTGAGCGGTTCCGGGAACAGGTCGTAGATAGCATCCAGCATCTCGCCGATACCGAGACGGTGCGATGAAGAAATCGGATAGACTTCACCCAGTCCCAGATTATAGAATTCGTAGAGTTCCGCCGGCGGTTCACCGACATGGTCTACTTTGTTGACCGCTAATACTACAGGACGATTCGCCTTACGAAGCATAATGGCAATCTCCTCATCTGCAGCAGTTAAGCCGGATTGTATATCACACATGAAAAGGATGACATCCGCTGTCTCGATGGCAATCTCAGCCTGCATACGCATGCCCTTAAGAATAACATCGTCAGACTCCGGTTCAATACCACCGGTATCAATCATGACAAATTCACGCTCACGCCAAACCGTCTCCGCATAGATACGGTCACGCGTGACCCCTGGTTCATCCAGCACGATGGAGATTCGTTCTCCATACAACGCGTTAAACAAAGAGGACTTTCCCACATTTGGGCGACCTACAATGGCAACGACTGGTTTACTCATCCTTTTCTCCTTTCATTTCAACTTAGTCTTCCAGATCCTGATAGAACCCGGTCAAATCATCCAGTGCCCGAAGAAGTCCATCTCCTTCTGACGACACAACAATCACCTTGACGCCTACCCGTTCGCGGAACTGTTCCAGCGTCATGTCGTCAAGGAAGATATCCTCATCGGCTTTCAGCATATTACTCGACAGCACCACAACATCCACTTCCTGTCCCGCTTCTCTTCTTGCAAGGACAGTATCTGCAATGTCTCCGCCAGTCAGAAGTCCGGACACCGTGATCGTCGGTCCGAAGAACTGATTCACGACAGGCAGAACGGCCAAATCGATATTATATAACAAGGAAATGCTCTCGGCAAATCTTTCTGTATAGGGCGCTGCATCCGTGCCGGAAATCAAGCAGAAATGCTCGCCCGAATGCAGATGGATCTTCTCATCTGGTGAATGTTTCTTCCGAAGTTCAATGCCCTGAGCAAGCGCTGCGTCACGTTCTGCAAGCATCCCGACACCGTTTTCCAGCTGTGGATATCCTTCGTACTCTTCGGCTCTCGGGAGAACTCGTTCTGCTCGGATATAGAATTCATCAGCTGCGAAGAACACACGCTCGCCACGTTCTTTCAAGAAATACTGCTGCCATTTCTCCACCTGATCAATAAGCGCTGCGGCCATGTCGTGATCGAAAGGTGTCAGTGGTGTAAGTCCATTCTCATCACGGAATTTCGTAATGCCTACAGGAACGACTGCAATCGACAATACACCATCCCCAAGTTTCGCAAGATCAGCAATGGTCTGATCTAGTACTGCCCCATCGTTATATCCTGGGCAACAAACAATCTGACAATTGATGGAGATACCCATCTCCACCATTCTTTGAAGACGAGACATCAATTTCCCAGCCGTTGGATTTTGAATCATCTTCTCGCGCACTGCAGGATTCGTAGCGTGGACAGACACATTAATCGGTGACAGGTGATATCCGATGATCCGTTCAAACTCCTTGTCAGAAAGGTTTGTGAGCGTCACATAATTTCCTGTAAGGAACGACATACGCATGTCATCATCTTTGAAATACATCGTCTTGCGCATACCCTTCGGATTCTGATCGATGAAGCAGAAGATGCAGCGATTCGCGCAGGAGTTACAGTCGCACATAGTAGGATCTTCGAAGATGAGACCTAATTCCTCATCTTCTTCCTTCTCCAGTTCGACTTCAGCAATCTGTCCGTCAGGAAGACGAAATGCCAAGAGCATCTCCGACGCACCTTCCCGAAGACGGTAATCGAACACATCCCGAACTTCTACGCCATCAATGGATACAAGGATATAACCAGGCTCAACGCCGATTTCTTCGGCGATGCTTCCCGGTACGACTTCCTTGATGCGTCGGAACAGTTCTCTTTTGTTTGCCACCGGCAAAACTCCTTCTTCTACGGCACACGGCTGAAGCACGTGGCATCCATAACAAACAAGAAAAAAGCAGTGATTCAACTTGAATGAGTAGAAACACTGCCGATTATTTGTAGTAGTAGTCGATTAGCTATTAAGCCATCTCATCTGCTTTGTTGATGATCTCCTTGCCATCAAGATAACCGCAGGTCTTGCAGACCTTATGGCGCAACATCTTAGTGTGGCAATTGGGGCACTCTACAAATCCTGGCAAAGTAAGCTTCCAGGCACTTCTATGACGAGAAGTTCTAGTCTTCGACCATTTACGCTTCGGATGAGCCATCGCATCCACCTCCAATACAACTTAGATCACTCTAATATACTTCGCAGCCACACTAATTCTTGAGGCGCGAATGATATTATGCACTAATGAAAATGCTTTGTCAAGCAAGTTTCTTTGGCTTACCGATAAATTCTAACCATTATTCGAAATCTTGGCAATACCTTATTTCTAAATCTCTGGATTTTCTGCGATATGCACATGAAAAGTCATGTGATTCCGCATCGGTTCTTGTCCGACAAAACAAAGATCGTAGGTAAGTCTACCCGTCTTCACTAGATACGATCGACCTTCGAGCGTCGTATGGGTATCTGTCCCCTCTTCAAAGAAGGAAAGTTCCTTGGTCAGAAGTACCAGGTCGAAATCACCATGGCTCGTACGAATCACACCTTCCGTCTTCTCCCCTAACTGGAAGAGCATGTCCGATTCCGTCGCCCCACGTCGAGAAAGACGAAGCACGCCTTCCTTCACTTGGTATGTCAGCAGGAACTTCATATCCGGAAGTCCTTCCTCTTCTTCTTTCGCTGACCACGTAAAGCGAATGCGTTCGGATGTAGCCTCGAACGAGCCTTGACATAAGGCCTTATCTTCGCTCAAATCACTATCTATACTCACAAGACAAGGTATTCTATCCATTCTCGCACTCCTCTACAGGTGACCAAACCGAGTTTGGTTGGTCGTTCGTTTCTCTTACCCGTTGCTATTGTACCATTGATTGAACGAAGAAATCACCTCAATCTCCTCGGATTTGTCTATTATCCACTATTGAGATTTCCATGAAAATAGTCAATAATAGGCATGGCTTATAATTAGTATTAGATATATATAGGGAGAGAAACCATGAGAGATTTTACCGTGTCTGCTAGAAGTTCTGGCAAGCGTGTGATTCGTTCTGCAATCCTCGAATTCCCCAATCTTACACCTTCTGCACTCCAGAAGGCGTTGAAGCATAAGGACATCCGCGTCAATGGCAAGCGTGTCTCCACTGACGTCACAGTCGAGGAAGGCGACCATGTCGAGATCTGGATTCCGGATGCATTATTCGAGCAGGAAGCAACATCAAAGACTTCCACCTTAGATAACTATAAGGTCGTCTTCGAATCCGATGATCTTCTCGCCGTCAATAAGCGCCAGGGTATTGCCGTCCATTCGGGCAAAGGTACCGAAGGCGATTGTCTCATCGATATTCTCCGCAAGGATTATCACAACCCTTCCTTGGATCTGTGCCACCGAATTGATATGAATACCGGTGGTCTGGTACTGACCGCCAAGAATAAGAAAAGTCTGGAAGACGCCATCTCACTATTCAAGGCCGACCTGATCACCAAGCGTTATCGTTGTCTGGTGCGTGGTGTCCCGACATGTGGAACCCCTGTTATCTGTCAGGACGACGCCATTATGAAGGAAGTCAGTGCTTATCTCGAGAAACCAAAGACCGGAAATGTATTTATTCATGACATACAGAAGCCGGGCGATCTTCCCATCACCTCACGTTACCGCGTGCTTCACATCTATAACGGCATCGGTCCTGACGGTGAAGATGTCTCCGATTTAGAAGTTGAACTCGTAACTGGAAGAACACATCAGATTCGTGCACAATTTGCCCATCTCGGTCATCCAATCATCGGCGATGGCAACTACGGCAGAAACCAGTACAATCTACATTTCCAGAATCTTCGTGGTGGTAAAGTACGTTACCAGCAACTGTTCGCGTCCACCCTTCTATTCGGGAAGATTCCAAAGGAGAACATCCATTACCGCTTAAGCGGACGAAGCTTCGCTATCGAACCTCTATACGATGTGAAACTTAACTAACCCAAAGTCGCCCAAACACATGAATGCTCATTCAAATGAATACTTGAACAAGTGAGCAACCTAAACTATACTATATTTGAAAAGAGGATTTTATCATGCAACATTTCAAGCAAACTTTTTCCCGCATCGTAATTGGCGCACTTTGTTTCGCAACGCTCTTGACCATGACTGCGTGCAAGACTAAGAAATATTCTAATGCCAAAGAGACGGCCGCACCAATGGGCATTCACCACGTTGAGATTGAAGTCGAGAATTATGGCACCATCAAGATAGAGCTCGACGGCGATGCCGCCCCAACCTCTGTCCAGAACTTTATCAATCTGGCCAATTCAGGATTCTATAACGGCTCACCTTTCCACCGCATCATGAAGGGTTTTGTCGCCCAGGCAGGTGGCACACCAGCCAACTGGACCGGAGATCTGCCGAAGACGATTACAGGCGAATTCTCAGCCAATGGCATCAGTAACACGATCAAGCATACCCGTGGTACCATCTCCATGGCTCGCACCAATGCAGGCTATAATACCGCTTCTTCACAATTCTTCATCTGCCATCAGGACTGTCCGAGTCTGGACGGCAATTATGCAGCTTTCGGTCATGTTACCGAAGGAATGGAGATCGTAGATCAGCTGGTAGAAGTACCGGTCGAAGACGATAACGGCACCGTCGCGCCGGAGAACCAGCCAATCATCAAAGAAGTTCGCGTCATCGACTAATCATACGAATACACGCGCAGTCGAAAACAAGCTCAACGGAAGGAGTTCGAAGGATCAATGAATCTGGCTGAACTAAAGACAGGCAAATCAGCAATCATCCGCAAAGTCGGTGGTGAAGGCGCACTACGCCAGCACTTTCTGGACATGGGTGTTATTCCAGGTGTAGAAGTCAAGCTCGAGAAACTTGCACCAATGGGTGACCCGATGGAACTTCGCCTCCACGGATATGAACTGACGCTTCGACTTGACGACGCAAGACTCATCGATATAGAGCCAATCAAGTCAGACGAATCTTCGCCATCTTCCGTATCAGAACAAATCGTCAACAAGAAGGAACGTCGAATCGTCATCGCCCACCCAGGCCTTGGCGAAGGTGGTAAGTATCATGTCAAAGCACACGAGAACCCACTTCCGGAAGACGCGAAGTTGACCTTCGCCTTGGCCGGAAACCAGAACTGCGGCAAGACCACCCTCTTCAATCAGCTTACCGGTTCGAATCAGCATGTTGGCAATTTCCCCGGCGTCACCGTCGATCAGAAAAGTGGTACCATCAAGGACCATCCGAATACAGAGATTACGGACCTGCCTGGCATCTATTCCATGTCCCCTTACACCGCAGAGGAGATAGTATCCCGTGAATTCATATTGAACGAGAAGCCTTGCGGCATTATCAACATTGTGGATGTGACCAATATCGAGCGTAATCTCTATCTGACGATGCAGCTCATGGAACTGGATGTCCCGATGGTACTCGCACTCAACATGATGGATGAACTCCGTGGAAACGGCGGTTCGATTCTGGTCAACCAGATGGAGCATGAATTAGGTATTCCGGTCGTACCGATTTCCGCCGCGAAGAACGAAGGTATTCACGAGTTGATCGACCATGCCCTTCACGTAGCCAAATATCAGGAGAGCCCTGCCCGCATGGATTTCTGTGATGAGAACGATAAAGGCGGTGCCATCCATCGAGCACTCCACAGTATCATGTACTCAATAGAAGACCACGCCAAGGAGGCTGGAATTCCATTACGTTTTGCAGCGACCAAGCTGGTCGAGGGAGATGACCAAATCCTCTCCAAACTGAATCTGGACCAGAATGAGAAAGAAACATTGGAACATATCATTAAGCAGATGGAAGACGAATCCGGTATGGACAGAAGTGCTGCCATCGCAGATATGCGATTCACCTTCATCTCGAAAATGGTCGAGCGCACAGTAATCAAGCCGAAAGAAAGCAAAGAACATCAGCGAAGTCGTCAGATTGATAAGATTCTGACGGGTAAATATACTGCCATTCCATCGTTTATTCTGATCATGGCCGCGGTATTCTTCCTGACCTTCAATGTCATCGGCGCATTCTTCCAAGGTCTTCTTGAACAAGGAATAGATCAGCTGACAGATAGTGTCGCGCACGCCATGACTTCTTTCAACGTGAATGCGGTCATTCAATCGTTAGTCATCAATGGCATATTCAAAGGCGTGGGAAGCATCATCAGTTTCTTGCCGGTCATCGTCACGTTATTCTTCTTCCTCTCGCTTCTGGAAGATACAGGATACATGGCACGTATTGCATTTGTTATGGATAAGTTCCTGCGTAAACTCGGTCTTTCCGGACGTTCAATCGTGCCAATGCTCATCGGATTCGGTTGCACCGTTCCAGGCGTAATGGCTAGTCGTACACTCCCTTCCGAACGGGACCGCAAAATGACGATTCTCCTCACACCGTTCATGAGTTGTTCTGCGAAGCTCCCCATCTATGGCTTCTTCGCCAGCACCTTCTTCCCGAAATATAGTGGACTCGTCATGATTCTTCTCTACTTCATTGGTATCATCATGGGAATAATCGTGGCTCTAATCGCCAAGCATACTGTCTTCAAAGGTCACGCCGTACCATTCGTCATGGAACTTCCAAATTACCGTATGCCCGCAGCAAAGAACGTTGCACAGCTTCTGTGGGAGAAAGCCAAAGACTTCCTTCAACGTGCGTTCACTGTCATTTTCATTGCTTCCCTCGTCATCTGGTTCCTACAATCCTTTGATACAAGTTTCTCGCTCGTACAAGATTCCAGTAACAGTATATTGGCACAAATTGCCGGCCTGATCTCTCCGATCTTCATCCCACTCGGATTTGGCACATGGGAGTTCTCGACCGCACTGATCTCCGGTTTCATTGCCAAAGAAAGTGTCGTATCCACATTAAATGTTCTGGTCGGAGACGGCACCGCCGTACTGGCCATGATCTCCCCACTGTCCGCCATGTCACTTCTGGTTTTCTGTTTGCTCTACACACCTTGTGTCGCAGCCATTGCTGCCATTCGTCGTGAATTAGGTGTGAAGTGGGCAGCGCTTGTCATCGTATTCCAGTGCACACTGGCCTGGCTTTCTGCATATGCGGTGTATCTAATTGGTTCCCTATTCTGATTACGTTTCACATTTTACAATGTCAAATATCAAATTCATGTCTATTCAATAAAAAAACATGACCCCGAAGTTGTTGGTCCTCGAGGTCAGGTAATGAAATAGGTTCTTGCATCTAATAATGTCGTGTGGTAGTGCAAGATGTTGCCAACAAGTGTAGGGATATTTGGGTCGTGTGCGTCAGAAAGATGGCAAGCTTTCTCAAACGGAGGCATTGGGGGTTGCTAGTCACACTATCCCTACTTGATTATATTCTACTCAATTTCAGAAATATCGATACCATATTTTTGCACTTTATGTCATAATGATGTCGTTAAATTATTCATTACTGAATTTCACTTATTTGGAGGTTGGAAATGGATCAAGACATCAATAAAGAGCTTCAAAGACTACTATATATGCAACGTGAGCGTCTGTTGGTCCGCTCCTCCTATGAGCACGAATTTGGCTTCTACGACCAAGTCGCAACCGGTCAATATGACGAGGTCATGCGACAGGTTCGCGAGTATCACATCTCCGAACTTCGTGGAGTAGGCACCCTCTCTCCTGACCGTCTGCGCAACGTACGCTATCACCTGATTATCTCCATCGCCATGGTTGCGCGCTACTGCATTAACTATGGCATGGATGTTGAGACCTCATACTCGCTGAGCGATATCTATATTCAGAAATGCGATGCCGCCACCACAACCAACGAATTGGATGCCATTCAGCAACAATGCTGCGAAGATTATTGTAAGAGAATGAGAGCACTTCGTATGGACAACATCTTCAGTAAGCACGTTGTATTAGCCATCGAGTACATCAACAGTCACTTACAGGACCGTATCCTGGTGCCAGAACTGGCCGAATATCTTGGTCTGAATGACGCGTATTTTTCCAAGCTTTTCAAGAAGGAGACCGGTGTTTCGGTCAGCGATTTCATTCGCCTGAAGAAGATTGATGCCGCCAAGCACATGCTGAAGCATTCCGACTATTCATGTCTTAACATCTCACAGTTCCTCTCCTTCTCCACCCAGAGCCACTTTATCCAGGCTTTCAAGAAGCAGACCGGTCTCACACCAGAAGAATACCGTAAAGACTACTTCCACAAGGCTTTCCCGAAGGATGCGAAGACCAAGCAAGGTGCTCACCTTCCTATCGAACACACGGAAGAAGAACTCGCCAAACTTCTCGAAGAAGTGAAGAAGAAATCTGCTTCGAACAACTAATCTAGCAAGAAGAATCCACCCGTCACAACAATATATAAGTAGAAAGGGACTGTCTCAAAGGCGAACATCACAATGAGACAGTCTTTCTTTGTTTCAACACATTGATATACACGTATTAGAGTCGTTTTTCAATTTGGCGTGAATTTGCACGGCAAAAGCACACACGCATTTCTTTAAGTTGAACGTTTATACGTGAATTTCTAGCTCTTCACGTCTTGGGATTAACATAGAATTCGAAGGAATTGAAATATAGCGATCGAGAGTGAAAAGTAGTCATTGTTTCTGTAGCACTTATCTTGTTTGGGAACAACATCTTCTTTGACTAGTAGTTAGGGCCTGTCTCATTATTCTTTTGAGACAGGCCCTTCTCTATCCTAAGTTATATGTACTCGTGCAATCAGAAATTATTTCTTCTCTTACTCCTACTGTCACATCCAATTGTAGCAATCACTGCTGCACCACTAAGCAGAAGGATGGCAAGAAGCAAATTACTATGTGTGTTGTCGCCCGTCTTCGGCAGCGGAGAATCCGGAGCCGGTGAATTGGTTGGCGTCGGAGATGGTTCACCAGAAGGTGTCGGGTCTGGGTCTGGTGTAGGATTCGGATTGGGTGTAGGTGTCGGAGTCGGTTCCGGACTAGGTGTGGGCGTAGGCGCAAGCTTAATCTGGAATTCGACAGTAGCAGAACCATCCACAAAAAGCACCTTTAACTTATGTGTACCAGCCGAAAGCGTCTCAAGATAAGAAGGTTTGATCTTGAGAATAAGCGAACCAGAAGCCGCATCGTAGTTATCCGCACTTACATCCTTGTCATCGACCTGAATGCCTTGGAAGAGGCTGAATGTCTTGCTGTCCTCTTCTGCTCTATGGAATACATAGTCAAGACTCTTCGTGTCTCCCTTCTCCCAGGTTTGCGTATCGCTATTTCCAGAAGTATAGACCATTTCTTCTTTCCACTTCGCATACAAGACTGTATTCTGTGAGATTACCGTTGTGAAGTCGAACGCTGAATCAAATTTAGCATCCGCATACCAACCTTCGAAGATCCAACCGTCCTCGGTTGGTTTTGTCGGTTCAGATGATGTGGTACCTTCTGAAACAATTTGAGGATCGATAGCCGTACCGTGTCCATTCATATTGAAAGATACGGTGTATTTCTCCGGATTATCCTTTGCAAAAACTGCCGTTACGGTGACATCCTTCTCAGGCATCTTGAAAGAGCCGGAAGAAATCTCAACATCAGAAGACTTCCACTCAACGAAGTGATAACCTGTACCAGCCGTAGCGGAAAGTGTAATGGTCTCGCCCTGATCTGCGCTAAGTGGATTGGACGAAGCTTGGCAGAAATAATTACCACCTTCCGTCTCAACTGTAATCGTATACTTCGAAAGCGTATACTTCTTTGATGAAGACAGATCACTCAATGTAGTATCAAGATCGGAAGACGCCGAGATATACGCGGCAACCTCAAATGTATATGTGCCTTCGCCGTTCTTAGAAATCATACTGGAAAAATCATATGAAGTTTCCTTTCCGACAAAACCAGGCTGTGCGGAACCATATTCATCATTAATTCTTACGCCGTCTTTGTAGAGAACTACGAAATACTCGTCCACTCCGGTATATGCATCCCATGAACCCTTGAAAGAATCTGTATCCCACGCAAGTCCTGTCACATTCGGAATGACATCATATTTCTTACCGTCAGACATCGGGCTCAATGAATCATTTAAATCTGTATCACGATCTACATAGGCGCTGACTACGAACTTATACTCGCCGTCTCCTTTCGCTTCTACAAGACTAGTAAAATCGTACGTTGTAACATTGCCTACATAACCCGGTACAGCTTGATGAGTGGTTGCATCAGTAACCAGATAGCCATCCTTGTAGAGTTTGACGTAGTACTTCGTTGCACGTGTATATGCATTCCAAGAAGCTGTAAAAGAATCTGATGCCCAAGTCAATCCACTTACGGCAGGGAAAGCCTCAAATACAGCCTCAACATTTACATTTTTTGCCGGCATAGTGAACGAATCGGAAGCAATCGTTACATCAGAAGACTGCCACTCGACAAAACGGTATCCATGGTTAGCATCCGCATAAAGCTGAATACTTGCCCCCTCAGAAGCAGTCGTTACTTGCTTACCACTGATTTCGGCACATGCATAACCCATCGTGTTATCATTGGCATTCACGTTCACATCATATACTGGGATACTAAAGATCTTTCCAGCAGACTTGTCACTCTCACTATTCGTAAGATCATCCGGTGAGTTAACATATGCACCAACGGTAAACGTATACGTTCCTACGCCGTTTTTTTCGATCATCGTGGCAAAATCATAACTGGTGACATCTTTCGCGACAAATCCAGGTAGCGCGGCACCATTTCCATCATTGATTCTATCACCGTCCTTATAAAGCGCAATGAAGTAATCTTGGGCACCAGAATATGCATCCCAGGATCCAACATACGAATCGGAAGCCCATTTCACCCCTGTAACCTTCGGCATCCCCGTATCTGCAGATACATAAACGCCAAGAAGGGAGAAGCACATCATTACGCTAAGCAGAACAGATAATACTTTTCTTCTCATATATTAATTCCTCCGGGAACATCCCTATAATTTACAATTTCTATTACTTCTTCTCAGCAGTCTCTTTGAGCGCAGCGGCGATGGCTTCTTCAGATGTCATCTCCACGACCTCAGATCCAGCACGGAGCTTGTATTCCACCTTGCCCTCTGCGGCCTTGCGTCCAACTGTGATACGAACCGGAATACCGATAAGATCTGCATCCTTGAACTTGACGCCTGCACGCTCTTCACGGTCATCGATGAGCACTTCTACACCAGCTGCCTGGAGCTTGTCGTGAATCTCATTCGCAAGTGTAACCACTGTCTCATCCTGAGAAGTCGTCGGTACGACAATGACCTGATACGGTGCGACGGACATCGGCCAGATGATACCGTTCTCATCATAGTGCTGCTCGATAATGGCAGCCAGCGTACGGGAAACACCAATACCATAGCAGCCCATGATCATGGAGTTCTCTTTACCATCTTTGTCGAGGTAGATGCAGTGGAGCGCATCGGAATACTTGGTGCCAAGCTTGAAGATATGTCCAACCTCGATACCTCTGCACATGGACATTGGCTTACCGCACTTCGGGCATGGATCACCTTCGACCGCAGAACGAACATCCACCACACGGTCCGGTGTGAAGTCACGACCTACGTTGACATTCTTGAAATGGAAGTCTGTCTCATTGGCGCCTACGATGAAGTTGGTCATACCCATCACTTCATAGTCAGCAATCACTTCGACCTTCTCTTTCAGATCAACAGGACCCGCAAAGCCTACGACTGCGCCAGTTACGCGCTCAACATCTTCAAAGCTTGCCAGATTTAGTTCCGTTGCATCGAAGAGGTTACCCAACTTGGTCTCGTTGATCTCACGATCACCACGAACCATCACGGCAACAATCTTGCCATCGATATTGTAAAGAATCGTCTTGGCAAAAGCAGTCGGCTCAGAATGCATATATTCCATCAATTCTTCGATCGTCTTTACATGAGGAGTCTCAATCTTCTCCATCGGAAGCATCTCAACACCCTCTGGCTTCTTGACCTCCGGACAAGGTGCTTTCTCCTCATTCGCAGCATAATCACAAGCCGGGCAATATGCGATCGCATCTTCGCCAACGGAAGACTTCACCATGAACTCCTGAGAACCGGAACCACCCATAGCGCCGGAATCGGCATCGACCAAGATGTAGTCCAAGTTGCAACGATCGAAGATCTTACAGTAGGCATCCTTCATGATGAGATAGGACTTATCGAGGCCCGCCTCATCCACGTCGAAACTGTATGCATCCTTCATGACGAACTCACGGGAACGAACCACGCCGAAACGCGGACGCTTCTCGTCACGATACTTATGCTGAATCTGATAAAGGGTAACCGGAAGCTGACGATAAGAACGAATCGTATCACGTACAGCCTCGGTAAAAGGCTCCTCATGCGTCGGGCCCAAGCAGAACTGACGACCACCACGGTCCTTCATGCGGAACATCTCTGGTCCGAACTTCTCCCAACGGCCGGAAGCCATATAGGTTTCAGCCGGAAGAACCGCCGGCATGATGAGTTCCTGTGCACCGGCACGATCCATCTCCTCACGAACGATGGCCTCCACCTTACGGTAAGCACGATAGCCCAGTGGCATATATGAATAGATACCGGCAGCAGCCTTACGCATCAGGCCTGCTCGCAACATGAGCTGATGGCTCACAATCTCGGCATCGGATGGTACTTCTCTTTGTGTTGACATGAAAAGTTTAGATACTCGCATGATGAATTCCTCTCCCTACGCGCACACGCGCATATTATATATATATAGCACCCAAAAGTATAATGAATTGTCAAGAAGATGTCAATTTGCTATGGTCTTCTCACCTACACCTTGTTTTCTATAAACTAGAAAGAAAGACTGCCAAGCGATTGCTTCGGCAGTCCTTCTCATGAATAATCAGTTGTAGTGATGCTTACTCTGCGCAAGGCATGTCTAATGCCTTAAGAACTTTCTCCACTTTGTCCGCATCTTCCGGTTCAAGGTTGATAATGCGCAGAGACATTGAACCCGAACAATAATACGCACCGTAAACATCTCCACTTCGATGGGAATCACCGAACACGCCGCTACCTATATCTGTGCCTTTGATCACGTAATACCCAGAGTCGTCCTTATTCTCATAAGATTTACTGGCTTCGTCCAGCATGCCGCTTTGAAGATCCTTCTCAAACTGTTGATAGGACTTATCAAATACGTCCTTTCCCTCTTGTGGATCGTCACTAAAACTTGCCGAGATGTGCACGCCTTCATAACTTACGTCCAGCGTATCCGCATCCGGATAACCATTTTGTGTTCTGTCATTTCTCCCAAGATAAATATCTTCTTCATCGATTCCCAGTTTATCTTCGAGCACTTTCTGCATTTCATCTAGTTTATATTCTTTCAGGCCTTCCTTCTTCTTCTTGCAGCCTGCAAGAGAGAGAACCATCACGAATGCCAATACCAAAGACAGTGTTCTTCTAACGATTTTCATGTTTTTTCTTCTCCTTCATCGTACATTGTGTTTGCGCTTTACATATGGAATACACATGAGCACAGTAAAAAGTTTCATATGAGGATAAATTTTTCGAAATGGGCGTTATTTCAGTTTGATTGTCTGGTCACCATAAGTAAGCGTCACTGATTCTGCCTGTTCGAAATCAATCTCAGGGAAATTCGCCCAACCTTTGGCAAGATGATCTTCATCCATATATACACCGCCAATATACGTTGGTTCGTAGGCAACTCCGTCCACAACCAATTTCAGACATTCTGCGGTTTCTTGGAAAGCCGCTTCTGCGTCTTCGTAGTTCTCCCAGAAATCCGTTTCAATATAGCTGAGATCTGTACCATCGTAGACATATTTCAAGTCCAGACTCGTATTGTATTGACTGAAAGTAACAGCGATCACATGATAAATCACATCGTGTGTTCCATTAAATTTCGGTGCATCTTCCAAGGCATAATTGAGGCGCGTCGCATTGGCAAGTGCGTGGAGATCATCTGGAAGATTGAAGGAGAATTTACAGTTCAGCATAATCTCTTCTTTATCGTAATCGATGTACATCTCATTCGTTTCTCGTATGCTTCTCACTTCCGTTACGATTGTTGCACCGGGTGAGACATAATATTCATATACACCGTAAGTCAGCAGATATGAGGATGGATCATCTTCGCATTGGTATGCCGTAGCCAGATCATAGTCGATAGAATCCTCCGGTGCCACACCATCTACGATTTCTTTCAGATCTATACGATTCGCATAGGCTTCTTCACTCATTCCCTTGTAAACCATCACGTTCAAGGAACGATGTGTCGACACAAACTCCTCATCGTAGCAATGAATCTCAAACATGAGTTGTGGGGTGACCCAATCTCCGGTCACACCGACAAAAGTTACAGTGAATTGGTCCTTTCGCTGCCTCTCATTCCTATAGAATACATATCCTTCACCTGAAAGCTCGCTGGAAATCACATCGTAATGTGCCTGTTGTGGGTCGGACTCACTTGCTGACTTCTTATGGAGAAGCACCGCCATTGGGCCGTGTCCTGTGGCACCCGCAATCACACCAAATACGCCCACTGTCGCCACCGTTGCCGCTACTACGGCAACGAATCGCTTCCAGGGCATCTTCCTGCGAACTTCTTTGATTTCGGACTTCTGCTGATTCTTCTTCGCAACATTGAGAAGATCCTGCGCAGAAAGCTTACAATTCTTCTCACAGAAGAGATCAACTTGCTGTTTATACTGACTTGCATCCATCTTCATTCAACCATCCCGTCCAGTAGTTTTCTCAATTTCTCTCGGCCGCGCTTCAGCCGAATCTTGATGGTTGCTTCCGGACTGTCGAGCATGTCCCCTATCTGCTTGATTGTATAGTCTTCATAGTAGAAGAGATGGAGAGGTATTCGATACTTCTCGGGAAGTGTCATCATTGCCCTCAATAGATCCGCATTTTCGAACGTCTCTTCAGGCGAAGGCATTTCCGGAATCTCTTCGTCTGAGAACTTACTCACAAATCGCAAGTGATTCTTACTACTATTCATGGCGACTTTGATCAACCATGCCTTCAAGTGCTCATCACTTTCAAATTCGTTCGTCGTATCAAGCAATTTCAGGAACACATCTTGAGTCAGATCCGAAGCATCGTCTACATTACGAACATAGTTAAATATCACCGAATACACAGTATTCTTATATTTGTTGTATGTTTTCTCAAAAGTATCAATTGTAACTTTCATCTTATCCTCTGGAAAGAGAACTCTGTGTTTAATCCTACCTATATCATACACTGAAAATCGTGTTTCTGTGAAGTGATTAATTCTAGGAGACAAAATGGGGAGCGGGGAGATGTTTCCAAAGTTCGACACATGAAGGTTCTGAATAATGATATAATAGGGAAAATTGGGAGATTGTATCATTCAGCTAACCGATTCTGGAGTCATCTGTCATTGAAAGAATACAATCACCTAAACAGATCTTCTGTGCAAATATGTGTAACACAAGAAGGAGCGCACATGAATAAGCCAAAATTACTTCGACACCCCCTATTTCCATCTACATTTTTCCAACTAGCTCTCATTTCTGCACTATTCACAGCAAGTATATCTCTGATCGTTTTTGCTTGTTTGGGTATCGCACCATTCGGAAGTCGTGCATTGATATTTAACGACGGCGAATATCAATTGACTGATCTTTATTGTTGGTTTAAGGATGTCTTGCAAGGCAAATCCTCCATCGACTATACCTTTACCAAGTCTTTAGGTGGCAGTAATTTTGCAGTCTTTGCCTACTATCTTTCTTCCCCGCTTTCCTTATTGGTCATTTTCTTTAGCAAATCTTCTATTCCATTGTTCATGAACTTTATATTCCTTATCAAATCTGCGTTAGCTGCTGCTTTTGCCAGCTATTATTTGCTTCGCAGATTTCGTCCTACAGCTAAAATTCAATATGGCATGACTGTTCTTCTCTCTGTTTCCTATGCACTCAGTCCATTCATGTTTGCTCAGAGCGGCAACACCATGTGGTTAGATGGCGTATACATGTTGCCTCTTTTGCTGATCGGATGCGAGAAAATCGTTTCTGGTGAAAAAAGCATACATTTCTCTATCTGCGTTGCGCTGGCAATCGTATTTAACTGGTATACCGGTATTATTGACCTCATATTCGCTTGTTTTTGGCTCTTGTTCGAAATTGCCAGAAAATTCATTCGTGAGCAATCTTTGCAAGAACAGCATGCTTCCGAATCAAGTCAAGATATAACTAATAATACTTTTAAGTCCATTTTTAACATACTTGTTCGCTATGCTCTTTCTTGTATCTGCGCTATTTTGATTTCTGCGATACTTCTTCTCCCTACTTTGATCATGTTATCCGGAAGAACATATGGACATTCCGACAAAGCATTCTTCCTTGATTTCGGAATGATTGGCAACATCACCGATGTGCTTTCCAACTATTCTTTCGGTATGGTCAGCCTAAAAGGCAGTGTCAGTTTATTCGCCGGAAGCTTCGTTCTCATCGGTCTCATTCTCTTTTTTCTCATTGGAAAGAAATGTCTCAAAGAGAAATTGCTAAATGGTGGCTTGTTACTCTTTACAGTTTTAATGTTTTTCTGGCACCCTCTTGTAGTAGTATTCTCTATGTTTCGCAAAGTGCAGTCTTTCTGGTATCGCTATTCATATCTGGGATGTTTCGTTTTAGTCGTACTGGCTGCTGAATTCTATTTGACTTCTGATTTATTCACCCATTCACCAAATCAGTCTTCAGATTCTGCCCCTGCACCAATTCCTGTACATTGGATGCCACTACTGGTTGCCATTCTTTTCAGCATCATTACTATCTTTCTTTCTTTCATTCATCCTAACAGTTCTAATGATTTAATCTATGGGCTTTGTTTCAACAATATCATGAAGTTCGAAGGAGATTTCACCCAAACTGCTCGTATTGCCAAGGTGATTTTCCCGTTATTGACCGGTCTCTTACTTAGCTTTTGGCTATATTTTCAAACGCATGAATCGAAAGCAAAGTTGGTTGTGGCAGGCATAATCTGTACTTCTCTTATTTGTGAATTTGCACTTGGCCAAATTATTCTGTCTTACTTCTACGTCACTGATCGCCAGATTGAATTGAAGAATTACTATGAGCAACAAACAACCTTATTGCGCGAACTTGATTTATCTACATCAGAACGAATCACGCAGACCTCCTTGCACTCAGATAGTGAAGGCTTCCCTATTTCTTATAATGAACCTATGGCATACGGCTACCGTTCACTGACCTCATTTGTATCTGCACCCGATGAGAGAAGTATCCGCTTTCTGGATAAATGCGGATATAGGCAAAGCGATTATACACTTAACTCCACAGTAGAAGAGAACCTTGCCATAGATAGTCTTCTAAATGTCAAATATATCCTGCTTGATGCAGATGACCCACATACGACCGGACTGTCTTATATTGCTGGCATCGACGGATTTAAGAAAGCATATCTGAATCCATATTGTGCACCGGCAGCCTTTGTATATAGTGGTACCGGAGATTATGATTCATCTTCATCACATTCATATCAGTATCTGAATGAGATATATCGTAAGCTATCCGGAATTGACTGCGATATCTACTCTCCTGTTTCTTTCATCAATACGCAAGAAGGTTATTCTTTCCGATATGACGCAGATCTAAATGGCATTTTCAATCCTGATACGCAGATACTCTATGCCGATTTCAATACAAACACGACACAAGGAGCAAATCTCTATATAGACGGTGAGGAATACTGTATTTTTTCAACAGAATGGTCACCAAAAATGCTACGACTTCTCCCCGTCAATCAGCATATAAGTGTTGAAATTGTTTTCAATGAGAGCGACACAGACATAATACCTGAGGTAACCGATGTACACTTCTATGTACTCGATTTACCCACACTCAAACTGGCCGTGGATAACATGAAGGCAAATGCTTGCACGCAATACAACATCAAAGATGGCCGTTGTTCTTTCGAAATTTCAGCACACAACGGTGAAAGTCTCTTTACCACTATACCAAATGAAAAAGGATGGACAATCACTCGAAACGGAGAGCGAATCACAGCGGACACTTTCGGAGATGCCTTGATTTCGATTCCATTGGAAGACGGAATGAACAAAATCGAAATGGAATATCATCTTCCGTTCCGGACCGAAAGCATCGTACTTACCATAATGGGAATTCTTATGTTGATTGGCACAACATGGGCAGAGAACCGTTCTTCCCACAAAAAAGCGGTCAATAATGGAAGAGTTTCTTGATGCCTTTCAGCTTCGAGCATAGAAGTACGACAACAAGGCTACAGAATCCGCACGCTAGTGTCAGCAGAATCAAATACATTAACGGAAAGGATGTCCAGAACTGTGTAATACGGAAACACGTTTCAGTCAGGATATCAAGAAACAAAACATGGATTACATACACGCCAAATGAGGCGTTTGACAATTCACACACCCATTTCTTTGTAGTCGTTTTGTTTGCAAAGTAAGTATTGATCCATAAAAAGACGCCAACACCATACATCATAGCAGGAAACGTGTAAGCCTCCATAACATAGTCTGTGATGTTCGGTTCTGAATCCGCATATAAGATGAGCACTAATATAGACAAAATACAGGCTCCAACACTCAGGATGTATAGGATCTTACGTATTTCCTTTTTAATATCGAATGTTGTCAAGTACCAGCCTATCAGGAAGTAAGTCAGATATCCATACGCGTAATCAAAATGGAATTTACTAATGAACTCCCCCACTTTATAATTCGTGTTACGGGTGAAAAAACTTGCAGACGTTCCAACATACTGCACCACCACACCAACTAGGATCATGCCCAGAATATAGGATCTGTTCTCTTTTTTAACAAAAAGTCGAAGAACAGGCACAGCAAGATAAAGCCCAATTATTGCAAACAAATACCACAGATGCGGATAAAGACCCGTCAATCTCATAATATACTTCAAAAAACCAGAACGATCTATCTTACTTCCAGCAAGTACAGGAAGAAGGAATGTACGCCATGTCGCATAAAACAATAACCAGAATGCAAGCATCAAGACGATAGGAAGGAGTTTCTTCTTATAGAATTTTCGCGGTTGGAGTAGTCGGTTTTCATCCAGAAGCAACGCACCGGAAAGCATAAAAAACATGGGTACACCGGCACGACCAATACCGTTAAAGACGCTACCAACCAAAAAATGACGAGAGAAGGTATCCTGAGTAAAGATCACCATAGCAGTGCTTGCATGAATCATAAGAACCATGCAAATCGCAGTAATACGGACAATGTCATAGCGAAGAACTCGTTCTTTGGCCACTATACACCTCTACTTATCGAATGAACCAACTACTGATTCATACCTTGGGTCTTGCCACCCGTGCGTAAACCTCACCGCCACAGGATTCGAAGAGCTTGACCATCTCTTCATCGGAGATGACCGTGATTCGGCCACCCGCATATTCAGCATCGATCCACTCCTTCATCTTCGCAATGAACGGATCCTTCTTGCTGACTACATTCTCGCCGGCCAGACGATAGTAGTTATTAATCCAGCAAGCAATACCTGCAAGACCGGATACGTTGCTGACTGCGACCATCGGCGGACGATCCAACAATGCTTCTGTATCGAAGATGTTGTAGATCTCTGGATCTTTGAGAAGACCATCAGCATGAATACCTGCCTTGGTCACATTGAAGTTCTTACCTACAAATGGTGTCATCGGCGGGAGGTCGTAGTCGGTCTCACGAGAAATGTAATCTGCAATTTCTGTGATCACACGTGGATCCATACCATCGAGTGTACCACGAAGCTGAGCATACTCGAAAACCATCGCCTCGAGCGGAACATTACCTGTATGCTCACCAATACCGAGGAGTGAACAGTTCACCGCCTGTGCACCATAGAGCCATGCTGTAGAAGCATTGACTACACCCTTATAGAAGTCGTTATGACCGTGCCACTCGAGCATCTCGGACGGAACACCTGCATAGTGCTGCAAACCATAGATGATACCGGATACGGAACGTGGCATCGCAACACCTGGGAACGGTACACCATAGCCCATCGTATCGCAGGCACGAATCTTCACCGGAATACCGCTTTCTTCTGACAGACGCATCAGAGCCGAAGCGAAAGGAACTACGAATCCGTAGAAATCCGCACGTGTAATATCTTCGAAGTGGCAACGCGGACGAAGTCCTGCATCGATTGCATCTTTAACAATGCCAAGATACTTATCCAGAGCCTGCTTACGTGTCAGGCCCATCTTATTGAAGATGTGGTAATCAGAGCAGCTGACCAGAATACCGGTCTCCTTGATACCAATATTTCGAACCAGTGCGAAGTCAGACTTGGTTGCACGAATCCACGTCGTGATCTCCGGAAACTTGTATCCAAGTGCCATGCACTGTTCCAGTGCCTGACGGTCCTTCTCGGAATAGACGAAGAACTCAGTCTGACGGATGATGCCCTTCGGGCCACCCAAACGATGGAGCATCTTATAAATCTCAACCATCTGTTCGGTTGTATACGGTGCACGAGACTGCTGGCCATCACGGAAAGTCGTATCGGTAATGAAGATCTGCTCCGGCATGCTCATTGGCACTTTACGGTAGTTGAAAGGAATCTTCGGCACCTCAGAATATGGGAACATCTCACGGAAGAGCTCCGGTTGTTCTACATCCTGTAAGGTGTAGTGGTACGGATCCTGTTCAAGGAGATTGCTCTTGTCACTCAGCGCGATATTTTTCATGATATGTTCCTCCTGCTTGCAAAAATACATTCATACACATTACGTGCACCTATATAGTAAAAAGGTTTCAGAGACGCTTGTCAACGCCTGAAAACGATTTTCTACTTTATTTTTCCACCTTTTTGATTTTGCAAGTTTATTTTGTCTAAATTGCATAAATTGAAATTTATCAGAAGAAGAGTCTTCCGCTTCCATGGTCACGAAGCAGTGCCTGCACGCGTTTGGGCATAATCGGATGAGAACTCATCATGTTATAAATGAATACGAAGAAACCGCGAACTTCATGGCAGTGTTCCACGTAGTCCGCCACATCTACTTTCTTATAAAGATGTTTTCCTACTACCAATGCCAACATAGGTTCCACACCACTCACGCCTGTAAGGTGCTGGGCCACACGGTCACAACTGTATTCTCTTGCGCGAGACAGTGCAGACGAAAGAATAGGAATATAGTTTCCAAACAGGATCGATATTTGGTAAGAGAATGTAGCATGGCGAAGACGAATATGGGACATCTCATGTGCAATGATGAACTTGATGCTATCCAGATCGTGATGCTCGAGATAAGCTACTTCGAACAAATCCGCATAAAGTACGATATACTGACGTCGCAGGATATAGGTGGAGAAAGCATTCATCACACCGTTCTCCTGCGCCAGATAGATCTTCGGTGTCTCTTTCATGCCGAGTCTTTGGGCATATTCTTCCACGATCTGATATATTTCCGGGAAATTCTTCTTCGTGATGCGAATCGCATTGGCTCGGTATTGCGCATAGTAAAAATAGACCATAGCCATCAGTACCAAAGGAATAGCAATAAGAATCATCACGATTTGTAAGTAAAGCTCAATATCGCCTCCCAATGCCAGCGCTTCGGAGATCTTATCTCCGGCATTTCCGACCAGTGGTCCACGTTCCATAACGGCCGCAAAAACACTTGCAATCGCGAGAAGAATCACCAGAATATTGATGATGATCATCACGACATACATCGGCTTCTCCGCCTTGTGGCGAAAAGACTTCATCTCTTCTTTCGTAAATGGTTTCACTTGATTTTCCCTCGCGCTTGTGAATCCGTCCTGCATATTAGACAACATCGGATTGCTATCCATACTTATCTCCTATAAAAATATCGAAATTACACACAATTGTATGATATACTTGTTGCGGGTTTTTCACAACAGAATAAGCCCCAAATCTGGCAGTAGCCGCCACACAAATCAATCTGGAAGAGGAAACTTCAATCGATGAGCAATCCATCAATCGTTTCACAAATCACGAAGAAATACATCATCACTCGTATATGTATATCGCTGGTACTGATCATTCTCGCTGCAGTAATTACTTATATCAGAGTCCCAAATGAGATTAAGTATTTCACCGCACGTAAGAATGCCTTTTCTGAACCTTGTGACAAGTTTAAAGAGAGAGACTTCTATCGGGGTCATCTCTACTTCATCTATGATTGGTTCGCCGAGAATGATAAGGCCAGATTCTATCTTGCTCCAGTCAACGACTCTGAAGGTAACGACCGTATTCTTATCGTCTATATTCCGAACCGATTTGCCGGCAGTGCGGAGCAGCTCATGTCCCAAACATCTGAATATATTGCTTCGACCGATGAACCGTCTCTTCAGTACGATCTCGACTGTCGCGGCTCGTTCTATGAAGTGGACGAGCGTACGACTAATTATCTTCGGCAGTTTCTCAACGAGAGAGGTGCACCGCCAAGTACCATGGACCAAGTCTGTGACAAGATGTTCGTCATGATCCCCGCATCGGATGTTTTCTCGGAGCGATTTGTTGCTTGGTTGATTATTGATGCCGGCGTACTGATTACCATTATCGTTCTTCTTTTCCCACTTCTGACCAAGAGTTACCTGAAGTCGTTGAAACAGAAGTTACATCAAGAGAACATGTCTTTATATGCTCTGGATAAAGAGTTTGAGACTCCGCTTGGTAGTTTCGGCAATAATCTGCTTTCACAGTATCACGTATTTGAGAAAGTCTCACCGTTCCGTCTGATGCGCATTTCTGACGTATTATGGATTTATCCAAGCAAAACAACCACTAGTAATGGCGTGAAAATCTTCTCTTCCGTATTCATGATGCGAAATCACGGATGCTTCAAATTCCCCTGCAGAAACGAGTCGGAAACCGAGGCCCTATGTCAATGGGTACTGAAGTTGCAACCCAATGCACTTTATGGCTATGTTGTTGAGAATTCCAACATGTACTACAAGAATTTCAATCAGTTGCTTGATCGGGTATATAATCAGAACAATCCCACGCCTGCGGAACAGCCGGTCGTAGCCGAACAGCCTGCCGCTCCAATCCCGGTAAATGAACCAGATTTATCTTCTGTGCCACAACAGAGTCTTTCTCCAATACTCTCTGCCGAGACACTGGCGCAGTCATACAGAACAGAGGCCAACGTCGATCAACAATCGAACGTTCTTGGGACAGGAGAAGAATCTGTCCGAAAGGAGTGAACCAGATGAAAGATGGGTTTTTGCGAGTAGCCGTGGCGACACCGAAGATACGTGTCGCCGATATAGATTTCAACGCAAACAGTATCATTTCCTATGTCAAGGAAGCAGACAAAGATTGTGCACTATTGGTCTTCCCCGAGCTTTGCGTAACCGGATCAACCTGTGGCGACCTGTTCCGTCAGGAAGCTTTCATCGATGCTTCTTGGCGTGCACTCTACCGTATTGCTGAGGAGACTTCGGACTGTCCGCAAGTATTCATTATCGGACTTCCTGCTTATGTAGAAGGAAAACTTCTGAACCTAGCCGTTGTGTTGAGAAGCGGTGCAGTGCTTGGTTGTAATGTCAAGCTGACATTGAGTGAAGCACAGTCCCGCTACTTCTCCCCTTACGAAGTCAATGGTGCATTCTACGATGAGTATTTCGACGATGAGATTACCTTTGGTCAGCCTCTATATTTCTGTGAAGAGGATCTCTTCTCTTTCGCCGTCATGTTCGATGAAGATTTACGTGCACCTATTTCGGATGACGTGGATGCAGCCATGAACGGGTGCCACATTATTGCTGTACTCTCTTCACGTCCATACATGGTAGGCGCGAAGGAGAAGACCGAACAACTTCTTGCCGCCTCGAGTAGGAAATTACACGCAGCATATCTTTACGCCAATGCCGGAACAGGTGAATCTACAACGGATATGATTTTTGCAGGCATTAACTTCATTTATGAGAATGGACGCAAACTTGCAGGAAGCAGTGCTTTTGCCAACGAAATCATCTACACTGATCTCGACCTCAAGTTCCTTCATGATGAACGTATCCGAGATGATTCATGGCGCACCGACTTTGCGAACAGTACTATGGATTCGGACTACGACTGTATCTCCTTCCCTATGGAACTGAACGATTCTCTAGATCTGATCCGTCCGATAGCAAGAAATCCGTTTGCACCGGATAACCAAGAGGAACTCACTGCTCGTTGTGAGCAGATTCTCAATATTCAAGCTATGGCGCTGATCACCCGCATGCAGCACATCAACTGCAAGAACGTGATTCTTGGTCTGTCTGGCGGACTGGACTCCACACTGGCTTTTCTTGTTTGTGCACGTGCGATGGATATTCTGGAACTTCCAAGAACAAATATACATGCAATTACCATGCCGTGCTTCGGAACCACTTCTCGCACGAAGAATAATTCCATCGAATTGGCCAAGGCCTATGGTGCAAAGATCGACGAAATCAATATTGCAGACAGCGTGAACCAACATTTCAAAGATATGGGACACGACTCGTCTATCCATAACGCCGCCTATGAGAACGCCCAGGCACGCGAGCGCACTCAACTTCTGATGGATATCGCCAACGATGAGGGAAGCATTGTAGTCGGCACTGGTGACTTAAGTGAACTTGCATTAGGCTGGGCAACATATAATGGTGACCACATGTCCATGTACGCCGTCAACGCCTCCATACCGAAGACCTTGATTCGACATATCGTTGCGTATGAAGCTTCTCGTCTCCAGAATTCGCAGCCGCAACTCGCTGCGGTTCTGCTGGATGTACTGGCAACCCCAGTTTCTCCGGAACTTCTCCCACCGACCGAAGATGGTACTATCTCACAGAAGACGGAAGACCTTGTCGGCCCCTACGAACTACATGACTTCTTCCTTTACTACTTTGTACGTCTTGGCTTTGCCCCTTCGAAGATTTATCGTCTCGCAAATATCGCTTTTGCCGGAGAGTACGACAAGCAGACCATCTACAAGTGGGAAGAGAATTTCTTCCGTCGTTTCTTCACTTCTCAGTTTAAGCGTTCCTGTATGCCGGACGGTCCGAAGGTCGGCGCAGTAGACTTCTCCCCGCGTGGAGAACTGAAGTTACCCTCTGATGCCACCTCCAAGGTTTTCCTAGAGGAACTGAAGACTGTTCTGGAAGCGTAAAACTTTGAACCGACAAGATTTATCTTCGCGCATGGGATGCGCAGGATTGGAGCGTAATCAGCTATGAAGCAAGAAAGAAATTTTCCCAAGGCTTTCGTCACCGAGAAAGCGGAAGCTGCGATCAAGCGTGGTCATCCATGGGTGTACGATGCAGAAGTGACCAACATGGATGAATTATCTTCAAAATCCGTACCAAACGGTGCGCTTGTGGATGTTCTTTCCACCAAAAGCCGGTACTTAGGCACTGGTTTTCTCAGTCGAGCAAGCAAGATTCGAATCCGAATTCTGGCCGCCAATGCCAATGAGACATTCGGTCCTTCTTTCTGGCAACGTCGCGTAAAATACGCACTAGATATGCGACGTACCGTCATGCAGGATGACTATTCCTGCTGCCGTCTGATCTTTGGCGAAGCGGATGGTCTTCCAGGTCTTACGGTAGATCGTTATGAAGATCTTCTTTCTACCGAGGTCTTATCTTACGGCACTGAGCAGGTCAAGGACATCATCTATCGCGCCTTGGTCGATGAGCTTCGCAAAGATGGTGTTACGATTCGCGGCATATTCGAACGTAACGAAGCACTCCTTCGCGAGAAAGAAGGTCTACCTCTGGAGAAGGGCTGGTACCGCGGTGATTTTATCGGCGTACCCGAGTCTCCTAAGGTAGAAATATGCGAGAATGGGATACAGTACACCGTTGATATTGAGAACGGACAGAAGACCGGTTTCTTCCTAGATCAGAAGTATAATCGCTTGGCCATCAGCAGACTCGCCCGCGGCATGAAGGTCCTCGACTGCTTCACCCATACAGGTTCTTTTGCATTAAATGCGGCAAAAGGTGGTGCTTCGCATGTCACAGCAGTGGATGTTTCTCAACTGGCTGTAGATACCGCTTCGGAGAATGCGAGGATCAACGGTCTTTCTGATAGCATGGATTTCATCTGTGCGGATGTCTTTGAACTGCTTCCGAAGCTGGAACAAGAACATGCAGATTATAACTTCATCATATTGGATCCTCCGGCCTTCACCAAGAGTAGAAAGACCACAGATAATGCCAAGCGAGGCTATAAGGAGATCAATTATCGCGCCATGAAGATGTTGCCTCGAGGTGGATACTTGGCCACCTGCTCTTGTTCTCACTTTATGCCCAATGAGCTCTTCCGCAAAATGCTTCTCGAAGCAGCCCACGATGCCGGAGTAACGCTGCGTCTCATCGAAGAGCGTCGTGCAGCACCGGATCATCCGGTAGCGATGTGTATCCCTGAGACTGACTATCTCAAGTTCTATCTCTTACAGATAGTATGAAGAATGATTATATGTAGACTTCACACCATGCGGAGGAATATATGAAGAATATACTTTGTTACGGCGATTCCAACACATATGGCTATAACCCACAGAACGGACTTCGATATCCGAAAGATGTTCGTTGGCCAGGATACCTTCAGTTACTTCTCAACAATGCCCCCGACGCATATACCGTCATCGAAGAAGGATGCAACGGGCGCACGACAGTTACGGAAGACCCGAACGAACCATGGAAGAATGGTTTGGATTACCTCAAACCCTGTCTTAATTCACATAAACCATTGGACATTGTCATCCTTATGCTAGGTACCAATGATCTCAAAGAGTATTTCCACAAAACTGCATCGCAAATTGCCACAGACGCGGGCGTCCTTGTGGACAACATCAAGTCTTTCACAGCAAGTAAACAAGGCTATATACCAACGGTGATTCTGGTTTCCCCTCCACAGGTTGGAGAAGACATGCCGAATTCTCCGTTCTCGAACTCATTTTCTCCCCGTTCCCTTGCCGAATCGAAATCTTTTGCCAAGTATTTCAAAGCCGTCGCCGAAGAGAAAGGTTGCATCTTTTTCGATGCTGCCTCCTGCGTTGAAGCATCGAAAGAAGATTCCCTACATCTAACCGCCTCCGGACACATGGCCCTAGCCGAAGCACTTTACCAAGTTATTTCAACACTATAGAAAACTTCTCCGAAGCGGCAACCGATGCTTCACTTATGTTTCCTGCGAAACTTACTACTTCAACCTAGAGGGTTTGTCTACACTTGGGTCTATTCAGGGGTGGAGTAGACGCATCTGTTGACGCTTTCTGTTTTGTGAGCAAAATTGAAGATCTTCACGTTTTCTTGGGAAATGGAGAGCGCTTCGTCAGGCAAGAAATGTTCATTGTTTCTTCCGGACAAGACCGTTTCCGACTGGAATGAACAAATGTCGCTGTAGTCGGAACATCCAGGAGCATTTTTCACGCTTCT
>JAZLMM010000013.1:0-17896 GCA_045598705.1 Oscillospiraceae bacterium
TCACTCGCATCTTTCATTTTCTCTTCCGACTACAGAACACTTTAGTCTCTCCAGTCGGAAATCCCACGTTTTGCACCAGCATGTTATTTCTCCATTTCAATTCTTCTGATTCCTCATTCCCCAAGTTTCCGTGATGAACCACTTTTTCTGAAAAATGAGTAGCACTCTTTCTATTTGGTTCGTATAAATAGACGAAAACAAAATGAAAGGAATGAGTTAAGAAATGGGTGCTGGATTTTTAATCGGAGTATTGTTTACTTGCGTTGTCGTTTATGCCATTCAGTATATGGATTGATTAGAAGAAGTATTTGACTACGAAGGAAGAAATAGTAGTATGTTTTTTGCCTTGTTCGAGTAATCGAAAATGGATAGATTGGAAGGAGATTTAAAGATGTTTTCAGGTTTTCTTTTAGGAGTTTTTGTATCTGCTGTACTTATTGAAACGATTGGTGGCACTTGGTGGTGCTTGCACGCATAAGGATAGTCATCAGCGCATTGGGTAGGCACATAGTGCCTTGGAAATACAGGAATAGAAATAGTCGTCGTTGCGGCAACCATGCCGGTTCGACGGCTATTTCTAATTTGCTGGTCAGGAAAAAGGAAATTCACTTTGAGTTACAGAAAAAGTGCATAAAGCAGAAGCACCATCCTGGAATGACCAAGATGGTGCTTCTGCAATTCGTATTAGAAAGACACTTTCGCGGCGAAACCGCCGCCCCAGAAATAGGTGTTCGTCCAATACACATTTGGTGGAGCATAGGGGACTTGAACCCCTGACCCCCACACTGCCAGTGTGATGCGCTCCCAACTGCGCTAATGCCCCAAGTTGAGTGGTTTGAACAAGGAAAATTCTATTATGAAAAGGTTGTGTTGTCAATATTGCGTTGCGAGTAAAAGTTCATGTGAAGAAGTGCGATTTGTTAGCCCTTAAATAAGGGAAAAGTCACTTCGGTTGAAAGGAAACGTGGATTGTTGTAAACTTGTTTCATGATTTCTTGATAGGGAGATGTGGATGAGGAACAGACGCTTTTGGACCAGTTTAGTAGCCGTTTCTGTCATGGTATCCTGTTGTGGATGTCATAGAGGACAGAATCATGAATCCAAGGAGACTTCCGAGGAGAGTACTTCTGCTTCGAGTACGACAGAAGTCACGAGTGTGCCGACAAGTGACCCGAGCATCTCTGTTCCGACGGCTACGATCCCTACCCCTACGAGTGTAGTGGATGAATCGGAAGATACCATTGTCATCTACGGATATGACAAAGCGTTCCCACAATTACTGGACACCTATATGCCCAGCCTGGACTACGATTATGTCTATGTTAAGCCGGATGATTACTACAACAAACTGCAGACAGCGCTGAATGGTGATGAACGTGTACCGGACCTTTTCCTGATGGATAAGGACCACCTGCAGACATGGGTACTGGGTGGACAGACGCTCGACATGGAGCAAATTGGCATCAGCGAAGCAGAACTTCAGAATCAGTTCCCGTATACATACGAGGCGGCAAGCGATGCGAATCAGTCCGTCTATGGACTGGCCTACGACTTGGCGCCAAGCTGCGTGTTCTATAACCGTGCCTTGATCAAGTCGACGTTGGGTACTTGTGAACCATCTGAAGTGGCCACGCTGATTGCGGATTGGAATGTCATTCTTGAGAATGCACGCAATGTCAACATGAATTCAGAAGGCACGGTGAAGCTTCTTGGCTCAGACGCCGAGATCCAGCCAATCTTCTGGGCCATGCGTCAAGATGCCTGGGTGGTGGATGGTCAGGTCAATGTGGGCAACGAACTGAAGCAGTATATCCAGCTTCGTGAAGCTTGCTATGTAGAGAATCTGACACATGGAAATACTTGGGGAAGCGGCGAATGGGAATATAACCTGAACAATGACAAGACGGTGATGTTCTTCGGTTCATTGAATACGGCGAAGAATCTGATTGGCTACGTGCCGGGACACGAGGAGAAGACTGAGCCTTCTACTTCCGAGACGGGTGAGACTTCTGCCGTCGTTCCGGAAGTGACGGGATGGAATGTACTTCCGGCGCCAAGCGCGACGTACGACGGCGGTACTTGGCTTATGGTTCCGGCCTCCACCGACAAGCGTGCGACAGCAGCGCAGATCATTCGCACCATGACATTGGATGAGACCGTGATGACGGATATGGCTGTGAATGGCTCATTCGTAAATCACATGGAAATCATGGAGCAGTGTGCACAGGATCCGAATTTCTCCAGTGATTTCCTCGACGGCCAGAATCCGTACGCAGTGCTGGTTCCAGTTGCAAAGGAGATCAAGGTATCGACGGATCTAGAGACAGAAAAATGTGTAGAGACGGAGATCCAGACCTTACTCGATGCGTATCTCAATGGCGACATCGCGACATATGAGGAACTGGAAGTGCAATTTGTGGTTGGCCTTCAGGAACTTCTGGGACTTGTCTGATTCGAAATACACGAAACCGTTTTCGAGTTCGCATTTCTTTGCTTTTTTCCAATAATACTTGAAAAACACCCGTTTTTGTAGTGATTTGGCGAGGTCGAAACGTTCCGTTTCCCTGAGAATTATTGTATGATATATGTACCTGAAATTTACAAGTTAAGGAGGCATATATCACATGCAGTTCGGACATTTTGACGATAAGAACCGTGAGTATGTAATTGAAACCCCAAAGACGCCATATCCATGGATCAACTACCTCGGTTCGGAGGACTTCTTCGGTCTGATCTCCAACACCGCCGGTGGTTACAATTTCTATAAGGATGCTCGTCTAAGAAGAATTACCAGATATCGTTACAACAACGTACCGATTGATCTGGGTGGACGTTATTTCTATATCAACGATAATGGCACAATCTGGAACCCAGGTTGGTCTCCAGTGAAGACGGAACTGGATGCATACGAGTGCCGTCACGGTATGGGTTATACCATCATCACAGGTAAGAAGAACGACCTCAAGGCAGAAGTGACATTCTTCGTACCGCAGCATTTCGCAGGTGAGGTACAGCAGGTCGTATTGACCAACGAGGGCAATGCACCGAAGACTTTCAAGTTCTTCTCTTTCGCAGAGTGGTGTCTGTGGGATGCACAGGATGACTGCACGAACTTCCAGAGAAACTTCTCTACCGGTCGTGTAGAAGTAGATGGTTCTGTGATCTACCACAAGACCGAGTACAGAGACAGACGTGATCACTATGCTTTCTATTCCGTGAACGACACCATCGACGGTTACGACACCGATCGTGATGCCTTCATTGGTATCTATAACGGCTTCAACGATCCGCAGGCAGTTGTGGATGGTAAGGCTACCAATTCTTTCGCTGACGGTTGGTCTCCAATCGCTTCTCACTACAAGGAAATCACATTGGCTGCAGGCGAGAGCAAGACACTGATCTTCGTTCTGGGTTATGTCGAGATGCCGGTCGATCAGAAGTTCGAGGCAGATGGCAAGACCATCAACAAGGTCAAGGCGAAGGCCATGATTGAACAGTTCAATACACCGGAGAAGGTTGCAGCAGGACTTGCTGATCTGAAGGCTGCTTGGGATAGCCTCCTGGGTATCTTGAGTGTCAACACACCGGAAGAGAAAGTAGACCGTATGGTCAACATCTGGAACCAGTACCAGTGCATGGTTACATTCAACCTCTCTCGTTCCGCTTCCTACTTCGAGTCCGGTATCGGCCGTGGCATGGGCTTCCGTGATTCCAACCAAGATATTCTCGGCTTCGTACATCAGATTCCGGATCGTGCGAAAGAACGTATCATCGATATCGCTTCTACACAGTTCCCGGATGGCGGATGCTATCACCAGTATCAGCCACTTACCAAGAAGGGTAATGCAGATATCGGTGGTGACTTCTCCGATGATCCGCTGTGGCTGATCCTTTCTGTTTCTGCATACATTAAGGAGACAGGTGACTGGTCCATCCTGGACGAGATGGTTCCATACGACAACGATATGAGCGTTGCACAGACGATGCTGGAGCACTTGAAGGTTTCCTTCTATCACATCGTGAACAATTTAGGTCCTCATGGACTGCCGTTGGCCATGCGTGCAGACTGGAACGACTGCATCAACCTCTCTTGCTACTCCGATACACCAGGTGAGAGCTTCCAGACTTACACTAACCCGAAGTTCAAGGCTGAGGGCGGTTATTCTAAGGTAGCTGAGTCCGTCATGGTTGCAACACTCTTCACCTACACGGGTCCGAACTATGTTGAGATCCTGAAGCACGTCGGCAAGAACGACGAAGCAGCAGCAGCTCAGGCTGAGATCGATAAGATGAAGAAGAACATCATGGAGTCTGCTTGGGATGGCGACTGGTTCCTCAGAGCATACGATGCAAACGGCGAGAAGATGGGTTCCAAGGAATGCGAAGAAGGCCAGATTTTCATCGAGCCACAGGGATTCGCAATCATGTCCGAAGTCGGCAAGGAGCAGGGCGCAGACCTCAAGACACTTGCTGCAATCGACGAGCGACTCAATACCCAGTACGGTCTCGTACTCAACAATCCGTGTTTCTCCAAGTACTACATCCAGTATGGTGAGATCTCTACCTATCCGGGCGGATACAAAGAGAACGCCGGTATCTTCACACACAACAACGCTTGGATTATCTGTGCGGCAGCATATGCCGGCCAGGGCGATCAGGCTTTCAAATACTATTCCGAGATTGCACCTGCATTCACCGAAGAGACTTCGGATATCCACAAGACCGAACCGTATGTATACGGCCAGATGATCGGCGGTAAGGACGCAGGTTCCGATATCGGAAAGCCGGGTAATCACTTCGGTCAGGGCAAGAACTCCTGGCTGACCGGTACCGCAGCATGGAACATGGTGGCAATCTCCCAGTACATTCTGGGTGTTCAGCCTGACTTCGACGGTCTGAAGATCGATCCTTCGATCCCGGCCGCATGGGATGGCTTCACCATTACCAGAAAATATCGTGGTGCAGAGTATGCAGTTACGATCAAGAACCCCTCCCACGTATGCAAGGGTATTGCAAGCGTGACGGTGGATGGCAATGCAATCGAGGGAAATATTCTCCCGGTATTCGATGGTGGCGTACATCAAGTAGAAGTCGTAATGGGCTGATAGAGAGGTTCTAGTACCAAAGTGGCAAAACGTGTTTTAGTCGCGATGAGTGGAGGCGTGGACAGTGCGGTTGCGGCTGTACTGTTGAAGAATCAGGGGTATGATGTAGAGGGCGTCACCCTTGAGCTTCTGCCGGCTTGTTCCGGTACATCCTCTTCCGCGGCGGACGCGAAAGCCGTAGCCGATTATATCGGCATCCCTCATCGGGTGTTGCACTACGAAGATTCCTTCGAGCAACACGTGGTGATTCCGTTTGCGAAGTCATATCTCCGCGGCGAAACGCCCAATCCATGTATATCTTGTAACAAGCATATCAAATTCGGCCGACTGTTTGAGGAGGCAGTGCGGGATGAATTTGATTATGTGGCAACAGGGCATTATGCCAAGGTGTGCGCGGACGAAACCGGAAAGTATCATTTGTACCCGGTCAGCCATCGTAAAGATCAGACGTATGTGCTGTACCAACTGGGCCAGGAACAGCTCAAGAGGCTGCTGTTGCCTGTTGCGGACCTTCCCAAGGAAGAGATCCGTGAGATAGCTCGGGCAAATGCACTCCCGGTAGCGGAAAAGGCGGATAGTCAAGATATATGCTTTGTACCGGATGGTTCGTATGCACCGATTGTGGAAAAATTCGCGCACTCTCCGATTGGGGAGGGGGAATTCGTGAATCTAGAGGGTGAGGTGCTAGGCAAGCATCGTGGATCCATCTATTACACAATCGGGCAACGCAAGGGAATTGGGATTGCTTACGAGCATCCCTTGTATGTGCTCGACATTGATGCGGGAAACAACCGCGTGATTCTCGGCACAAATGAGCAACTATTCTCTTCGCGCCTTGTGGCACGGGAGATGACCTTCCTGTCCGGCGAAGTCCCGGGGGAGATTTTCCAAGTGGAAGCGAAGGTTAGATATGCGGCTCCTGCCATCCCTGCAGAAGTACGTATGACCGCCCACGATCAATGTGAGGTTGTTTTCCAATCGCCGATTCGGGCTATTACGCCTGGACAGGCGGTTGTATTCTATCAAGGGGGAGAAGTCTTGGGCGGCGGCGTGATTGACCACGCGGTCCGAGAGAAATGAATAGGTCAATAGATTCATATGTGTGGTGCGTGGTGTCCATACGTCACGTAGATTAGGAGGTTCTCTATGTCTTTTAAGAATGAACGAGCAAGATCAGTAATCGCACCGGCTTCTGATGTCTTGACGAAGCGCTTCGCCGGCAAAGTAACAGAGGGCGCAGTTGCTGCGCAGTATATCTCGACTTTGAATGGCGGTATCGTATTCGGTGTTTCCGGCCTTCCCTTTGCTGCACCGGTATGTGCAGCACTGCTGGCTTCCGACGAGATTGGTGATTTCGTTACTGCTTCGGCGGCAGACGGATCTTCCGTGCTGATTTCCAGCAGCAATGGTAAGCTGAATCTCTTCACGGAGAAGCAGGGCGCAGTGACTGACCTTTCCGAGAATGTGGATGCGAAGAACGTGTTGACCGTGGCGGCACCAATCATTGCCTATGCTTCGGAGTGGGGCGGTAAGCTCAACGAGGGTGGCGAACTGATCTGTGACCTCGCATCTCCGGCACCGGGTCCGCACTATTACACGAACCTCTTGATTGGTAACCGCATTGGTTTTGACCACCCACTTCAGAGTACGCCAAAGAGTGCCATCGATCGTCTGGGTGGCGGTTGCTTCCGTTCCCACGCAGACACACAGGTTCTGGCGACACGCTGGGACTACTTGCCGGAACAGAATGGTTTCCCGGCCAATCGTCAGTTCTATCTGGTCGAGAATGGCAAGGTCATCTTCTATTCAGGTGCTGCGACACAGGATTCCGTGGAGAAAGCGGTCTGCCGTCATTCACAGAATAAGACAGTCATTGAGTACAACTTGAAAGACGGACTTGCTGTACGCCGTACGATCTTCATCCTTCCACAGGAAGAGGGACTTCCGGTCGCAACCGAAGCACAGTTGATCGAGATCAACAATAGTGGTAGCAAGGCCCGTGACCTTCGCATCGTATATACAGGTATGTTCGGTACACAGGAAGTGCATGCACTTCGAGAAGACGTGATTTTCTCTACCGTCGTGGCGCAGTCTGAAGTGTTCTATGGTGACAACGATGAGATCCGTGCAATCTCATTCAACCCGAATCCGAAGTGGACCAAGGGCAACATCCGTTACAATACCTTGATGGTACATGAAGGTGAGAAGACCATCTTCCCGGATCAGTTCTGTGCACGCTATGCAGATTTCGTAGGCGCCGGAACATTGGAGAAACCACAGTTTGCAGCTGTTCTCTCCAACGCGCACTCCCGTAAGGGCCCAGGATTTTTTGCCGTATCTGCACCGTTCTCAGTGGCTGAGGGTGGAAAGGTTCAGGTCGATAACTTCACCTGCCTGAGTTCCGATTGCGTCAATGAACAGTACAAAGAAGACGAGACCATGAAGGAAGAACTGGCGGCGTTGATTGCACGCTTTACCGATGCATCTGCACTTCCTGCGGCATTGGATAAGGTCATTTCCTTCGCCAAGAACTATTCTTCTTATATGCAGATCAAGCATGCGGATAAGGATTTCGAGGCATACGTCAATAACAACTTGCCGTTCCAGGTATTCTATCAGACATTCGTTTCCCGTTCATTGGACTGGACGCAGAAAGGCTACCGTGAGATCGGTTTCCGTGAGATCCAGGATATCTTCGCATCCATGTACTACTTCGCCGGTATGGGTGAAGTGGAGTTCATCAAGAAATTACTCCGCGAATGGATCGCCAACATCTATCAGGATGGTTTTGCCAACCATAACTTCTACTGGAAGGGCAAAGAACCCGGTTGGTGGTCTGATGATGCATTGTGGCTCCTGCAGGCACTTGACCGCTTCATCAGCTTGACCGGTGATTATGACTTCCTCAAGGAAGAGCTGCCGATTGCAGGTGGTGAAGGGCAGAAGCGTACGATTCTTGAGACGATTAAGGCAGTATTTACCTATTCCTACAAGATTTCCGTCGGTGCACATGGTATCCCGTTGATCGACCGTGCAGACTGGAATGACTGCTTGCGTGTCGATCCGGATTGCGTAGGCGGTATGGATAAGATCGAAGCATACAAAGCGCAACTGGAAGCATCCGGCAAGGCATTTGGTGAAGTACCCTATGAATCGGAATACTCTGAATCCGTCATGAACGGATGCTTACTGAAGGTTGCGGTAGATGCGGCCATCGGCATGTTCCGTCACTGCGGTGATGAAGCATATGCTCAGTTCTTGGAAGGCGCTTCCAAAGACCTGAAGACACGTATCAATGAATATGCTTGGAAGGGCGATTACTTCGCACGCGTACTCTTTAACCGTAAGAACAAGCCGAATCTTTCTTACCTTGGTGCACAGGGTGATGGTCTGGTCATCGAAGAAGGCAAAGTTGGTACATACTTCTTGAATTCCTTCAGCTGGGCCGTACTCGCAGATTGTGCATCGGAAGAGCAGATCTCGACCATGCTCGACAGTCTCGACAAGAACCTGCGTACACCATATGGTTTCCGCCTCTGCACGGGCGTGGATTATCCACAGATTGCACCGAAGATCGACGTTGCACTTTACTACGCCGGTGACCGTGAGAATGGTGGTATCTTCAAGCATGCCAACATGATGGCAGCTGCCGCAATGCTCAAGGCATCCAAGGCAGTTGAGGATAAGGCATTAGCCGAAAGATTGGCGAAGACCGCATTCTGGGTCATCGACTGCATCTTGCCGTATCGTACACTGAAGTCGCCATTCTCTGTTTGTGGTAACCCGAGACTCTGCACTCAGTACAACAACTCGGATACAGGTGAGAACATCGGACCGACGCTCTCAGGTACATCCACCTGGCTGCTACTGTGCTTGTTCACCAGCTTCGGCGTAGACTTCACCAGCGACGCATTGATCGTGGAACCGATTTTGCGTGCGGAAGATACAAATGAAGACATCATGGTATCTTCCGGTAAGGCAAAGTATCACATCACTGTCAGCAAGCCAGAAGGTTTTGCAAGAACGAAGGATGGTGTGAAGATCTCCGTGGATGGTGCACCGATTGATGGTGTACGCGTACCAATCTTCGAAGATGGTGCAGTACATGAGGTAGAAGTTACTTTCTGATTTCAACCCTTATTTCAAATTCATAGGATCTACCAAGGGGGGTATCTCATCGTGGTGTAAATCACGGAGATACCCCTTCAAAATGCCCCGATTCTCGATCCACTTTATCGAAAAAGGGAAAGGTTGTATAATATATTTGTGAAATGCAATGGAAAAATCGAGGATATCGAGTAGTCAATACTTGGAACCAGGAAGGTAGATGTTTAATCAGGAGGTTCGGGATGAAAGTATGTAAGAGAATATTTGCGACGATATTAGCGACTGCGATGAGTATGCAAGTTGTGGCCTGTAAGTCAGATGAGACCCAAGATACAACGACGGAGAAGACAGTCGTAACGGAAACAACAGAAACAACGGCACCAACGGAGACCACGGAAGCGACGACTTCCACGGCGGGATCATATGAAAATGGCGCAGTTATCTATTCATACCCTGAAGGCAGTTACATTGGATTAGAGTCCATCTCCGTCTATGAGGATCATGTCGATGTGGTGTTTGATCAGAATACGCTAGATCAATCCATTCCGTACATAGTAAAGAATAGTGTTGAGTTTGGCTACTGTGGATTATTGGTGAATCCATATACGTCCAAGTATGTAGAATGTGACTCGCAATTAGTCTGTGAAAATGGGAAGTATGTGGTATCAGCAACCGCTCAGTCTCTCGACTCTAACTTAAGTTTAACGAGTTGTTTTGCTGGACTTCGCCTCTTGTCGGACGGTTCTGGTCTAGAAATAGAAGTAGATCAGACATCTACTCACGTCTATTCGTACGAAGGATTTCTCACTCAAATAGAAGAGAATCAGACCTTCAGTTCTTATCGCTGGAGTGAAAAAACGGAACGTGTGTGGCGACCGGAGCCCAATTGCCTTGGTTCGGGTGATATTGAAATAATGGTATATGCTGTGTCTAGCGAGGTTCCGAACATGATTGTTCAGTTCATGAACCAGAACCCGGACATGGAAGCAAAGTACATAGTGAAGTATATGTACTGCAACAATGATGGTCAGGGCTACGAGACAAAGTTGAACGCAGCTCTGCTGGCTGGTGAAGGTACCGCTCCAGACCTTTACGTTGCGGAGGCCGATTACATCCTGCCATACACCATAGGTGAGTTCTCCGGTTATGCTGCTACATACGAAGATCTTCTTGGCGCGGACGTGATGAATCGAATCAAGGAGGCAGGAATCGCTGATTACTCTGTTAACCTTGGAACGAACGCTGACGGTAAACTGGTTGCACTTGCCTACCAGAGTACCGTGGGTGCATTTATCTATAGAAGATCGATCGCAAAGGAAGTATTCGGTTCCGATGATCCGGCTACTGTTGAAACTGCAATCGGTGCGGGTACACAGAGTTGGGACAAGTTCCTCGAGGCTGCTGAGACGCTGAAGGGTAAGGGCTATGCGATCGTTTCTGGTTTGGATGATCTCTATCAGGTATCGGATAAGGCTTGTAAAACACCATGGGTGGTGGACGGGAAGTTCAACATCGATAAGGAAAGAACGGCATACATCGATCTCGCTGAGAAGGTGATTGCCAACAATTACTCCAACGACACTGCATCTTGGGGTACTGATTGGTACGCTGACATGAGCGATGAGAACGAAAGAAAAGTATTTGGTTGGTTTGGCCCTTGCTGGTTGATCAACTACGTAATCGCTGGCCAGTGCGAAGATAAGGCTGCTTTCGGTGACTACGCTGTATGTAAGCCAAACCTTAGTTTCTGGAGCCGAGGTTGCTGGCTATTTGCAAACGCTCAGGTTCTTGACGATGCAGACAAGAAGGAATTCTGCGCGAAGTTCATCGAGTGGGTCACACTTGATACAAGCGAGACAGGTCTTCCCTACAACTTTGCGAACGGTACTTATTACTGGACTTCTGCTAAGGACACAGTTGCTTCCAGCGTAGTATTATCGAAGTCCAATGGTACATTGGACTTCCTCGGTGGTCAGGACCCGTTTTCTATCTATATTGACGCTGCATCTTCCACTACATCGTCAGGAGTGTGCTGGGCTGACGCGGACATGAATGCTTTCTTCACAGAGAAAGTAAGTGAATATGCACATGGCAAAATCTCTAATGATGAACTGATGGAGCAGCTGTCGCGTAAAGCGGAAGAATTGGGCATCGAAGTATAGAATTGCTCACTTATCTTTCAAAGAAGCCTGTTTCACAAGTGGTTGTTTTGCAGTGAGGTGCTCTGTTGACATGGAACTGTACACAGATTCGTTCTATTTATAGTGACGACGAGTGATATCGTAAGAATCAATGCATGAAAGTAGAATGACAGATGCTGAATCAGGGGGACAAAATGAAGGCATATAATCGAATCATATCTCTATTTATGGCCGTTACAATGAGCCTGTCTTTCGTAGCTTGTAAGTCGGATGCGACAGGCAGTACGCTACCAACAGAATCTTCTGAATTAGAGGAATGGTATACAATGTGTGATTCGGAGACATTCTTGTGCGATGAGAATCAGGCTGTGAAAGTATATTCATATCCGAAAGACAACCTATTGGGACTGGAGAGAATCGAGTTCTACGAGGATCGAATCATCACGGTATTTGATCAGGAAATCAACGATGCAACGGAGTGGCCAATAATGGGGGACAGCGTTAAGTGCTGGGAAGTGAGACTGAAACCCAATGAGGAAGAAGTTGAATGGGACACGTTACTAGCATGTGAGGACGGGAAGTACATTGTGGCCTCAGTTGTTACCGATCCTAACATGGATTTGGATTTGCTGGATTATTTCAAGGAGATTTTCTACGGTGAACATCCTTCTGGTATTAATTCCGCGAGTATTTCACTTGAAGAAGATGCAACCGTCTTAGATACACATGCTGATCGAAATTGGAGTGACTGCATGGGCGAAAAGTTCCTACAAGTCTTCGATCATGTGATTGGCCGTTGGGAGTCACCTCAGAGCACTGCAGATTCTGCCTGGTCACCTGATAAAATTGGTTATGGAAGAATTGATATCTCGATTTCATCCTCTTCCCCATATAATGAAGTATGGTTTATGATGCGTGATTTCATGGAACAAAACCCTGAATTGGAAGAGAAGTACAGCATCTCCTACTTTACAAAATCACTTACATTTCAAGACAGACAAATGAGAGATATTAAGAAGGTAAAGTATAATAGTGATGGCGCGGAGATGTATATCATTTGTGCAGATGAAATATCTGAATACACGCAGGAAGAATGGTCTCAGTATTTTGCGACATACGAGGATGTTCTTGGAAATGACGTAATGACTAAGATACAAGAGGCAGAAATCCCAGATTACGTGGTAGACCTTGGTTCTAATAATGAGGGAAAGGTAATTGCACTCAGTTATCAGAATCCAACCGGTGCTTTTATTTACAGGAGATCCATTGCTAAAGAAGTATTTGGCACTGATAATCCGAGAGTAATAGAAAATGAAATTGGTGCTGGAACAGGTTCTTGGGAGAAATTCCTGAAGACCGCAGAAATAATGAAGGAGAAAGGCTATGCAATGGTTCCAGGATTGGGCGACCTCTTTCTTGTTGCGGATAAGGCGGTTCAGGTACCATGGGAAGTTGAAGGAAAGTTTAATCTGGACGCACGACGAGAAGCATATATCGATTTGGCTGAGAAAATGATTGCTAACGATTATACCAACGATCATGAGTATCTGCATGAAGAATGGTGGCATGACGTTCAGGATGAGGGGGAAAGAAAGGTATTTGGCTGGTTTGGTACGCAGAGTATGGTCAACGAAGTTATTAATAACGACTACGGAAATCCATCTTATTTTGGTGACTATGCGGTATGCAGACCGAATATGAGTTTCTGGCAGAGTGGCTCATGGTTATTTGCCAGTCGACATATTTTGGATGATCCCGATAAGAAAGAATTCTGTGCAAAGTTTATCGAGTGGGTTACGCTCAATACTAGCGAAAAATCCTTTCAGTATGGAATGGCGAGTGGCACAACTGATTACTATGAGTTCTATGAAGAAAAATGGGCCGTTGCTTCAGGGAAAGTGATGTCTGTTGCGGACGGATCAATGCGTTGCTTTGGCGGTCAGAATCCATATCAAGTATATATAGATGCTGCAACTTCCATGTCGACCACGGGCATATGTACCTATGACAAATACTTTAACGAGGTGTTCGTTGAACAGGTGAACAAGTATGCTCATGGTGAGATTTCGAAGGAAGAGTTGATGGAGGAGCTATACCAACTTGCGGAGAAATTGGGTATAGAAGTATAGTCTTACGGACCGACTGATTCCGGTGGAACAGGCTGAAGCGGTTGGTTCGGGTCAGGAGTCGGTGTAGGTGTTGGTGTAGGTGTTGGAGAAACATGGAACATGCACTCTATATCCGATGGCGTGAGGTAGCTTTCTTTACGGAAATAATCCTCAATGACCATTCCTGCTTCTTTGCAGTACTGGTTTGGCGCCATGCCGGAAGAGGTACAGACTGTCTTCCACACGATGTTCTCCGGCCGCTCGAATTTGGCGCCAGGGAGATGTTGATGTATGCGTTGCATGACATAATTCCAAATATAAATGGCATTGCTTCGATCATCCTTCGGAATTTCAGTAGTACGTAGACGGTTGTCGTATCCATACCAAACTGCCGCAGAATAGTATGGTGTATAACCACAGAACCACTTATCGACGTTATCGTCCGTGGTACCAGTCTTGCCGGCAACATCAATGGTCTCACCATCTACATTTTGAATGTGCTCGACTTTCTTGGCGGCTGTTCCGTAGTTGATAACATCCTGAAGCATACTGGTCATCAGGAAACAGGTTTCTTCACTATATACGCGGTGCGAATTGCTAACGTGCTCCAATACAACATTCCCATCACTATCCAGCACTTTGGTATAGGCATATGGAGCGGTATAGACGCCACCAGATGCGAAAGTGTTATATGCGGAAGCCATCTCTAGCGGTGACATGCCGATGTTGAAACTTCCGATTGCGGTAGAAGGATACTGTTCGTTCAATCGGTCAATGCCGACTTCATTTAGGAACCAAAGTGCTCGCTCTCCACCTACGTCATTCCAAACCATTACCGCAACGGTATTGATCGAAGAAGCAACGGCCTGACGAATGGTGACAGGGCCGCGATAACTCTTCGAAGAGTTTCTAGGCCAGATTGCATCCGGATTAGATGGATCCAGATGGGACTCTTTATCGTCGTAAATCATGGCGGGTGTAATCAGGTTAAGCTCGAGTGCTGGACCATAAGCGATCAAGGGCTTGATTGAGGAGCCTGGCTGACGATGGGCATCTACAGCACGATTGGTACCAAGGTTTACCGTCTTCTCACCATAACCACCTTGCATGGCCGCAATGGCACCAGTCTTCGAGTTGATGACCACCATGCCGGCTTGTGGTTTCTCCGGATAGTCTTCCAAGGCTTCTGGGTCTGTCATAAAGAGTTCCTGCTTCATGAAAGCATCATCTACGACAGCCTGTACATCTGGCTCTAAAGTGGTATAGATGTGGTAACCACGGTTATATACAGTTGTAGCAGCCAGTGAACGGCTGATGTTGCGCTCTTGTTGTACGTCTGATATCACTTCGGAGACAGCGTATTCAACAAAATATGAGTTGATGGTCGTTGCCGAAGAAGTGGTACGTGTGCGGAAGACAAGTTCCGTATTCAGGGCGTTATCGTACTCGTCTTGCGTGATATATCCGAGTTCATACATTTTGCCGAGCACGATACGCATACGACGCATCGCATTCCTGCGACCGGATTCACGAAGCGGGTTGTAGTAGGATGGACTCTTCGGGAGACCTGCCAGGAAAGCACATTCAGCCAAGGAGAGCTCCTTCGCATTCTTGCCAAAATAGTTCTGTGCACCCGCTTCAATGCCTACATAGTTATTCCCCATAGGCGCGAGGTTGATGTATAGTTGCATGATCTCATCTTTCGAGAGTTGCTGTTCCAGCGTCATGGCAGAGAACCATTCCTGTACCTTACGCTGTGTGGAGCGTTGGTCCTGACCGGTAATCAGCTTGACCGTCTGCTGCGTAATCGTAGAACCACCGTGAGAGGCGGTACCGCCGTTAAACAAGGCGGAGAGGATGGCACTTCCGATACGCTGGACGTCGATACCGGAATGCTCGAGGAAACGTTCATCCTCGATGGCCATGATGGCTTCGTCGATATAGGTACCCTTTACATCGGTAAAAGGTACGTAGATGCGGTCTACATTCTCACTACCTGTGAGTTTGGCGATGACCGTGCCGTTGCTGTCGTAGACGAAAGAAGTCTCTACCGAGTCCGTCATGGAGATGTCGGAGATCGAGAGCGGGGTTGTAGAAGAAATGTAGCCAATCAGCATACCTGCACCAAATCCTCCAATCAGGAAGGAGAAACAGAGCAGGATGATGAGAAATGTTTTGATAATGCTTAATACAGCACTGATCAGTTCAATGTACCAGTGACGATTGTGGGCGGCACGGGTTGGCTTACCATGAAGACGAGCACGAAGCTCTGCAGCCAATGCGGAATTCTCCGGCGCGCAGGGCACGGTCGAGCGAGGCGCATTGCCATCTGTTGCGGCTTTCTGGTGCTGCTGCGCGTATACTTGTTCACGCGAGTAACCGGAAGTGGAGCCGCGCGTAGGTGTGCGAGGCATTGTCGCTTCATCGGGTGTATGTTTTGTCGAACCGCTGGAACGAGTGTTCTCGTTGCCATTTCGGTTAGAATTTGCCATATTCTGTACCTGTCACAATCAAGATTGTCTTGGACCGATTAAAATCCACACATATAATACCAATTAAAAGGGGAAATGGAAAGACGACACGCAATAGGTTATAATGGGAAACGAGGAGAGTGATAGAAGGAGTATGGTTTTCCCAGATTTGAGAAAAGGACTGAACGCGAGGTGTGTGGGTCTTGCCAACGATGGTCTTGGCGTGGCCCGAATCGAAGACGAGAAGGCCAAAGAGAATGGCATGAAGGTCTTCGTGGAAGATATGCTTCCGGAAGAGCGTGGCCGTGTTCGAATCACCCGTAAAGATTCAGGTCGTACTTTTGCTGAGAAACTAGAAACCACCTCTCCATCTCCGTATCGAGTCGAGCCCGCCTGCCCCGAGTTCGGTGTATGCGGAGGCTGCCAACTCCAACATGCAGATTATGCATGCCAACTTCGCATGAAAGAAGCCATGGTACGGAACTGCCTCGTCAGGATAGGTGGTTTTTCCGAACAAGAAGTACGAGATTGTATGGAGCCGATCCTCGGTGCGAATGAGACTAATTTCTACCGCAATCAGATGCAGTATCCGGTGGAGTACAACCGGGACAAGAACTGCGTGGAGATTGGATTGAACCGCAGAAACAGCCACAAGATCGTCGAACATGAGAAATGTTATCTGGCACACCCTACGGCGGAAATCGTGCGTAAAGTTGCGCAGTATTTCTTCAGCGCACCGAGTCGCCTGGAACAGGCTCGTGCACTCCGTCAGGTCGTCGTTCGCGTAGGTACGGTGGCCAAGGAGATGATGATCATCTTCGTCATTCGCAAACAAGTCCGAATCGATGCGGATGATTTTGCATTGGCTTGTGCGAATGCACTGAGCCAGGCGGCAAAGGGAACGCGCTTAGTGAGTATTTGGACCGAAGAACGTCCGGAAACCACCAAGTGGAAGAATCCGAAAGGCGTCTGGACCAACATCTGGGGCGAACCATATATACACGAATTCCTAGAAAATCGTATCTTCCGTATCTCACCGGAATCCTTCTTCCAGGTGAATACCAAGCAGGCCGTTACCCTCTATGGAAAAGTGAAGGAATACCTTCGTATGGATGGTGCATTACCGAGACTTCTTCTGGATCTCTATTGCGGGACAGGAAGTATTGGTATTTATTGTGCGGATGCTTGCCATAACCTAATTGGTATCGAGTCAGTCGAGTCGGCGATTATCGATGCACGGGTCAATGCGGCGAAGAACTATATTGAAGATACTGAATTTATCTGCGGCAAGGCCGAAGACTACGATTTCGGCGTCATCATGCCGGATGCCATCATTGTGGATCCACCGAGGAAAGGCTGCGACGAACAGCTGCTGAAGAAGATCCTCAAGCTGGCACCGACGCGTATCATCTATGTTTCATGCAACCCCGCTACACTTGCCCGGGATCTTAAGACATTCTTCCAACTCCAAGAGACGTCCGGCGTCCGCTACGGAATCAAGAAAATATGCCCCGTGGACATGTTTCCGATGACTGCGCATGTGGAGACGGTTTGCTTGCTCTCGAAGAAATCTTGATTTTACGTGGATTTGAAGGGCTATATGTTATGGAAAAAAGACTTAATTACATAGATAATCTAAGAAGTATAACAGTGTTTTTATTAGTCTTATATCATATTGCTCTTGCATATAATTCATGGGGCGAAGCCAATTACATTTTTTTTGAAAGAGTAAACCCGATTGCTTCAATAGTTGTTTTTATATCACCTTGGTTTATGCCGTTAATGTTTTTGTTAGCTGGAGTGTCGGCATCATTTTCGATGAAAAAAAGGGGTATCACTGCTTTTATAAAAGAGCGACTTAAAAGACTGGGGATTCCTTTAATAGTTGGAATTATATTTATCAATCCGATATTAAGTTATGTCGCAGATAAATCGCATAATGGATATGAGGGAAATTATTTTGA
>JAZLMM010000014.1:0-16426 GCA_045598705.1 Oscillospiraceae bacterium
TTGTGTTAAGAGCAGGCAAGAAATTTGAAGGAGGAAAAACATACTGGACAATAGCACATATTAAATGGCTTAAATCTCTTGATTTAGTTGGAATAGAAAAAGAGACACTTACAGAATACCTTGTTACCTACGAATATCTGATAGAAAAGATAAATCGTCTGGATGCAAGAATTGAAGAAATGGCATCTGGAGATAAGTACAAAGATAAAGTAAAGAACATGCAGTGTTTGATAGGTGTAAAAGCACATACAGCTTTATCTATGGTTGTTGAAATAGGTGACTTTAGTAGATTTGAGAAAGCTTCAAAATTTGCAGGATTTCTTGGCCTTGTACCAAGTGAAAACTCAAGTGGAGAAAGCACTAATCGATATAGCATAACCAAAGCTGGCAACAGTCACTTAAGACGGTTAATGGTAGAAGCAGCACAGTGTTATACAAGAGGCAATGTAGGATTTAAATCGTTGGCATTAAAGCAAAGACAACAAGGTTGTGCTCCTGAAGTTATAGCATATGCAGATAAAGCAAATGAGAGATTAAGAAGACGATTCTATAAGATGACACTAAACAAAGGGGTGAACAGAAATGTAGCTACTACAGCAATCGCAAGAGAACTCTCTTGTTTTATATGGGGAATGGCTACAGGAAATATTAATTAAGAACTAATTATTTTAAAGATAGAAACTGGATGCAGAGGCAGGGCTTTGGGCCACACTAAGGTTCGAATTATTTGCGATTCACCTCTGTTGACATTATGTAAAGCATTTTGATTCACGCTTGGAGACAGCAAAATTCACGGCGGACCATTGACCTGTAGGTAACCAATCCACGAATAACAGAGTGGCCAAGGCCGGGACTGTTAGTTCCAAAGCTCAGCATCTGCACCCAGTATAAAAATTTAATAGAAAGGAAATGTGGTGATCCGTTAAGAATTTATGCTTGACAGGGGTCACTTCATAACAGGTGATGTAAAGATCGTATTTTCTGGAAGATGAAACCACCCTTTTGGTACCTTGGGTGCCGCACATTGCAAGGAGAATTTAACATGAAAAAGAAAATGCTTGGAATGACGCTATTCTCTGTACTCCTCATAGCGTCAATGATTTTTGTATCTAGTTCTGTGGTTGATGCTAGCGAAACGAATGAAACAACTCCCGTACAAGAAAATCAGGTAGAACCTACTGAATTTTCTGAGGAGGATATCGCGTTTTCTGAGAAAGCAAACGCTGAATTCAATGCTCTCGTTTCTTATTGGGGCGAGGAGTATCCAACATACTATGCAGGTTCATTCATTGCCGATAGAAAGTTTACGATTCTAGTCACATGTGACCCACAGGAAGTTCAAGAAGAAATTTGGAACATAACTGGTGACAAAAGTATTCTGATAAGCAAGGTCGCTAATACTTATGACGACTTGAAAGAGAGACAGAATCAAATCTCTGAATTGGTCGCAAATCTGCAGGCTGAAGATAACAACATAGCCAATCTCATTGTTGGAGTGGGCGTGGACGAAATTCAAAATGATGTTTTTGTCGAAGTGTTGAACATGGATGACAGTGTACGCAAGGAAGTAGAAGCATTGCTTTCACCATACGGAGTAGTACGTTTGATTTCCAAAGATACTCCTTATCAAGAAATGTCGAATGTCAAAGCAGGGACGGATGATAGGTTAGGCAATAACACCTCTGATGACAATTAGTATTTTGGTAGCATTTACGCTTCCTGTTAGTGCAGGTGCGCAAAATCAAATCACAGGTGATTCATTATGGGTAAATGCTGGTGGTTCAACGTATTCGGAGTATAGGTGTACAACAAATGCTAATCGGAATACTTGCTACATGAGGCTGTCATACTTCAAGTTTAATAACTGTCCAGATAATGCCATGCCGGGAAGTACGTACATTTACTCGAGATTATACACTTATCAGACGAGAGTAGCGGCGAGTAATAATGCATCTTTCACCAGTGTAACGTCAGCAGGCAACTACAATTATAGTTACCTATCTGGCTATGGTGGATATAACACAACCTACACTTTAAAATGTAACAGTAGTTACTCCCTTACATGATACTATTCCCAAAATCGCACACCGGAACAGATCGCAGATACGCTGGAAGACCGGTTGACACTCTATATGCAGGAGAATTATCAGTAAAGATTATAGAACTTATAGACAGATTAAGTGCATAAAGCAGAAGCACCATCCTGGAATGACCAAGATGGTGCTTCTGCAATTCGTATTAGAAAGACACTTTCGCGGCGAACCCGCCGCCCCAGAAATAGGTGTTCGTCCAATACACATTTGGTGGAGGCGAGGAGAATCGAACTCCTGTCCGAAACCACGTCAACAAGGACATCTCCGGGTGCAGTTCGTGTTTGGAGTATTCCCCTTAACGGTGTGCCCACGAACAGGCAACCATCTCCGGTAGCTTCATGAATACGGCCATCGCGCAAAGCTTAGCGGTGAACGTGGTCCTGTTTAACCTACCGCCAGGTAAGGTCTGTCATCTGACATCTCCGATCCGATCGACAGATAGAACGGGGAGATGGTAGCTAAATTAAGCAGCTACGAGTTGTTTGTTGTTTGCAATTACTTGCATTTCTCGTTTTTTAAAGAGGCCAACGAGAATCCTCTACCCGCTTTCCAAGTCTCCACGACCCCGTCGAAACCAGTGCGCCCCCACATCTACAACTCTCAAGCGATGTAAGTAATAAGAGAATACATGATGAGAAATCTCTTTGCAAGTATATCAACAAAATTATACAAGTGGTATAAGAGTGATATAATGATGAAAATGAGATAATCGCCATTTATGTGGATGATACCTTGATTGAATGGAGGAGACTTCTATGGCTTCTGAATTTGTATCTTCTTTGATGAGTAAGCTTACTGTGAAGCAGAAGGCTTCTTTGTGTTCCGGATGGGATTTCTGGCGTACACAACGATTGCCTATCAACAATGTTCCGTTCATATTTATGTCGGATGGTCCGCATGGACTTCGTAAGCAAGAAACAGAAGAAGGACAAACCGGTAAGGGTGACAGTCGACAATCGACATGCTTCCCGCCGGCTGCAGCGACAGCCTGTTCTTTCAACGTAAAACTAATGGAGGCTGTCGGCAAAGCCATTGGTGAAGAAGCCGTCGATCAGCAAGTAGCAGTTGTGCTTGGACCGGCGATTAATATCAAACGTTCTCCGCTTTGCGGCCGAAACTTCGAATATTTCTCTGAAGATCCGTATCTATCCGGCAAAATGGGTGCGGCCTGGGTACGTGGGGTACAAACCCAAGGAGTAGGTACTTCTGTGAAGCATTTTGCTGCAAACAGTCAGGAGAAATACCGATTAATCAATGATTCGATCGTGGATGAACGAACATTTCGAGAGATTTATCTGACTGCATTTGAGATGGTAGTGAAAGAGTCTAGACCTTGGACGGTCATGGCGTCATATAACCGAATCAATGGAACATATAGTTGTGAGAATCGGAAACTCCTGACTGAGATTCTCCGCGATGAGTGGGGATTTGATGGCGTTGTCATGAGTGACTGGGGCGCGGTGAATAACCGCTTGGATGCACTCGCAGCAGGGTTGGAATTGGAAATGCCTTCCTCAGTAGGTGAACGTGACCGCCAGATCTGTGAAGCGGTAGAATCAGGTAAATTACCCATGTCGCTTCTGGATCGTGCGGTGGAGCGCATTCTTGCGTTGGTGGAGAAAGGAATGAATATTCCGCAACCAACTTCTTCTCCATATGAGAACCATCAACTGCTTGCTAGACAAGCTTTTGAGGAATCTGCCGTTCTTCTAAAGAACGATGGCCTGCTTCCTGTAGAGACCAAGACGAGTGTAGCGGTTATCGGAGCCATGGCCAAACAGACGCGTTTCCAAGGTGGTGGAAGTTCCCATATACATCCTACCAATGTGGCAAATGCTTTCTCTGGATTCTCGACATCAAGCGAGAACTTCATCTATGAACCTGGATATTCTTTGGAGAGCGATAAGCTTGACGAGGTGGATGAGAAACTCCTTCACGCTGCGGTGGAAGCTGCAAAATCGAAGGATGTTGTCTTCATTTTTGCAGGATTGCCAGATGCATATGAATCAGAAGGATTCGATCGTGCCCATATGCAGCTTCCGAAATCACAGACTCGTCTGATTGAAGAGGTAGTTCGCAAGAACAGTAATGTGTGTGTGATTCTCTATGCGGGATCTCCGGTGGAGATGCCATGGGCGGCACATGTTAAGGCAATTCTGATGGCATACTTACCTGGACAAGAAGGCGCTGGCGCGATTGCGAGTATCCTCTATGGTCAAGTGAATCCATCCGGCAAACTTGCTGAGACATTCCCGATTAAGCTTTCCGATAATCCCACATATCTGAATTTTGGTGAGAAGAGACAGACTCTCTATGCGGAGAGTATCTATGTGGGATACCGATATTACGATGCAGCAAAGATGGAAGTGCTTTTCCCATTTGGACATGGACTTTCCTATTCGAAATTCTCTTATGGAGAGATTCAGTTGACTTCTCCACAGTTTACCGAAGGGGATAAGATCACCGTATCCATTGATGTTACGAATATTAGTGAACGAGATGGAAAGGAAGTTGTACAACTCTATATTGCACCACCGGAATCAACCATCTTCAAACCGATTCGCCAGTTGGCTGGATTTAAGAAGGTGTTTATCCAACACGGTGAGACGAGAACGGTTGAGTTCACATTGGATAAGCGTGCTTTCGCCTATTACAATATTCAGATTCATGACTGGCATGTTGAGAGCGGAAAGTATTCGATCGAGATTGGTTCTTCTTCTCGTGATATTCGTGCGAGAAGAGAGATTGATGTTATTTCCAGCATGACACAGGTTGCGGTGCCGGATTACCGTAGCAGTGCGCCACAGTACTATCATCTTGATGCGCAGACGAAAGTTTTCGACAAGAAACAGTTTGAAGTCGTCTATGGTGCGATGATTACAGAAGAGAAAGCTCCGAAGCGTGGACAGTTCACTATGAATTCCAGTGTCGAAGATCTGAAAAATGGCAATTTGTATGCAAAATACTTCTACCAGAAGGTAAGATTGAGATTGAAGTGGGATATGCGTAAAGAGACGCAGGAGTATCTGAGACTTATGAATGAGGCCATGACACTTGAGACGCCACTTCGAACATTTGCTACTTTTACCGTAGGCAAAATTACACTCGAGCAGATGGAGGCGAAACTTCTTATCATGAATGGCCATTTCTTTAAGGGGATTTGGCGCAGCATGAAAGCAAGAAAGAGAAAGAAAGGTCTGGCTTATATCTAATTTCGAACTGTAACGAATTGTTGCGCTCTTCTTCTTCAAAATGAAACATGGCTGATACATGGCGTTGTGTTTCACATGCTACAATTACATCAGTAAGATAAATTGGGCAAGTAAGAGGAAGAATATGACGCAGGTTCCTGCACAAGGATATTTCTACCCATATGATTCAATGGACGAACTGTTTGCGGAGAAACAGCCGCCAGAGTTCGGCCGAATTCAAACACTTTGGAAGTTGGACCTTCCCAAGTGGCGATTTTTCCATGCTCCAAGTAAAGACGAACTTCCCCAGAATTGGAATCGAACGGATTTCGATGATGAATCATGGGCCGAGATCGATGTTCCGAGTTGCTGGCAGCAACAAGGATATGGATATCCAAGTGAACTGGTTTATGAGAAGAATGCCCTCTTAAAGAAGAAAACAAGTAAGATCCAACAGAGACTGGCCGATAGTGCAGCCATGGAAAATGTTAACGATGTAGGTCTATATCGTGTATGGGTCAATCTTCCGACGGAATACATCAGCCGATATGTATATCTCATGACGGATGGCATTGTTGGGCGTTATCAGATTTACGTAAATGGAACGGAAGTGTCCATGTCAAGAAGTACGTTCTCAACGACAAAATGCCTGTTAAATGGTGCTTTGAATGAGGGCGCGAATCTGATATCTATTCTAGTCATGCGCTTTGATGAAACCAAACGAGGAATTGTGCGCGCACAAGGTGCTTTTGGCTTCTCAGGGTTATTTAGACTGCCTTATATCGTTGCAGAACCGAGCGTTGAAATCTCTGCAATCAGACTTTCAACGAGCTGGCTCACCGATACATTGGCACGTGATGTTGTGCCGAAAACGGCGCTGGTCTCTAGTCTATATCGCTCCGAGAGCGAGAATCAACTGACCAACCGTCAGAAAGAGATACTTCCCAATGCTGAGATTCGCAAGGATGCGAGTATTTCTTTACAAGTTGAATTACATAATCATCTTCCATATGACGCGCAGGTGACTGTAAATTGCCGCATGGTCGAAGTACGAGAAGAGTATGATTTATATAACCTTCCTGAGCATCGTCTATCTCAGCGCAAAGAACTGACGGATCTAGTACCTAAAGAAGGTGTGAAAACATTTGCGACAGAATGCTATGCTAAACTGGTACTACCTTGGACGGACTGTACACCTTTCCTATATGATTTTATCGTTGAATTATGTGATCAGAATGGAGAAGTAATCTGTGTAAAGAAGCAACGTTTCGGTTTCCGCACGATTACGTATTCTGAAAATCTTTTCAATATTAATGATTTGCCTGAACCGCTTCATGGCGTGAAATATTACGAGTTTGACCCTGAAGAGGGTATCTCAGTGCCATTAGAAAGGTTCCGTCAGGATATATTCATGATGAAACGTGCAAACATCAACACGATCTATGTTGTGCATCATCCGACAAGTTCATCTTTCTTTGATTTATGTGACAAGTATGGCATGTATGTGATTGTTCAGTCTGCTGCCTCTGTATTGCCACAGACGGTATATTCACTCTACAATCATCCGTGCATTATTATGTGGTCGATGACAGGTAAGAAATTTGAAGAGAATGCATATATGGATGTGAAGGAGAGAATCATTACCTTCGATGCCAAACGTCCAATCTACTGCGAGATTGACCCGGTTGGACATGTTTCGGATATTCCACGATTCCCGAATCGAGCAGGCATGTTTTTCGGCGAATGGTGCGATTTGTGCCTGAACCGCGCTAATCTGAGAACTAAACTTAAGGAAGACAAAGTGCTCTTCGAATCCATTTCCATGCGTCCAAGAAGAGAAGAAGATAGCATGGAACTAAAGTATATTCACCAAGGTGACTTGATCGAATATGCTGAACAGGTAGGTATTTCAATCGCACAAGGAATTGTAGATGCGAATCGTATGCCGCATCCTATTTTCTATGAGGTGAAAAAACAGTGCGAAGGCATCAAAATATTCCCGTCAGCGGATAATCCTGCATATCTGACGATTCATAATGTAAGTTCAATTGGTGCGACACCAGAAATTGAGCTGAAGTGGCAGTTGCTGCTTGGTGGTCACCGATTAACCGGTGGTGCTGGTATTATTCCATCGATATCCCCAATGGGAAATCGCGAGATGCAGTTCCCTATTCAAATCAATGAATTCTTGACGCCAGACTGGAAGAACCGCTATTCGAAAGCGGTAGAAGTGTACGAGAAGGCATGCTGTAAAGAATTGATCCTTGATATTTCTTTGGGCCTTGCAAATGAAGTTTTCTACGCACAAAAGGGTTATGAGGTAGCTTTCTATCAGCAGGTTCTTGTCGATCAGGTATGTGATCCAAATCAAATCGTACCCGCTTGGGAGAATCAAGAAGATGAGCAGACTCCGTCTGTTCAGATCATTGATGCGTCTTCATTGGAGAACGGTTTGATTCTGGACGAGAAACCATCTGTCGTTTCTGTGATGTCGTCACCTGCCTTTATATTTGTAGGTGCCAATCATGTGCGATATGGATTTAGCCGTAAAGAAGGCGGTCTTTGTTCCATCATGATGGACGGCAACGAATATCTGGATGGATTGTTTGAACCTTGTTTCTACCGTGCGGCGTCGAATATTGATCGTGCTGACCAATCTTATGTCCTTTCGCAGACGGTATTCTCGCATGAGACGGATTGGCGAACGATTGAGAGTGAAATGCGTTTTGTAGGAAGCTTCTACGAGATGGATGGTGAAGAATTCCATCTGATTTGTAAGTACTCCTCATCAGGCATGAAAGGCCCGTTATATGTACGATATCGTATCCTACCTTCTGGTAAGTTGATGGCTTCACTAGAATTTGTTCCGAAGTATGATCTTGTTCGATATGGTTTCCAGGTTCCTATTGATCGCCATGCTAACTTAGGATGGTACGGTCGAGGAGATGGCGAATCTTATTCGGATCGTAAGGAATCTGCACGATTTGGATGGTTCACATCATTAGATTCGCCATTGTACCATAATTACGCACGCCCGTCTGAAACCGGTGCGCATGCGGATACTCGATATTTGCAGCTTCAGCATGATGACGTGAAAGGTTTAAGCATAAGTAAACAAGGATTGGATCCTTTCTCATTCTCATGTATTCCATATACGCCGGAAGAAATCGATGACTATGCACATCAAGAGTTGCTACCTAAAGATGGTCGCACCAACCTATATTTGGACTTCTACATGAAAGGAATTGAACGAAGTCCGGATGTACTCGCTCGTAGAGGACTGCAGAAGAATGTCCGATACGAAGAAACAATTGAGATATCTCCAAAATACTAATTTCACTATACGAAAAGGGCCCCCGACAAGATGTCGGAGGCCCTTTTCAATGACTACTTATTCCGATCCAATATGGTAAACAAATCTTTCTGCTCTTTGAGTGTCAGTTTGCGATACTGTCCCACAGGAAGCTCGCCTAACTGAATGTTTAGTATGCGAATACGCTTCAGCTTGACGACTCGATATCCTAGATATTCACACATCCGACGTATCTGACGATTCAGTCCTTGATTTAGTATGATGTGGAAAGACTTCTTACCGGTTTGTAATACTTTGCAGGGAAGGGTAGTGGTATCTAAGATGGGAAGCCCACCTTCCATCTTCCGTATGAAATCACGATCTATGGGTTGGTCTACCGTCACAACGTATTCTTTATCATGACGACCTTCAGCACGGAGCAGACGGTTTACAATGTCTCCATCGTCAGTGAGAAGAATCAGACCGCTGCTGTTCTTATCCAAACGACCTATTGGAAAGATTCGAGTTGGATACTGGATGAAATCAATGATATTATCTGGGTCGCGTTGATCGGTAGTGCAAGTGATGCCTAGTGGCTTGTGAAATGCCAAATAGACATGATTCTCTGAAGGGAGAATCGTCTGTCCATCTATGAGTACGACCTGTCCTGGGAAGACTTGGCTTCCATTCTCCGCAAGTTGTCCGTCGATGGTGACATGTCCACCAGAGATATATTCATCGGCTTTACGACGCGAACAGAAACCGCTTGAACTTATGTAGCGGTTGATACGGATACTGTTGCTCTCTTGGTTCGACGATTGGGAAGATGTAATGCTCATGGTGTCCTCGATAATCAGTACCAGACGCTACCTGTTACGCGTTTCAGCGTAAAGGTGAATGTCGTACCTTCGCCATACTCACTTTGAACAGTAATTGTCTCCCCCATATAACTCAGAAGCTCTCTTGCAATCGCTAAGCCAAGGCCCGTACCTTTCTTGCCACGTGCACGATCGGCTTTGAAGAATCGGTCAAAGATGTGATCAATGTCGTATTCATGGATACCTTGACCCGTATCACTTACAGAGACAAGAACCTGATCAGTTTCGGCACTATATTCTGTGGAAATCGTAATACTTCCACCTGCAGGTGTATATTTCTTCGCATTATCAAGTAGAATAACGATAATCTGTTCTACGCGGTCAGGATTGCCCATAACTGTAGGTAATTGGCCGGTCTTGTATTCGACATAGAAGTTAAGACCGGCATCTTCGATGACTGGTTTGAATTTGGTCTCAAATTCAGAGAGTAACTTGTTCAAATCAAATGGGAACGTCTTGAATGCCAATGTTCGCGCTTGTAGACGTGAAAGTTCAAGCATATCATCGATGAGTCGGGAAAGACGCATCGTCTCGTGAAGAATAATTCCGTAGTAACGCTGGCGGTCTTCCTCTTTCTTTACCATTCCATCAGCTAATGGTTCTACTAGACCGCGCATAGCGGTGAGTGGTGTACGGAGCTCGTGAGAAACATTGGCAACATAGTCTCGACGAGTCTGTTCCAGACGCTCTTGTTCAGAGATATCACGGAAGAATCCTGTCGCACCAATGATGTTTTTCTCGTTGTCCAGAATTGGCACGATTGTGGAAGAATACGCACAATCTTTCGCTTCAATCGTTCGCTCATATGTCTCACCGGTCTTCAAACAGTTCTCGTAATCTTCCCATACTTCTTCGAAAGGTATCAACTGAAGTTTCTCAGTGAAGAGGTTCTTACGGGGAACTTTCTCGAACAAGGTGGCAATGGCGTTGTTCGAATAGTCAGGTTGCAGATCTTCGTTAACAGATACAATACCTTCGGAGATGATATCGAAGATTTCTTTCAGACGGTTACGCTCGGTGGTGACACTAGTAATGGACTTTGAGAGTTTCTCTGCAAGTTCATTGACCGATGCAGCCAATTCACCAATCTCACCTCTGGTCGTATCATTGGCACGTACAGAGAAGTCGCCTTGCCCCAATGCATTGGCAACTTCGGTTACTTTGTTAAGTGGTCGAACCAGTCGCTTACTTGCAAAATATACAGGGATGGCCATGAACAGGGATACCATGAAGGTCGAAAGGAAAAGAATGCTACTGAAGTTAGTCGCCTCTGCACTCCGGTTGGAGATTGGATTGCCAATAACCAGATAGGCAATCAATTGTTTGTCGACCGTGATAGGAACCTGTATGATGGTGATTGGGTCCACGTCCTTCGTGCCTTTGAGGTTGCCAATCAGATTCTTGTTGTCACTGTTGATCAGCATGTTCTCTTGAGCGTAGGCATTGATCGAGTTTAGTACTTCCGAATCATTTGAATCGATTTGGGTGGTCATACAAATAGCGTGTCCATCCGCCGAGTAGAGAATGTAGTAGGCACCAAGGATAGAACGATCAGAATATCCGACAGATACGCCTTTCAACAAATTCGTGATATTGGCTTGATTCGATGTATGGTTCTCCTCGATGTAAGAAGAAAGAAAACCTGACATGGAATAACCCTTATCTATCAACAGATTCTCGGCAGTGTTCTGAGAACTGACATTCGCTCCAATGTTAAAAAGCGTAGCAGAAAGAAGTGCCGATGCACAAAGCGCAATCAGCACCATAAGAATCATCTTTCGAAGGAAAAAACTTCGGAACATTATTGGTTGACCTCAAACTTATAACCGACACCATAGACGGTAATCAGTGACCAAGGTGCTCCCTCGTAATAGATCTTCTGACGAATTCGCTTGATGTGGGTATCGACAGTACGTGTATCACCAAAGTAGTCATATCCCCAAATCAGAGAGAGAATCTGTTCACGGTCCATGACCTGACCAACATGTGAGGCCAAAAGATGAAGGATCTCCACTTCTTTAGGGGTGCAGGGAACCAATTCGCCCTTTACCTTCACCTGGTAGTTGTCCAAATTGATCTCAAGACCCTCGTAACGAAGCAGGGAAGTATTCTCCTGGGGTTCATTGATACGGCGTAGAACAGCCTTGATACGTGCAATAACTTCGCGAGGAGAGAAAGGCTTAACGATATAATCGTCTGCACCTAGTTCCAAACCTAATACACGGTCAATCTCTTCACCTTTGGCAGTAAGAATAATGATTGGAGTAGAAAGCGTCTTGCGAATCTCGCGGCATACTTCAATACCGGTCTTCTCGGGCATCATTACATCTAGGATAATCAAATCTGGCTTATCAGAAGCTACATGAGACAATGCATCAAGTCCATCGTATGCACTAGAATATGTAAAGTGTTCATTCTCAAAATATAGACCAAGTGACTCGTGAACCACCGGATCGTCGTCGCAGATTAATATGTGCGGAGCTGTAGACATTATTATTACCTCTTCTTTGCAACATTATGACCATTATAATATAAAAAACGCGTACGGAACCATCCTTCACGCAAAAATCAATGAACATTTCGTGAATTCACAAATTGACTTCTTTGGAAGATTCCCAAATGTTGAAATTCTCGGGTGGAATTCCGTCTTTTTTGCAAGTATAGATAATGTTATACTTGAGAAGGACTTGAAGTTTTCAAGTGCCGATTTCTTGAAAGAACGGAACGTAGTTATGTTTTTAGCAGATAGATGGTCAGAATTTGAACTGCTTTATTGCGGAGAAGGTGAGAAATATGAACGTTGGGGCGACATTATGCTTCAACGACCGGATCCACAGGCCATCTGGCCGAAGACCGGTTATGCCGGCATGAAAGAGCAATACTGGCCAAAGCCCCATGCTGTCTACCATCGAAGTGAGAGCGGCGGTGGGCATTGGAGCAAGGAGCGTCCACTTCCGCAGAAATGGGAGATCCATTACGATGCGGTCGGTCGTCCGCTGACATTCATTATTGAGCCGACCAGTTTCAAACATACGGGTCTTTTTCCCGAGCAAGCAGCGAACTGGGACTTCTGTGGCAAGAAGATCCAGCAAGCGGTGAAGGAAGGGAAGAAACCTCGTATCCTGAATCTATTTGCCTATACAGGCGGCGCGACCATGGCATTTGCTGCGGCCGGTGCGGCGGAAGTGGTGCATGTCGATGCCAGTAAGGGCATGGTGGCACGCGCCAAAGAGAACATGGTGGCAAGTGGCCTGGAGGACTGCTACATCCGCTTCATTGTAGAAGACTGTGTTCGATTTGTAGAACGTGAGATCAGAAGAGGCAGAAAGTACGACGGTATCATCATGGACCCACCAGCTTACGGACGTGGACCTTCCGGCGAGATGTGGAAACTGGAAGATGCGCTGTTCCCGCTGGTCGAGAAGTGTGAGAAACTGATCTCGGACGACCCGTTGTTCTTCCTGATCAACTCCTATACTACAGGGCTTTCTTCGATGGTCATTGAAGATATCCTGCGTCTTGCTATTCGTACCAAGCATGGTGGTCAGGTCGTGTCGGAAGAACTGGGTCTTCCATGCTCCAAGATGGATCTGATCCTGCCTTGCGGTAGTACAGGAAGATGGACACCGAAGGAGAAGTAAATATGCCAATGACGCCGGAGATCCTCTATGAAGATAATCATCTCTTGGTGGCAGTGAAGCCAGCGGGAGTGCTTTCGCAGAGCGATTTGACTGGGGATCCGGATATGCTGTCGCTTCTCAAGAATTATCTTGTGGAGAAGTATCAGAAACCCGGTGAAGCTTACCTTGGGCTTCTTCATCGACTGGACCGTCCGGTTACTGGCGTCATGGTCTTTGCCAAGACCAGTAAATGCGCTTCACGAGTCAGTGAACAGATTCGGAGTCGTACGGTTCGCAAGAAGTATCGCGCAATTGTATACGGTCGTATGGAGTCGAGTTCCGGTGAGATCCATTCATATCTTCTGAAGAATGCGAAGACAAATCTTGTAGAGGTTTTCCCAGATGCGGCTTCTGCGCCGAAAGATGCGAAAGAGAGCAATCTTGAGTATGAAGTGATCGGTGAGGGTAGAATTGCAGGCGCACCGGTTACGCTTCTTAGTATCCTCCTGCATACAGGAAGATCCCATCAGATTCGCTCGCAACTGGCTTCAATCGGTCATCCTATCGTAGGAGACCGTAAATACGGCAAAGGCCCAAATCGTTTCGCTGGAGACATCCTGCTGGAGTCTTATCACATGGAACTTGACCATCCGGTCACAAGGGAACGGATGGTTTTTGAAATACCTCTTCGTGAGGAAGAACCTTGGAAACAATTTAGAAAGGAGTGATCGAAAGTAATGGAAGAATTCTGCATCAGCGCGGAGCAACAAGCCGAAAATCAGAAGAAAATCAAGGAACTGCTTCTTTCGACTAATCGCCCCGGCATCGACAAGCTTGTAGAGTGGATGGAGACAAAGACGGATTTCTTTGCGGCACCGGCTTCAACGAAATACCATCTGCACTGTGAAGGGGGACTGGCCCAGCACAGTCTTCATGTCTATCAGCGATTATCTGAGAAAGTGAGTCAGGGACTCATCAAACTTCAAGACGATACCGTGATTATTACGTCTTTACTACACGATCTTTGTAAAGTGAATTTCTACGTCAAAGAGACGAAGAATGTCAAAGAAGGTACAAAGATCAATCAGTACGGCAAAGAAGTTGCGAACTGGGTGGAGAAGGAAGTGTGGGGCATTAAGGATTCTTTTCCCGTGGGACACGGCGAGAAATCCTGCTGGTATATCCAGAATTTCATTCGTCTGAGACCGGAGGAATATGCCATGATCCGACTTCACATGGGACCGGACAAGAATAGCTATCCGGATCCTTTCTCTGAGTCGGCCAAACTCTATCCGTCTGTGGTGGCGATTTACACATCAGACATCGAATCAGCTTATATTTTGGAGGAAAACTTATGATTTACTATGTTGATCAAAACACGAAGTCACAGGGTGCCGGTACCAAAGAGCATCCATTTCTAACGATTACTGCCGCAGCGAAGATCGCAAAACCTGGCGATGAGATCCTAGTTATGCCGGGTGTGTATCGTGAATATGTAGATCCCCAGAATGCGGGAACGGAAGATGCTCGCATTACCTATCGCTCTGTCGAGCCGCTTCAGGCTGTAATCACCGGTGCGGAGATTGTGAAGGGATGGGAGAAATACGAGGGGAATACTTGGAAAGTCGAAATCGATAACGGTATCTTCGGCGCATACAATCCGTATGATACACGCGTTGGCGGCGACTGGTATTTCTGGCATCGTCATCCACATACAGGATGCGTCTATATCAACGACGTGGCCCTCTACGAGGCGGATGATCTGGATACCTGTCTGAAAGGTGAGGTAGATCCGGCTTCCTGGGAACCGGAGAACTCTACACGTAAATGGTACTGTGAGCAGAAAGACGGTAAGACGGTCATCTATGCGAATTTCCAGGGTGCAGACCCGAATGCAGAGAAGGTGGAGATCAACGTTCGTCGCAACTGCTTCTTCCCAAGTAAGACACATGTCGGATATATCACACTTTCTGGTTTTACTGTATGTAAGGCGGCAACGACTTGGGCGCCTCCGGCAGCTTTCCAGGATGGCATGATCGGCCCGCACTGGAGCCGTGGCTGGATTATTGAGGATTGCGAAGTCAGCCATAGCCGTTGCTGTGGGATTTCCTTGGGAAAATATCTTGACCCGGAGAATGATCATTACTTCACCAAGTATCGTGTGAAGAGTCCGACACAGATGGAACGAGATGCCGTCTGTCGTGGTCAGTACCACGGATGGCTCAAAGAAGAGATCGGTTCTCATATCGTTCGCCGTTGCCATATTCACCACTGCGAACAGACCGGTATCGTCGGCCGTATGGGTGGTGTATTCTCAATCATCGAAGATAACCATATTCACAACATCAACAACATGATGGAGATTGGTGGCGCTGAGATCGCAGGTATCAAGATGCATGCTGCAATCGATGTTACAATGAGACGAAACCACATCCATCACTGCACCATGGGTATCTGGTGTGACTGGCAGGCACAGGGAACGATTCTTTCCCAGAACTTCCTGCACGATAATCACACGCCGTCCTATGCGACGAGGATCCGCGGTACGATTATGAGCCAGGATATTTTCGTAGAGGTCGGTCATGGTCCGACGCTCATCGATAACAATGTCATGTTAAGTAAAGCTTCCCTTCGTCTGGCGACAGAAGGTGTGGCCGTCGTCAACAACCTAATCTGTGGTACGTTCCAGGCAATCGGCGGTGGTACGGATGACATCATTTCCGGCAAGAATCAGCCGAGATATACGCCTTATCACTTCCCACACAGAACAGAAGTGATGGGCTTCATGAGCATTCTTCACGGTGATGATCGTATCTACAACAACATCTTCATGCAGAAGTGGCCAATCGAAGAGATGCCGGCAGACGAGAACCCAATGTTCTTCGATCTTCAGGAAGCCGGTACCTTCATCTTCGATGAATACCCAACTTACGATGAGTGGATCGAGACTTTCCATCTGGATGAGCCGATGTCCTACGAGATGGGCATCATGGAGAAGCACTTCCAGCATCTCCCGGTATGGATCGATCACAACATCTACTTCAATGGTGCGAAGCCGTGGGCCAAAGAACAGAATAAGTGCGAGGTGGACGGATTTGAGGCCAAGGCGGACGTAGTGGAGAAGGATGGCGAGTACTTCTTACAGACAAATGTGTATGAGAAGGTGAAGGATTTCTCCTGTGGTATCATCAATTCGGACATTCTCGGTAAGGCTTTCCAGCCTGACCAGCGCTTCGAGAATACCGATGGTTCAGCAATCGTATTTAACTACGACTTCTTCGGTAAAGACCGCGGGGTCATGACGATTGCGGGTCCTCTTGCCGAGGCGGCGGTAGCATACCAGCTATAATTT
>JAZLMM010000015.1:0-25960 GCA_045598705.1 Oscillospiraceae bacterium
TACCGATGGTGCTTATCAGCCAGCTTTGGACGCTGCTCTTCAGGGTGGTGGCGAGGATGCTCCTGACATCTACTGTGCAGAGGCAGCTTTCGTATTGAAGTATACACAGGGTGATGCTTCAGGATATGCAGCAACATATAAGGATCTTGGTATCGATGTAGATAAGGCTATCGCAGATGCTCAGATCGCACAGTACAGCGTTGATATCGGAACAAGAGATGGTGAAGTAGTTGGACTTGGATACCAGGCAACTGGTGGAGCTTTCATCTACAGAAGATCTATCGCTAAGGAAGTTTTCGGTTCCGACGATCAGGCTACTGTTGAGGCTGCTATCGGTGCTGGTACACAGAGCTGGGATAAGTTCCTTGAGGCTGCTGAGACTCTGAAGGGTAAGGGCTATGCGATCGTTTCTGGTCTGTCTGACCTCTATCAGGTTTCTGAGAAGGCTTCTCTGACACCTTGGGTTGTTGACGGTAAGTTCAACATCGATAAGGAAAGAACAGCTTTCATCGATCTCGCTGAGAAGGCTATCACAAACGGTTACACCAACGACACAGGTTCTTGGGGTTCTGCTTGGTACGCTGACATGAGCGACGAGAGCGATAAGAAAGTATTTGGTTGGTTCGGACCTTGCTGGTTGATCAACTACGTTATCGCTGGCCAGTGCGAAGGCAAAGCATCTTACGGTGACTATGCTGTATGTAAGCCAAACCTCGGTTTCTGGTGGGGTGGTTCCTGGCTGTTCGCTAACAATCAGGTTCTTGACGATGCTGATAAGAAGGAATTCTGCGCTAAGTTCGTTGAGTGGGTAACACTTGATACAAGCGAGACAGGTCTTCTCTACAACTTCGCTAACGGTCTCTATGATTGGACATCCGCTAAGGATACAGTTTCTTCCAGCGTAGTATTGGCTAAGTCCAACGGTACAATGGATTTCCTCGGTGGCCAGGATCCGTTCGCAATCTTCATCGATGCTACATCTTTTGCTTCTTCTAAGTGCAAGTGCGCTTACGACGCTGACCTCAACGGTTTCTTCCAGGATACAGTTTCCCTGTACGCTCATGGCAAGATCTCTAAGGACGACGTTATGACAAAGATGTATGACCTCTGCGAAGAAAAGGGTATCGAAGTTGAGGAGTAATTCAAATCGAACTTAATTCCGCGATTGGTTAGAATCTAGAAGAATTAGAATTGGGGGCGGACGAAAGTGATTTCGCCCGCCCCTTTTCTTATTACTAAGTGAACGGTGGTGTGATCCTTTGAACAAGAAAAAACTTGTTTCTTACAGTAAATTTGGATACCTGTTTGCTATTCCTTTTCTTGTTGCGTTTCTAATTTTTACTTTATATCCGGTTATTTTTGCAATCGTTATCGGTTTTACGAACTATGAAGGTGCAATTCCGGGTAAGCTTAAGCTCCTCAAGGATCCGCTTGAGAACTTTAAGTATCTCTTTAAGAAGAGACGTTCTGGAGAAATCAGTTATTTCCTCCAGGCATTCTTGAATACAGTAAGAATGTGGTTGGTAAACTTTATCCCGCAGTTGGCATTGTCCCTCCTGCTTTCCGCCTGGTTTACAGATAACCGTGTAAAGGTTAAGGGCCAGGGATTCTTTAAGGTAGTATTCTATCTTCCAAACATCATCACAGCAGCAACAGTTGCTATCTTGTTTACAACGTTGTTTGACCATCCTAAGGGACCGGTCAACGACCTCTTGAAAATGGTGGGTATCCTCAAGGAGCCTTTCAACTTCTGGCAGAACAAGGTTGCTTCTCGTGCGTTGATTGAATTCATCCAGTGCTGGCAGTGGTACGGCTCTACAATGGTTGTATTGATTGCTGCAGTTATTGGTATCAACCCAGAGATTTTCGAAGCTTCTGAAATTGATGGTGCAGGACGTTGGAAGAAATTCTGGTACATTACGTTGCCAAGTTGCCGTCCGATTATGTTGTTCACATTGGTTACCAGCATGATTGGTGGTTTGAGCATGTTCGATATTCCAAACTTGATGAGATCAGCTGGTGGTCCGGACAATGCTACAACAACGCTTTCCATGTACATCTATAACACGGCATTTAAGAAGCCGTACAAATACAATCGTGCAGCTGCTGCAAGTATCGTTCTGTTTATCGTTGTTATCATTGTATCCTCCTTGTTGTTCTACCTTATGAGAGACAAGGATGCTGCAAAGATGGCTAAAGAGAAGAAGGCAGAAATGAAGCGCAGAAAGCTCGAAGAGAAAGGAGTGTAATTGAATATGGCAAGTAATGATTTAATTCGCTCCAATAAAGACAGCGAAGTAGCTCTGAAGTCCAGAAAGAGAGATGCAGTTATCTTCCTTACAGTTATCTATGTTGTATGTACGATTCTTGCTGTTCTTAGTCTGTGGCCTTTCATCTGTATGTTGATTAATGCGACACGTGATACAGAGAGCATTATGGCAAATGCTGTAAGCTTGGTACCTGGTGGTCATCTTAAAGCTAATATCGACGCACTGAAGAAGATTACAACTTTTAACGCAAAGACAGGTATGAAGAACTCTTTCATCATCTCCGCTTGTGCAACAATCTTGACAGTTTACTTCTCAAGTTTGACCGCATATTCAATTTATGCGTATGAGTGGAAGTTGAAGAAGGCATTCTTCGGATTGATTCTTGGTATCATGATGCTCCCTGGTACAGTTACCATCGTAGGTTTCTATCGTACCTGCTATAAGCTCCATCTGACAGATAACAAGTTGATGTTGATTCTTCCTGCTATCGCAGCTCCGGGTGTTGTATTCTTTATGAAGCAGTACTTGGAGGGTGCACTCTCTCTCGAGATCGTAGAGTCTGCACGTATCGATGGTGCTGGTGAGTTCCGTACCTTCAACACGATCGTTCTTCCGATCATGAAGCCGGCTATGGCAACTCAGGCAATCTTTGCTTTCGTAGGTAACTGGAACAACTACTTCCTGCCGATGATCCTTTTCATCAAGCAGAAGAACTACACAATGCCTATCATGGTCAGCTTGTTGAATGGTGATATTTACAAGCGTGAGTTCGGTTGTATCTACCTTGGTCTTTCTACGACAGCGCTCCCGCTGATCGTCATCTACCTGTTGCTGTCTAAGTACATCATCAGTGGTGTTGCCCTCGGTAGCGTTAAGGGTTAATCCCCTTTCCAAGTTTCCCTTTACGGAGACAAAACCAAAAACAAAGAGGAGCACGTTCTTACGAACGTGCTCCTAATTTTTTACCTTCAATGAACGATAACGGTCTAATCTAGAACGCGACTACTCTTGCATGAAGTCTAAATGACTTTCCGGAATAGTGGTCTGGACGCTCTGACGTGATAAGCGATATTCAGATGGTGTCTGGCCAACTGTGTTTCTGAATCCTCTAGTGAAACTGGAAAGATTGTTAAACCCTGTTTGGAATGCAATCTCTGTAATAGACATATGAGAATCTGCAAGCATCACCTTCGCGGCCTGCATTCTTCGATGCATAAGGTAGTCATAGAAGGTGACATAGGTATACTCTTTGAACAGCCGCGTAAAATGAAATTTGGAGAATCCTACATAGTTTGCAGCCCATTCAAGTGTAATGTCGTCCATGAAATGGGCATTGATATAGTTAATTAGAGATCGAAATTTGACATACTTCGTGCGACTCTTAGTATCTTCCAGGAAAATCGGTTTAAACTGTGGATTTGAGGCGACTAATAGACTGAAGATATCCATTAGTCGAGAGTAGATTGGCATCTCTAGAACCATATTGTCATAGAGAAAATAGTTGTCATTGATGATCATGAACGTGTCGTATATTTTCCCATAGATGGAAGGGAAAGTCGTCTCATTGATCAATCGTGGTTCTTTGAAAAAATCGGCAAGATAAGTATAGTCATGTAATTCTTTCAGAAAATCAATCATAATCAGGTAGATGAATCGACATCCTTCGTTGTTGCAATCAATCTCATGAAGTAAATGAGGTGGGATGAAGAGAATATCCCCAGGAACGAGAGAGTACGACTTGTTGCCTATTATATACTTGTACTCGTTCTCAATTGGGATGCAGATTTCAAGCGCTTCGTGCATATGGGGCGCGTAACTCTTGCGCTCATTATTATACCAAATACGAAGTTTCGTGTTTGGTACGAAATCGACGTCTTCGTTCTCTCCATTGACAACTCGTCTATGGAACTGTCGCACAGGTTGATTATAAATTAATGGGATACTGTCATCGTATGAATCAACGGGTAATGTTGTACGAATCTGCTCTTCTGCCATTGCGTTAACCTCCTCAGCCGAAAATCAACTATACATCATTATAGCAAATGTTGCGGTGAAGAGACAAATATTGCGATTATTCGAAGTCGGGAATGAAACTTTCACCTACTGTACCACCTTCCTGCGTGTAAGCGTTCACTTGCCCAAGCAGGGAGAGATAGTTCACCATAGAATCGTAATGTTTGGAGGAAAGTGAGGCAGAAAGTTCTTGTGGTGCAGAGGGCATCGGCGTGTATTGATTCATGAGGCTGATGGTAATCTGATTACCATAGGACTCACAAAGATGATCCATGATGTGTTTCGTGTCGAAGAGTAAGCCAGGGAGCATGAGGTGACGCACGATTACGCCACGTTGCAGAATTCCTTCCTCATCAAATACCTGCTTCGGACATTGACGAACCATCTCTGAGATCGCCTCTTGTGCACGAACGAAGTAATCGGATGCGTGGGCATATTTCATAGATATCTCCGAGCGATAGAACTTCATGTCAGGAAGATAGATGTCAATGGTTCCTTCCAGAAGTTTCAAGCTGTCGACAGATTCATATCCGCCGCAGTTATAGAGCGTGGGGATAGAAAGACCGCATGAGCGAGCAAGTTGTACGCCTTCGACGATGTGTGGAATGTAGTGCGTGCCAGTCACAAAGTTGATGTTGTGCGCACCTTGAGACTGTAAAGAAAGCATGGCTTCGGCAAACTCCTCGATCGTATACACGCGACCGGGGAGTGTTCTTGTACTGATCTTCTGGTTCTGGCAGAAGACACAACCAAGATTACATCCTGTAAAGAAAATCGTGCCGGAACCATGGGTGCCTGAAAGACATGGTTCTTCCCACATGTGAAGACCAACACGGGCAATACGCAATTCGTCCGTCATGCCACAAACACCGCGTCGTCCACTACTTCTTGATACACCGCAGTTGCGCGGACATAGCGTGCAGGCATCGTAGAGGGGACGAAGAGATTTATCGAAACACATCGTGTGTGCTTCTTGATTGTCTTGACTGCTCATAGAAGACTCCCATCGTGCAAATAATAACTCTAATCACTAGTATAACATTGACAGAAAAATGTCGGATTGCTACATTGAAACAAGAGCGTCATATGTAGAACAAGGAGAGAAGAATTATGATTTCAGCAATTGTCTTCGATATGGATGGTGTACTACTGGATAGTGAACCTTATCACGACCAAACCACGATTTCGATTCTAGAAAGCTTTGGTGCCAAGGGTGCATATGAAGCCATTCGGCCGTATGTCGGACGTTCCAGTGAGGATATGTGGATCGCCATGAAGGCAAAGTACAATATTCCCGCTTCAGTCGAAGAATTGATTGAAATGCAGTGGAAGAAGAACGTGAGCGGCATCACCGATTCAGGGCTGGAACGTTCAGAAGGCCTCTCGGAGCTTCTGGACTACTGCATGGAGAAGGGCATCCGCGTTGCGGTCGCCTCTTCGTCGAGAAAGGATTTCGTAGAAGCTGTATTTGATCATCTGAAGCTATGGCCTTATGTAGAAGTCTTTGTAAGCGGCACTGAGGTGGAAAATGGGAAACCCATGCCGGATATATTCCTGCTGGCCGCGACACGCCTGGATCTAGATCCAGAAAGATGCCTTGTCATTGAAGATTCCACGGCAGGCGTACAAGCAGGCCGCATGGCCGGTATGTATACGGTTGGATACGATAATCCGACCAGCGGTGGGCAGAATGTGACCGCTGCGGATGTAGTCATCAAGTCACTCAACGAGGTGCCGAAGATCATTGAACAACTCTCGCAGACGCAGGTGCTGCCGGTCACCTCTCCTACGCGGCGTATGGCGGTGGCCTCGCTGGCACAGATTATTTGGAATGAGCACTATAAGGCAATCCTCTCACAGGAACAGATCAACTACATGGTGGAGAAGTTCCAGAGCATGCCCGCGATTGAAGCGGCTATCCGCGATGAACACTATCAGTATTTCTTGTTGGTGCTTGGTGATACTCCCATCGGATATATGGGCGTCGTTCCGGAAGAAGATGACGCACTACTCATCAGTAAACTCTATCTCATGAAGCCTTTCCGCGGTGAGCGAAGAAGCCTGCTACTCTTCGAACAGGCAGAGAAGTTAGCCAAGGAACTTGGCAAGAAGAAGGTCAGACTCTTTGTCAATAAGCATAACTATGTGCCGCTACGTGTCTACTTGCGCAGAGGTTTCCGAATCATCGAAGAGAAGAAGACCGACATCGGATCAGGATTCATCTGTGATGATTTTCTGATGGAGAAAGAACTGCAAGGCGGACATCGTAGGGACAGAAGGACAGATGCTTCTTCTTTGCAAAAAACGATATTGAAATGGCAAACAAGAGAGAAAAACGGCGAAAATCGACGAATTTCTGAAAATCGTTGAGATTTTTTGCGGAAAAGTGTTGACATTCTTCCTGTACCCATCTATTATAGTGGAGCGCCCGAATAACTCGGGGTTTTTATGCGTGAAGATTTTTAGGAGGAAGAAGTCCATTATGAAGACATTTGTTGCTACACCATCAAATATCGAGAGAAAATGGTACGTTGTTGATGCTTCTGGCAAGACACTTGGTCGTCTGGCTACTGAAGTTGCAACTGTTCTGCGCGGCAAGAACAAGCCGACATACACACCTTTCATCGATACAGGAGATTATGTAATCGTCATCAACGCTTCCAAGCTCGTTCTCACAGGTAACAAGCTGGATAAGAAGATGTATCGTTATCACACAGGCTATGCAGGCGGTCTCAAGGAGACAGCTTACAGACAGCTCATGGATACAAAGCCGGAGAAGGCTTTCGAGTTGGCAGTGAAGGGTATGCTCCCGAAGAATGCTCTCGGACGTCAGATGTTCAAGAAGTTGAAGGTTTATGCAGGCGCTGAGCATGATCACGCTGCACAGAAGCCGGAAGTTCTGAACTTCGAAGCATAATATAGGGAGGAATAAGTTACATGGCTAAGAAAGCTAGCAAAGTTTACTTCTATGGCACAGGTCGTCGTAAGAATGCTGTAGCATGCGTACGTCTTCTTCCTGGCACAGGTAAGATCACCATTAACGATAAGGATATGGACGAGTACTTCGGTCTTGATACATTGAAGCTCATGGTTCGTCAGCCACTCGTAGCTACTGCTACAGAAGGCAAGTTCGACATCATCTGCAAGGCTATCGGCGGCGGTATCGCAGGCCAGGCTGGTGCAATCCGTCAGGGCATTTCCCGTGCGCTGGTTCAGGCAGATGAAGAAGCTTACAAGTCCATCTTGAAGAAGGCTGGTTTCCTCACACGTGATGCACGTATGAAGGAAAGAAAGAAGCCAGGTCTCAAGAAAGCTCGTAAGGCATCTCAGTTCAGTAAGCGTTAATCGAAGGGTTCCTTCGGTTATCGTCTTCGGACGAGTTTCATACAGAATCAGAGAAGAGGTCGTCTCATGGAGACGACCTCTTCTGTATGTGACTATTAAGTTGAAAGTGAAATACATCGCCTACTTGCGAAATGAGGAGAACTCCTTATCGCAAATTGTAGAAGATGGCCTGTACAATCTCAGTAAGTCCTGTGCTGTTCTCGGTATAGAAGCAGTTGCCGCCCGTCTCGGAAGCAAGCTTATCGAGATTCTCTTCATCGAGAGATTCAGAGCCGAGACCGATGGAGTAAATGTGGATCCCCTTCGTGTTGCATTCTGCAATGAGCTCATCGTAGGAAAGCTCACCGTCACGGTTGTCTTCTCCATCGGAGAGGAAAACGATGTAACGACTGGTATCTGCGTCATCGGAGAACAATCCGATACCGGCTCGTAATCCTTCCGCACCACATGTTCCGGAATTGCTGTTTCCACCATCATCTGTAACAATCTGATAAAGATTCAGAATGGATGCGTTCTTATCCGTGTTCTGATTCAATGTGCTGGTAACAAGATTCGAAGCTGCTGTGAAAGTTACCAGACCATCCGTTACTTGAATGTTGCTGTTCGACACGAGTGCCAACATGGAACTGATGATGGTCTTTCTATTCTCATTCGGATCGCTGGTACGCATACTTGCGGAATTATCCATGACGAAGACAAGCTCGATATTCTTCTTATCAGCGGTCGGTACCAGACGATAGACAGCATCTGGGGAGGTGTTCTCGTCGACGTGGACGGTGAGTGACTCATAGCCGGTATTGAGAATGGTCAGTTCGCCCTGAAGTGTTGACTTAACATATACTTCGAATTTGCCGGCTTCATCTGTGATATCGAAGTCGGAATAGCCTTCCGTGTTTGTAATGGAAACATATACGCCGGAGAGTGCTTCGCCAGTGGTATCGTCTACGACATATCCAGTCATAGGGTAATCTTCGACCAAGACTCTGGTGGTAATAAAGGCCTGCGTAATAATGTCGATCTTATCAGAAGTCAGACCGAGGTCCTTGGCGGAATCGATGACAGCATAGGCACAATCTTCGAAGTTGGATGTAGGTGTCAGATAGAACATGGAGTTGTAGAATACCTGGAACATCTGATCTCTTGATTCGAAAGCGCCGCCTTCGGACATCAGGTATGCAGAATACGAGATGATGGAAGAATTTACATGTGGATCGTATCCTTCGACGGTTTCGTCAACGAAGAACTCGCCACCTACTTCTTCTGGGTGCTCATCCAGGTTTGGATCTGAAACGTGACGGACGACTGCACCGGAGTTCTCGGCCAAATCCCAATCATCCGCATCCATGCAGACTGCGGCGATATCACTATAAGCTTCATTGATGGAGCTCGTATAAGGAGCCGATGCAGTGCCGACGATCGTGAAGAAACAACCATGATTCCATTCATGGGCGCAGGCGTCTGCTGAGGTCACATATGGATCACCTATCAGGTAGACACTACAGCCAGAATAGAAGGAAGCATTCTGGTAAGCAGAACCATCTGTGACATAGACCCGATTTGCGATGTAAATCGGGTCGCCGTTGTCATATGGCCCCTTGATATTGACAGTTCTCTCGTAGAAGTCGTATACGTCTTCAAAATTCTTCATGAGGATCGTGTTATTACGGATCGCAGCAGAAGTGTACTCATCTGATCTCAACGGAATTTCGTACACACCGTTTCCTTTGTCGGTGAAATCGAATGTACCTATCTTCTTGAAGAGCGAGCTGTTCAAATTGAACAGGTTCCAACCAGGAATCTTCATAATTGCCAGGAGCTGTTTGACAAATTTCGTGTTTTTCGTAATGTCGTAGTCTTCACCGGGAACGAAGAAAGCATTCGAAATCACATAGATGTTTCTGTTTCCATCATAGAAGTAGTAGTGATCTTCATCGGCGGTTTTCTTCACGTTAATCGTGTAAGCGGTACCATCTGTATCCGTGTATGTGAAATCACTGTCCGGCTCATCTTCGCCCAAAGCGGAAATCAAGGTTTCCTTGCCAACGACGGTTCCATCTGCGCTGACAAAGACGTTGAAAGAATTTGTACCCTCAATGGTGATCATTTTCAATACAAGTTTGGGCTGATCGTTCACGATATAGATGACTTCTTTTTGTTCCAAAACCTCACAGTTGTTCGCAGTCGCGTACTGTTCACGAATAGCTTTGGCATCGAGTTCAGTCTGGTTCAATGTGATGTTCGGGTAGTAATCGCCACGAATAGTATGCAGATGGTAGTCTTTATCAACCATGGCAATAAGTTGATGTCCGTACACATCGTAGCCGAGGTATGTCTGTTGCACAATATAGTATTTGTTCTGCGTTAATTCGTTTCTTTTCGAACCCACTATACGGAAGTTATCTTGGGCACTTTCAAAGCCAAAAACCTCGCGATTGTCGTCCAACCAAGAGATAACATCATGCCCGCTTATAATCCATTCGTCATATGAACTAGCATCGATGTAACAAGGGATTCCATTACGGTACACGGTAGAAGGCTCGGTATAGTGAAGCGGCTTCTCTTCTGATTTCCATGTGACTTTCATGGCTTCGGACTTGTTATCCGATTCGATATTCGGATCAGCGTTCGGATCGACATCTGAGTCGATTCCTGTCTCTGTTGAAGTAGCAGCGTCTTTACCAGAAGACTTGCCTTTATATTTCTTCTTCAAATTAGCATTTCCAATGAGATACACGACGACCTCAGATTCGAGAATCAGCACGAGCGCTACAATGAATGCAATCAATTTGGTTTTCTTACTCATTTTCTATCTCCTTGTACGATTAGACTTCTTTCACACACTGGTCATACTCACCTTCGAAACACCAGACACCAATGCGGATCTCAAGAATGCCTCGTGAAGAAACACCGAAAATACTCGATTCTGTGGCACCGTAATATACCAGCAAATAAGGGTCGCCGACGTTCTTGCCGGTCGTCCATACACTTACATCGGAGCTTTGGTAGAATGTACCGTTCTTCTCGCCGAGTACATTCTCATAATCCTCCGTAGTGAAGGTGAGCTTGCCACCGATGGTTACATCGTCACTTGGGAAGAAACTGATCTTTACAAGAAGGGTGTCTTCCACTGCGCAGGTCGCGTTCGTAGGATTAAAGACAAATCCAAGGAATTTTGCTTCGCCGTCCAAAGAGAACGGAACAGGAATCATGGTGTGAGCATTTACACCGGAAATCACGGTATCCAATGTGAACCCATCGTTGATGAAAGTCTGGGTCGAATCGCCGAGTCGGTATTGCTTGCCGTTCAGTGTGAAGGACTCGTAGTCGGAAGGCTCACCCTCCGTTAAGTGCGTGATCTTCTCACTGATTTCTTTGTAGTCTACGCCTTTCTTATAGAATTCATCGTAGTCGAATGCTGAATCTTTCTCGTCGGTGGGTTCGGTAGATTTCGTTTTCTTGCTTGGTATAGAAAACGAAACTTCTCCAGAATCCTCCGGTGCATCGGTGACCGCTTCTGCTGTCTCCGCAGTGGCCTTCAGATCCTTCTCCTTGGCATTTAGTACTAAGAAGATGGTGGTAAAACCGCCCACCAGCACAATACCAAGGATGGCCAATCGAATGATTGTCATTTTCTCAATTCGTTTCTTTTTCCCCATTATTTGTAGCCTCCTTCTGGAATATACACACAGAGTATACACGAAATTTGGTGTTTTTTGATTGGCAAAAACACCTGATTAGCAAATGTTATTTTGCCCAGCAGTAAATTGGCATACGCATATATGTTTACTATAAAGAGAAGAGACTTCCTCAAAGCGAATCGTCACTTTTGAGAAAGTCTCCTCTATTGTAATTCGCACTATTCCATATGTGATTGAAAGTACGAACGTGATAACTTGACTAAGTAAATAGACATCCTCTCGAATCATCGTCTCAGATAGATGAAGGTCTACTTTAGTAAGTCTGTCTTCTTCTGGTCGAATTCTTCCTGTGTAATCGCACCACTATCCAGAAGGTCTTTGTAATCTTTCAGAAGACGGACGGTCTCCTGTTCTTTCTTTATGGCATCTCTTCTAGTTGGAGTCTGATTGACTGCCTGATCGTTTTCAAGTTTACCCATATTCTGCGTTTTTTCCGTGAACACCTCAGACTTCCTTTTACCACATTTGCATATTGGCGCGAAACCTGCATTAAATGTTCCACAAGTACACATCCAGCCTCTTGGTGCAGCGTTCGTCGCGGAAGCGTTCGTCGCGGAAGAAAGAGGATGGCTATTTTGGGGTACACGCGGAGTATATGCCAAACAATCATTTGCGGATGATTTGAGCAGAACAAATTGGATGATGCCAAGAACAATTATGCCAATAGCTACCAAGATCAAGACAAGTGCCGCGAGTCCAAACCAAGATAGGTTTTGAAAAACAATTGCGGCGAAGAGTGCGACATATATCGCAACGAAGAACTTCAGATACAAACGCCAACTGTCGCCACGATAACTTCCTGCGATATCCAGCCAATCTGCTAAATTGTTGACAAACTGGAAGATATAAATAAGAGAGCAGACGAGGGCCGCAAGACCAAGGAGGAGCGCCCCCGCGGATGAAGTGTAGTCACCTAGAAAACTGAGGATTTCTGTGAAGATATAGCAAACGCCAGGGACCACAAACGAATCATCAATAGAATTCAGTGTGCAAATCAAGATGCCATATGCTAGAGCCAATACAATCTGGATAATATCTGCAATTGTTCCTGCGCTGGGACTCCCTGTACGTGAGATTATTTGCCCGATCACACCAACAACCAGCGAAATAATGGAACAGTAGAACATTAGATTCAGCCGACTGCCAAGATAATTAAAATGTGCTTTCTTTGAATTTAGAATCGTGTCAGCACTTGAAGTGTCCTGATTATTCATTTCCATAATATCCCTCCCAAACAACCTTATTTCAGTCAATATCGTTAACCATACGCTCATCTTATACAAAAATAGTAAAAATGTATAGAGAATATAAGGAAAAATAACTCGGCTTTTCTCTGCCGTCACTGGCTGATTCGATTATTCGTTATCACATATGAAAAGTACACACCTTCATATCTTTGACTATGAAAATCTGCTACAATGAACGAAAGCGTGGAAGATGAGGGAAAACACATGATTATCTATAATGCAGAGGTCTATACAATGGAACAGGATCAGCCAATCCATAACGGCTACGTGGTTCTGGATCGTGAGAAGATCATAGAAGTTGGCGAAGGTTTTGGCTGGAAGAAAGACGGCGGTCAGTCCGCGATTTGTAAGGGAGAAGAGAAAGACTATATCGATGCCAATGGCGCACGACTGTATCCTGGATTCATCGATGCGCATTCCCATCTTGGGCTGTTCGACGACGGGCTTTCAGATGAGGGCTGTGACGGCAACGAGATCGTGTCACCGATCTCACCGGATCTTCGTGCCATCGATGGCATTCATAATGCAGACCCCTGTTTCCAAGAAGCCTATGAAGCGGGCGTGACATTGGTTGCGACCGGCCCCGGTAGCGCGAATATTATCGGGGGTCAGTTCGCACTGCTGCGAACCTATGAGCGGACAGTGGACCGTGCGATCGTTGATCCCTACATTGCCATGAAGGCGGCGCTGGGCGAGAATCCGAAGATGTGCTATGCCAAGGAGAATAAGTCGCCGCAGACGCGCATGGGCAACGCAGCCCTTCTGCGTGGGGTGCTGACAGAGACCATCGAATACTATGAGAAGAAGCTACAGTCCGAAGAGAAGTGGGCGGAGTATCATAAAGCTTTCTTAGAGAATGCAGAGGAGAAGCCGGACCGTCCGGATATTTTCGAGAAGGATATGGAACTCGAGGCCATGATCCCCGTTATTCTGGGTGAGAAACCATTGAAGATTCATGCGCACCGCCAAGACGATATCCTGACTGCTATTCGTGTGGCCAACGAATTCAATCTGAAATATACGTTGGATCATTGCACGGAGGGACACTTGATTGCAGATGTGCTTCGTGAAGAATACGATGACGGTCAGAAAGAGAACCGAGGTATGGGTATCCATGCGCTCGCGGGCGTGCCGGCCGGCGGCAAGATGCAGGGCATCATTGTGGGACCGGTGATCGGCGAACGCTGCAAGCCGGAACTTCGAAATATGACACTTGCGACAGCGGGTATTCTTGCGACAGCAGGACTTCCGGTGGCCATCATGACGGATCATCCGGAGGTGCCGGAACAGTATCTGCCGCTATCTGCGGCCTTGGCGAAGAAGGGTGGTATGCCCGCTCAGATGGCCATCGAGGCGATTACCAAGACGGCGGCGGAGATCCTTGGCATCAGTGACCGATATGGAACGATCTCTTCGGGCCGAGCACCTGACCTTGTGCTGGTGGATGGGGATCCTCTGACATTGGAGAGTCGTGTGAAACTAGTAATCGGAAACGGAAAAATCGTGTTCGACCATCGCGCAGAACAACGATAATGCGAGGCATCTTCACTTCTTAGTTGAAACGTGTATAATGTGACGGAAATGAATATTGGCGCGCGCATAGGCGTCGCGCACAGGAAGGATAGAAAAGACGTGGAATGGCGGACACATAGTTCATCCGTAGAGATGACCGAACGACTGGGCGAGGTATTGGGCGCAAAGGTGAGATGCGGCGACGTGATCACCTTGGACGGTGATCTCGGCGCAGGCAAGACGGCTTTTACACGAGGCGTGGCACGTGGCATGAAATTGCATTCGCGTGTAACCAGTCCGACATTTACGATTGTGAATGAATATAATGATTCACAAGGTATACCGCGACTCTTTCACTTCGACACGTACCGTCTGACCGGTAGCGATGATTTCTACGATGCGGGATTGGACGAGTACTTCCAGCGTGAGGGCGTCTGCATGATCGAGTGGAGCAAGGTGATTGAAGAAGCCTTGCCGAAGGATAGGATCGAGCTTGAGATCTCGGGATTCGGAAGTGAGCGGGAGATCCTGATACGTTTCTCTGAACAAGATATGTTACGAATGCGTGAAGTACGAGAAGTGATGGAACAGGAGGGCATGAAGTTTGAAGATACTGGCTTGTGATACATCGAACAAGGCTTGTTCGAGTTGCCTATGGGAAGATGGCAAACTGGTGGATGTCCGCTTCCGAAACGACGGATTGACACATTCTCAGACTTTCATGCCGCAGGTTCACGACCTGATGGAAGCGAACCATATGGACTATGCAGAACTCGATGCTGTAGCCAGCACCGTCGGACCGGGGTCTTTTACCGGCATCCGAATCGGCGTCAGTGCAATCAAGACGATGGCATTGGTGGCGGAGAAACCTGCAATACCGGTATCTTCTCTTCGTGCATTGGCATGGCCGTGCAAGAAGGAAGAGGCACTGGTCCTGGCCATGATCGACTGCCGTAATCAGCGCGCGTGGGTGGCGGGCTTCCTTCACGATGAGGAAGTGATCCGCGAGTGTGCGGACGAGGTGACGGAGATTGCGAAAGCGGTAGAAACTTGGCGTGCGGAATATGCAGCGCAGAACGGCCTTCAGCCGGAGGAAGTGCGCATCCTGACGGTGGGGAATGGCGGACGCATGTTGGCGGAAGTGATGCGCGGCGTGGAAGTGCGCGAAGATGCGGACGAGATCCGTGCAGAGTCTGTCGCGGAAATCGCGGAACATACGGTTCTGGCAAGACTTGCTGACGCGCATCTGGAGGCAGATTGCGAGCAGGCGGCTGCGACGCTCTATGAGATGTTCCCGCCGGCGGCGTTGATGCCGGTGTACCGTGCGAAGACACAAGCCGAGCGCACCGCCAAGGAACAGGGGAAGGATACCCAGAATATTCCGATCAAGTACTATAGCACGACGGAACTAGAGAAGTGAGCAGACGGGGCACCTGCCAGCAAGAATGCCTTGAGGAGTAAGTATGGAGATTTGTTACCGGCCGGCCACATTTGAAGATATCGCTTCGATTCATGAGATTGAGGCGGCTTCTTTTCCTGACCCGTGGAGCGAGAATTCATTGTGGGCTTTCGCCTCGGATGAACATGTGCGGTCACTGGTGGTGGCGCGGGATGTGAAGACGAACGACATCGTGGGATATTTCGCCCTGCAATATGTGCTGGATGAGGCGGAGATCGCCATCATCGCGGTGAAGCAGCAGTATCGAAGACAAGGCATCGGACGAGAAATTCTCCAAGAGATCAAGTGCTTTTGCCAAGGGAAAAGCATTACTACCATCCATCTGGAGGTGCGATCGGAGAACGAGGCGGCGATTCATCTTTATCGTGCTTTCGGGTTCGAAGAAGTGGGCCGCAGGAAGAATTACTACGAGTCGCCGAAGGACGATGCGATTCTGTTCAGGCTTTCTGTTTGACAAAATGACAATAAAACTGACATGGAACGGGGCTTCTTAATACAGAAGAACGAAAATTGTTCTTCACCCTCGCAAATCATTGACATTAATATCAAGTGTTCATATACTTTTCCTATAAGTTGAATACTAGGGCTTGTGTCACTCACAGGCCTTGAATATATAACCTCGAGGAGGAGATAACATGGTTTCTCAGACAGTTACTTTTCAGTGTGACGAAGCAATTCAGATGAAGGCAGTGGCGATTTTAATTCAGAAGGCATCTGCATTCAAGAGCAGCATCTATCTGACCAGAAACGGAAGAAGAGCCAATGCGAAGAGCCTTCTTGGTGTCATGTCTCTGGGTATTGAGAATGATGCAGAGATCGAGGTTTCTGCAGATGGCGAAGATCAGGATGATGCGCTCGAGACATTGGTCGGATATCTGAAAGATCCGAAGATCTGATGATCGGGGACGGCACACCAACATTTGACGCCAGATTAGACATAGTACCTACGGATCCGGGAGTGTACCTGATGAAGGACGCCTCGGATTCTGTCATATATGTGGGAAAAGCGAAGAATCTGCGCAACCGTCTACGTAGTTACTTTGGTAAGAACCCGAAGGGCAATGCCAAAGTGATGGCCATGATTTCCCACGTGGCGGATTTCGAATATGTGGTAGTAGCAAGTGAACTAGAGGCCCTGCTTCTTGAGTGCAATCTGATTAAGCGCTATCAGCCACACTACAATATTCTCCTTCGAGACGATAAAGGATTCCCATATGTCTGCATCACGATGCAGGAAGAGTATCCGCGTATCATGAAGGTCTTCCGACCGGACAAGAATCTCCAGGGCGCGCGATACTACGGGCCGTTCTTGAGCGGAGACCTATTTCGCGCGCTACAGGCTTTGCGAGATATTTTTCCGACGAAGACCTGTCGGAAGGTCTTGCCTCGAGATATTGGAAAAGAACGCGCCTGCCTAAATTACCATATCGGGCGTTGTGTAGGACCGTGTCAGGGTGGGGTATCTGCTGCCGAGTATCGGAAAGTGATGGAGAATATCTGTATGTTCTTCGAAGGCAAGTACGATGGTATTCTTCGAGACCTGCAGGCGCAGATGGATGAAGCTTCTGAGAATCTCGACTTCGAACGAGCGGCTGTGTATCGTGATCGACTGCAGGCCTTGAAGGCAGTCATGGCCGAACAGAATGTGTCTTTCGCCAGAGAATCTGATCGAGATGCGGTGGGATTCTTCCGGGATGCAGGTGAGATCTGCTTCCGGAAACTGGAACTTCGTGAAGGGCGTATCATCGGCTCTTCGACTTATTTTCTGAAAGACGATGAGGAGACGGAGGAGAGTCTTCTGGAAGCGTTCCTTATGCAGTATTATCCCACGGCTTCGAATATTCCGAAGGAGATTCTGGTCGCGATCGACCTCGAGGACCACGATGCGGTCGAAGCGGCGATCTCTGAGATGGCCGGTCACAAAGTAAATATCCATGTTCCCCAGCGTGGCGATGGCGCGAGACTTCTGGAACTGGCAGATGCCAATGCCAAAGAAGCATTGCGAAGAAGAATCCTGCGTGTCGGTGTCTCGAACCAGAGCATCGAGACCGCTTTGAAACTATTGAAAGAGAAATTGTCACTTCGGGATGTGCCGACTCGTATCGAGTCCTACGATATCAGTAACCTAGGAAACGATGACCGCTGCGGCGGCATGGTGGTCTTTACAGACGGACGTCCGGACAAATCAGCTTACCGACTCTTTCAGATTAAGACTGTCGAAGGACAGGATGATTATGCTTCTATGCGGGAGATCCTGACGCGCCGCTTCACACATAGTGGTGACGATAAGTTCGCCAAGATGCCTGATCTGATCCTGGCCGATGGCGGCATGGGACAGGTGAATGCCATCTACGAAGTACTACAGGAACTTCATCTGGAGAATCAAGTGCAACTGGCCGGAATGGTGAAGGACCGCCGACACCAGACCCATGGTTTGGTGAATCGCGACGGGGTGTCGATCAATCTTGCGGAAGAGGCGCGTGACGATGAAGAAATGCTGGCGCTATATCGAATGGTGACTGCGGTGCAGAATGAGGTCCATCGGTTCGCCATCAGTTACCAGCGGAAACTGAGCAAGAAGCGAAACCTTACCTATTCCCTCGAGACGATACCGGGTATTGGACAGGCCAAACGCAAGAACCTAATGAAGACTTTCGGTTCAATCAAGGCCATCTCAGAAGCCTCTGTCGAGGAACTTCAGAAAGTGGAACGTCTCACGGCCAAGGACGCGGAAGCCATCTACCAACATTTCCATCAAGAGCGGTAAAAGCACTTGTTCCCGGGGTGTGGTATGATGAAAGAAGATGTAAGTAAAGGAGAACGACCGTTGTGAGTGTTTTTGCCATCGCTGATCTTCATTTATCGTTGACCACGAATAAGCCCATGGACGTATTTGGCGCGGGCTGGCAGGACTACGTGCAAAGATTAGAAGAAGCATGGCGGGACGTTGTGAAGTCGGAGGATACTGTACTGATTCCGGGGGATATCTCCTGGGGCATCTCGATGGAAGAAGCACTGGCGGATCTGACCTTTCTAGACCGACTTCCCGGCTTGAAGATCTTAAGCAAAGGCAATCACGATTATTGGTGGGGCACCAATAAGAAAGTGGAAGATTTCATGGCGGAACATGGACTTCATACGATGAAGGTGCTGAAGAATAACGGCTTTGTAGTGGAGAATGTGCTGGTAGCCGGGACGCGAGGCTGGCTCCTTCCGGAGAATCCGGAAAGCAAAGAAGCAGATCAGAAAATCTATGTGCGTGAAGTGGGTCGGCTGGAACGTTCGCTTGCAGATGCAGCGACGAAGTGCAATGGGGAGAACCTCATGAAAGTGGCGATGCTTCACTATCCGCCAATCTACGATCCGAACCGTGAGAATGGCTTTACTACGGCACTTGAACGCCACAATATCGACCTTTGCATCTACGGTCATCTTCACGGACGCGGACACCTGAAGGCGTATAATGGTGAGAAAAATGGCGTAAAATACCAATTGGTGGCGGCAGATTATCTGCATTTTAAGCCGGTAAAAATTTCTTGAAACCGTTGCGGCTGTAAGACAAATACGAAATTTGGCACTTGCGCGATTTTCTGCCCTGTAATATAATTCTATACACGAAAAAAACGCGTTCCCCGCAAGGCTTTGCAGGGGGCGCGCGTTTCGAGTTTACGGAAACGGGGAACATCTCATGGCAATTAGCATGACCGGCTACGGGCGCGCGGAAGCGACTTACGCAACGCGCCGATATCTTGTTGAAATCAAATCAGTCAATAACCGTTTTTGCGACATTTCTGTTCGCATGCCGAGAGGCTATATCTCATTAGAGAATAAGATTCGTGAGAAGATCTCCGATCGCCTCCTGCGAGGAAAAATCGATGTTTTCGTAACCATTGAGGACGTAGGTGATGGCAATCAGAATGTGGAACTCAATGAAGGCTTAGCCAAGGCCTATTCCGATGCAGTGAAGAAAGTGGCTGAGCTGACCGGACGTAATGACGATGCAGATGCGTTCCAGATTGCGCGTTTCCCCGACGTTCTGGTCGCACGAGCAACGAGCCTTACGCCGGAAGAGGCGGGTGCGGAACTGTTGCCGGTTCTGGATGACGCCATCGAAGACATGATTCATATGCGTGAAATCGAGGGGGAGAAGCTTGCCGCCGACTTGCAGGATAAAGTGGATGCGTTCGAGCGTTACCACGCCGCGATCCTTCTTCGTGCGCCACTGGTCCCACAGGAATACCGCGAACGTCTGATGACTCGTATTGAGGAGCTTCTGGACGATAAGGCGAACCTCGTCTATGACGAAGCAAGACGTGAAGCGGAAGTAGCCGTCTTTGCAGACAAGTGTGCCATCGATGAAGAGCTGACTCGACTAACCAGCCATATGGCACAACTTCGTGAGACGCTTCGTGCAAAGGGCAGTATTGGTAAGCGTCTGGACTTCATTCTTCAGGAGATGAACCGTGAGGTGAATACCATCGGTTCGAAGGCCAATGACCTGACCATCACGAACCATGTGCTGGACATGAAGACGGAACTGGAGAAGATTCGCGAACAGATTCAGAATCTCGTGTAAGCGGGTGCTTTTGCCAGATCGAACGCGCACTGCGCGTGGAAAATATGTTAAGTAAGTAGGAAAGAAGCAGAATACATGGCTTTTGTAGATATCGGATTTGGAAATATGGTGGCAAGTGGGCGACTGGTCTGTGTGGCCGGTGCTGACTCGGCGCCGATCCGCAGACTGGTGCAGGACGCACGTGATCGTGGCGCGCTGGTAGACTGCTCTTCAGGTAAGAAGAGCAAGGCCGTACTGGTGACGGACAGTGGTCACATCGTGTTGTCGGCGCTGACACCTGAGGAGATTTCTACTGCGCTTTCGAAAGCGCAGGATGAGGGAAAGGAGACAGAACATGAGTAATGGATTGATTGTCTCGATTTCCGGACCATCCGGTGTCGGCAAGGGAACTGTAATCGCGAAACTTCGTGAGATGCTTCCGGAATGTGGCCAGTCGATCTCTGTGACTTCCCGTGCACCGCGCGGGGCGGAACAGGATGGTGTGGAGTATTACTTCCGGACCCGAGAAGAATTCGAGAAGCTGATTGCGGAAGGTGAGATCATCGAGTACGACCAGTATGTAGGAAACTACTACGGCACCCCACTGACACCGCTTCTGACGATGTCCCGTGGCGGTGAGAATGTACTTCTTGACCTAACTGTTGCAGGAAGTCTTGCGCTGAAGGAGAAGTTCGATGAGACCGTGACCATCTTCCTTCTGCCCCCGTCTATGACAGAACTTCAGAACCGTCTGACCGGACGTGGTACGGAGAAAGAAGATGTGATCGAGCAGCGTATGGCGAATGCTCGAGGCGAGATCGAGAGTGCACCGAAGTTCGATTACGTGGTGACGAACCGAACGGTCGATCAGGCGGCGGAAGAGATTGCCGCCATTATGCTGGCAGAGAGTTGCCGGTACCCAAGAAGAAGCGATGCAGTGGACACACTGCTTGCCCAATAAGAAGAGAAACAGAAGCGTTACGAAGGTCAATTGCAAGGGAGGAAAGAAAAATGTTAGTTGATCCGTCTGTAGAAGAATTATTACCAAAGGCCGAATGCCGGTATTCCCTGTGTATGCTGGTAGCGAAGCGTGCTCGCCAGCTGGTGGATGGTGCACAGCCGATGGTAGAAGATCCGACACCAAGTTATGTTACCCTGGCCTGCAAGGAAATTGCTGCAGATAAGGTAATCGGTGTGGAAGGACAGCATACTCCATATGTGCCGCTTCGTCCGGAGATTGAGGAAGCTCGTCGCCTGGCGAAAGAAGCTGCGGAGAACCAAGCTCGTCTGGATAACGAAGCTTTGGGTGAAGGCTTTGAGAATAAGACTGAGTCCGATGAGAATGCTGCTGCTTCTGCGAACGAAGAAGCAGTAAGCGAAGAGGTTCCGGCAGAAATCGAAGAAGCAGAAGAGGCTTCGGATGAGGAGGAAGCTTAATGTCCAGTGAGAAATCCATGGAGCGTATCGTAGCACTTGCCAAGACAAGAGGCTTCGTATTCCCAGGCTCCGATATTTATGGTGGTCTTGCTAATTCGTGGGACTACGGCCCGTTGGGTGTTCAGCTGAAGAATAATGTCAAAGCCGCATGGTGGAAGAAGTTTGTACAGGAGAGCCCGTACAACGTAGGACTTGATTCTGCTATCATCATGAACCCAAGAGCTTGGGTGGCTTCCGGTCATGTGGGTGGTTTCTCCGATCCGCTCATCGACTGTAAGCAGTGCCGTGCTAGACACAGAGCAGACAACCTCGTAGAGGACTATAACAAGGAGAACGATATTACCGATGTATCCGTCGAGGGTATGAAGGAAGAAGACCTCGTTGCATATATCAAGGAGAAGAACATCCCTTGCCCGACATGTGGCGGTCACAACTTCACAGATATCCGTAAGTTCAACCTGATGTTCAAGACGTTCATCGGTGTTACCGAAGATTCTTCTTCGGAAGTATATCTCCGTCCGGAAACCGCACAGGGTATCTTCGTAAACTTCGGTAATGTCCAGAGATCCACAAGAAAGAAGATTCCATTCGGTATTGCTCAGATTGGTAAGTCTTTCCGTAATGAGATCACACCGGGTAACTTCATCTTTAGAACTCGTGAGTTCGAGCAGATGGAACTTGAGTTCTTCTGCGAGCCGGGCACAGACCTTGACTGGTTCCAGTACTGGAAGGATTTCTGCTATCAGTGGCTCCTCTCCCTTGGCATCAAGGCAGAGGAACTTCGTACCAGAGACCATGCGAAAGAAGAACTGGCCTTCTATTCCAAGGCAACGACAGACTTCGAATTCGCATTCCCATTCACAGATTGGGGTGAGCTCTGGGGTATCGCAGACCGTACGGACTACGACTTGAAGCAGCACATGGAACACAGTAAGCAGGATCTTCAGTATTTCGATCCGAACAAGAACGAGAAGTACGTACCATATGTCATCGAGCCGTCTCTCGGTGCAGATCGTGTCACATTGGCATTCCTCTGCTCCGCATATGACGAGGAGAATATCGGTACGGAAGAGAAGCCGGACATCCGTAATGTCATGCACTTCCACCCGTTCCTGGCACCAATCAAGATTGGTATTCTGCCGTTGTCGGCGAAACTCTCTGAGAAGGCAGAAGCCATCTTCACAGATCTCTCGAAGAAGTATATGTGCGAATTCGATGACAGACAGTCTATCGGTAAGCGTTACAGAAGACAGGACGAGATCGGTACACCGTACTGCGTCGTCTACGACTTCGATTCTGAGAACGACAACTGCGTCACCATTCGTGAGCGTGACTCCATGAAGAACGTCGAGTACGAGCCGGGCAACGTACGTTTCCCAATCGATAAGCTCAACGAGTTCTTCGAAGGAAAGTTCGATTTCTAAGTCGAACAGTAATAAAGGTTTTTCAGTTCTTTTTCCATAGAAGAACATGAGAATATAGTATGAAGCAACAATTATTTGAAAGGCGGGCTAAACAATGACCAAATATGTTTACTTGTTTTCTGAGGGCAACGGCACCATGCGTGAGCTCCTCGGCGGTAAGGGCGCAAACCTTGCTGAGATGACCAACCTGGGACTTCCTGTTCCACAGGGATTTACGATCACCACAGAAGCTTGTACCAAGTACTACGAAGACGGACGTCAGATCAATGACGAAATCTTCGGACAGATTATGGAGTACATTGGAAAGATGGAGGAGATCACCGGAAAGAAATTCGGTGATTTGGAGAACCCGCTCCTCGTTTCTGTACGTTCCGGTGCGAGAGCTTCCATGCCGGGTATGATGGATACGATCCTGAACCTCGGTCTCAATGAGGAAGTTGTCGACGTAATTGCTAAGAAGTCCAACAACCCGCGTTGGGCTTGGGACTGCTACAGAAGATTCATCCAGATGTATTCTGACGTAGTTATGGAAGTTGGTAAGAAGTACTTCGAAGAACTCATCGATAAGATGAAGGCTGAGAAAGGCGTGAAACTAGACGTTGAGCTGACTGCAGATGACCTTAAGGAATTGGCCAACCAGTTCAAGGCCGAGTACAAGTCCAAGATCGGTGTAGATTTCCCGACCGATCCGAAGGAACAGCTCATGGGCGCAATCAAGGCTGTATTCCGTTCTTGGGACAACCCGCGTGCGAATGTTTACCGTCGTGACAACGATATCCCGTATTCCTGGGGTACAGCGGTTAACGTACAGTCCATGGCTTTCGGTAACATGGGTGACGATTGCGGTACCGGTGTTGCCTTCACACGTGACCCTGCAACAGGTAATAAGGGCCTCTTCGGTGAGTTCCTGACCAATGCACAGGGCGAGGACGTTGTAGCAGGTGTTCGTACACCAATGAAGATTGCAGAAATGCAGGAGAAGTTCCCAGAAGCATTCAAGCAGTTCACAGAAGTATGCTCCATCCTCGAGAAGCACTACAGAGATATGCAGGATATGGAGTTCACTGTTGAACATGGTAAGCTCTATATGCTCCAGACAAGAAATGGTAAGCGAACCGCTCAGGCTGCTCTGAAGATCGCTTGTGACCTCGTTGACGAAGGCATGAGAACAGAAGAAGAAGCAGTCGCAATGATCGATCCTCGTAACCTCGATACACTGCTTCACCCGCAGTTCGATGCCAAGGCACTGAAGGATGCAGCTCCGATTGCTCAGGCACTGGGTGCTTCCCCAGGCGCTGCTTGCGGCCAGATCGTCTTCACTGCTGAAGATGCAAAGGCTTGGAAGGCAGAAGGCAAGAAGGTCGTTCTCGTACGTCTCGAGACTTCTCCGGAAGACATCGAAGGCATGAAGGCTTCCCAGGGTATCCTCACCGTTCGTGGTGGTATGACCTCTCACGCAGCAGTTGTTGCTCGTGGTATGGGTACTTGCTGTGTATCTGGTTGCTCCGCAATCGATATGGACGAAGCAAACAAGAAGTTCAAGCTTGCTGGTAAGGAATATCACGAAGGTGATGAGATTTCTATCGATGGTTCTACAGGTAAGATCTACGACGGTATCATCCCGACAGTAGATGCTACGATCGCAGGTGAATTCGGCCGCATCATGGCATGGGCAGACAAGTTCCGTCGTCTCAAGGTGAGAACCAACGCGGATACACCTAAGGATGCAAAGAAGGCTCGTGAGTTGGGCGCAGAGGGTATTGGCCTTTGCCGTACCGAGCACATGTTCTTCGGTGATGGAAGAATTGATGCATTCCGTGAGATGATCTGCTCCGAGACAGTTGAAGAAAGAGAAGCAGCACTCGAGAAGATCCTGCCGATGCAGCAGAGTGACTTCGAGGCACTCTATGAGGCTTTGGAAGGTTATCCGGTAACCATCCGGTTCCTGGATCCGCCGCTTCATGAGTTCGTACCTACTGAAGAAGCTGATATCAAGAAACTTGCTGATGCAAAGGGTAAGACAGTTGAAGAAATCAAGGCAATGACTGAGTCTCTCCATGAGTTCAACCCGATGATGGGTCACCGTGGATGCCGTCTGGCCGTTACCTATCCTGAAATCGCTAAGATGCAGACGAAGGCTGTTATCCGTGCTGCAATGAACGTGAAGAAGAATCATTCGGATTGGGCAATCGAGCCGGAGATCATGATCCCGCTCATCGGCGACATCAAGGAGCTCAAGTTTGTAAAGAAGGTTGTTGTTGAGACCGCAGATGCGGAAATCGCAGCAGCAAATTCCGACCTCAAGTACGAAGTGGGTACAATGATTGAGATCCCGCGTGCAGCACTCACCGCTGACGAGATCGCTTCTGAGGCTGCTTTCTTCTGCTTCGGTACCAACGACCTGACACAGATGACATTCGGCTTCTCTCGTGACGACTCTGGTAAGTTCCTTGACGCATACTATGAGTCCAAGATCTTCGAGTCTGATCCGTTCGCTCGTCTCGACCAGAACGGTGTGGGTAAGTTGATGAAGATGGCTATCGATCTTGGTAAGCCGGTTAACCCGAATCTGCACATCGGTATCTGCGGTGAGCCCGGTGGTGTCGCGACGTCCGTAGAGTTCTGCCACAAGATTGGCCTGGATTATGTATCCTGCTCGCCATTCCGTGTACCGATTGCAAGGTTGGCTGCTGCGCAGGCTGCAATAAAGTCAAAGTAATAATCGGTAGAACACCTACAAATACTAGCTTTGAAAGGGGTCCTTGCTTCAAAAAGCAGGGACCTTTTTTTGACTTATAGCCTAATGTTAATAATGAGTATTCTGCGGTTATTATGGGAGTAAATCCAAGTGATATAATCACTGGTGAAATACAATTGGGATTCATCAAACTGTATAAGTAACGATATTATTTTGATAATTCGGGCTATTTTGAAATGATACCTCGTTGTTTAACAAAGGATAAATGATTATGAAATTTGAAAATGTCGAAGAATTTAAAA
>JAZLMM010000016.1:0-32682 GCA_045598705.1 Oscillospiraceae bacterium
TTTGTTGACTTTTCATTGACTTTGCCAGTGAGAATAGCTGTTCAGATGCAAAAGTCAACAGAAAGTCAATGGAGAAGGGCAGTTTGTTGACTTTTCATTGACTTTGCCAGTGAGACTGGCTGTTCAGATGCAAAAGTCAACAGAAAGTCAACAGAGAGTGCCAGTCTGTTGACTCTTCATTGACTTTACAAGTATTTGTCGCGGTGTATGGTATGGAATGAACAAAGCGTAGCATCCCCAGCACTTACACTTATTTAAGGATTTGTTAATAGTCGGTGCGCTATAGTCAATGTGTTGAAAAAAACATGCAGGATTTACCGATTGTTTGTGTTGACATGTAATATTATACGCCATATAATATAATCAATGATACAATATGAAGGGAGGAATAGTATGTTATTCCAACTAGGTTCAACTTTATTGGATGCCTGTGTACTGGCCGTGCTCCACAAGGGTGATGCGTATGGGTATACACTTACGCAACAGGTCAAGACAGTGCTGGATATTTCAGAGTCGACACTTTATCCGGTACTCCGCAGACTTCAGAAAGACGGCGCACTAGAGACTTACGATGAACCTTTTCAGGGACGAAACCGACGGTATTACCGAATCACTGATAAGGGAAAAGAACTATATACGTACTACTTTAACGAGTGGAACAATTACAAGAATTCCGTTGATTCATTATTAGGAGGGGCAACCAATGAATAAGGATGAGTATTTAAAGGAACTGAGAAAGAATCTCAAGATCCTGAAGCAGTCTGATCGAGACGAAGCTATAGAGTTTTATGAAGAGTATTTTGATGAGGCTGGTGTTGAGAACGAAGCCAAAGTAATCGAAGAACTGGGCGAGCCGAAGGCCCTTGCGAAGAAGATTCTTGTGGACGTAGTAGACAGACAGTATGCACCGGAAGAAGAGTCTTCCAATTTGATTCCTGCACCGTTTATTCCGACTCAAGCGGAACAGATTCCTAATCAACAGAACGTACAATTCGCTTCGGGTGAGGTTCCTTACCAACAGGGACCGCAATTCCAGCAGGGACAGCAGTCTGGTCAGTATCAGCCGAATGCACAGTACCAGTCCAATTCTCAGTGCCAGCCGAATCAGCCGCAGACTGAGCAGAAGAAGTCTTCCGGCTTCAAGAAACTGTTGATCGTTCTCGCTGCTGTATTTGCTTTGCCACTGTCACCAGTTCTGATTGCGCTGATTATTGTTGCACTTACTCTTGTGTTTGTAGCGTACATTGTTCTGATTTCTCTGATTTTGGGTGCAGGAGCCTTTATAGTTTCGGGCCTGGCAACATTGATTGCTGGCATATTCGTAGTGTTTGCTTCGCCTTTTGGCGGTGTGGCAGTAATGGGAACAGGATTAACAATGTTTGGCGTGGGAACGCTCATGATGATCGGTACGGTTGCATTGTTCCGCTTGCTTACTGATGGACTAGCAAATCTTCTTGGCAAGCTGGTACACCGCAAGAATAAGAAGAACAACCAACAGAACAGCAATTACACACAGGTGTATTGAGTATATAAGGAGATATGAACATGAAGACATTTACGAAAGTCGCATTAGTTACTGGGCTTGTGACACTGGTCCTTGGCGCATCTTTATTCATCGTAGGTATGGCAGCAACGGGTGGAGATGGTATCCGCGTCTACTACAAGAATGGATTCCACGTTGACGAAGGTCGTGATGTTGTTGAGCAAGAACGAATAGAGATTGAGAGCTTCAAGAATGCCAAGATCGATATGTCCGAGGCTTCGGTTCACTTCTATGAGAGCGATGACGACAAGTTCTATGTTGAATATCGTCTTCACGAAAGCTTCGCACCGTATGCTTTGAAAGTCAAGAACGATACGTTTGAATTCTCCGATCAAGGGGACTGTATGTTTGTTATCAACCTCAATGTGTTCAATTTCGACAATGATGACCTTTACTTGAATATTTACTATCCGAAGGGTACCGAGTTTGGTGATTTGAGCATTGATAATGCAGCAGGATCCGTAACCATGGAAGATGAGTTGACTTGTCACTTACTGGATATCGACGCGTCCGCAGGTTCCGTTAATGTTGCCAACATGAAGGGCGCGTTGAAGGCCGATCTTTCGGCAGGCAGCCTTATCTTGGAGAACTGCGACCTTGGTTTCTGTGACATTGATATGTCTGCTGGATCCTTCGAACTGATTGATTGCACCATGGCTGGTGGTAAGGTCGACATGTCAGCAGGTAAATTCAAATCTACCGGATTTACATTGACCGATGACCTGAGCCTAGACATGTCCGCAGGCAACGTGACGATCGAGTTTGTAGATGGCCAGAAGATTGGCTATGACTTCGATATATCTGCCGGCTCGGCGAAAATAAATGGCGAGAAGCGAGGGGACGAATTCGAACAGATTAATGGTTATGACATTATTCTGACGGTTGACTCTTCCGCCGGTTCCGTAGATATCACGAACAACTGATATCTACTATGTATACCCCTCTAAGATACCTTCCCAGTCCCGATCCTTTGTCTTCGGCAAAAGCACTCGGACCGGGGTGGGACGGGTATTTAATCCTTAACTGATTCCATAACGATCGCGCGTGAATGAGACGCGAGAAATTTCCTACTGTCGTTGCGCAAAATGCGCAATGTCAGGCATGCTGCGCCCCAAATTCGGTGCCAAGCAAGCATACCAAAACCATAACCCGAACCAAAAACCATAACCCTAACCAAAATGCTAACCCAAAACCAATTAGCTATTCCATTTCAAAACCCAAAGAAAGTGAGAAAGCAAGAAAACACATGGGAATTATACTGAAACACACATTTAAGAACATCTGGTCGAAGCCGTTCCGAACATTGATGTTGGTCATATGCATCTTGTTTGCAAGTTTTACGGCAGCATTGGCCTTCGATATGAGTAACTCAATCGTGAACATCCTGCGTTCTGCCTTTACATCTATGGTGGGCGACGCAAATGCCTACATCGTCTGCCCACAGGGCATGGACGAGACAGCTTTTGACGGCACTGAGTCCTACGACAAAGAATACGTCATGCTGTCTACTGGAGAAGTTGAGATCTACCTGGATAGCGATGATGAATTTGCGTATAACAAGCGTACTTTGGAGATCTTCTCGGCACAAGACCAGGACATGCTCAACAAGCTGCATCTGACAGCGAAAGAGGTTGCACTCGGCGACTCGGATATGGTGATTTGTAAGAAATATGCTGAGGAATTCCATCTGCAGATTGGCGACCAGGTAACACTGGATGGTGAAGAAGGTGCAACTGCCACGTTTACCATCGTAGACATCCAACCTTGTTTTGGTGTTCTGGAGACGGGTTATTCTGTCTTGATCTCCGAAGCGGGCATGAAGAACCTGACCGCAGAGCAGGACATTGATTACCAGTTGGCTTTTGTCAAACTTGCGAATGAGAAAGAAGTGAAGGACTTCTGCAAGGACATGACTGCCAATCTCCCTATGGCCGGAATCGAGAACATGGTAGACGGCAAGATGGTAACGGAGCAGGTTGATTCGATCACAACGGTGTTCTACTTCATCTTCATCATTGCACTGCTGCTGGTGATCTTCGTTACGATTTCACTTTCCGAACGAATCATGGTGGAACGTATGAGCACGATCGGAACATTGCGAAGCTTGGGCGTTTCCACGTCAGCTACCACCGTAATCGTACTTCTCGAGAATGTATTCTACGGACTTCTGGGCGGCGTGCTGGGTGTAATGACATATGCGCTCATCCGTGATCCGATGTTCAACAGTATCTTCAATATCAGCTCAGGAAGCGATATTGAATTGGAGATGAATCTGGGAAGTGTTTCGACATTGACGATGGTCTTGGTCGTACTTGGCACGATTGCAGTCGAGTGTTTCTGCCCAATCAAGGAACTCCTTCGCGCCGTGAAGACACCGATTCGTGATATCATCTTCGACAACAAAGATACGGCTTTCAAATATAGCAGGATTACGCTGTTTGCATCCATCATTCTGGCTTGCGTCAGTGTACCTTGTGTCGTACTTTCTACTACAATTATGCGAGGCAACATTCCTGTAATAGTGACGGGTATGCTCTGCGGCATTGCGGCACTGTTCCTTGGCTATCCACATCTGCTTCGTGGTGCCTGCAAGCTTCTTTCCAAGTTTTGCGAGAAGTTCAACAAACCCGTCGCACAGATGGCTTGCATTCAGGCTTCTACGAAGAAGTCCAGTGTTGCAAATTCTAGACTGTGCGTGATGTCCGTGACCATGTGCCTGTTGCTCCTTCTCGTCGTTGCACCGCTCTCTGCGATATTTGGGAAGAAAGAAGCAGAGTGTGATGTCGTAGTGACCGGCCTTTCAGAAGAACGTGAGGCGTATGAATTCATAAAAGAGATTCCAGGTGTCAGCGATGTGGAATATTACTACGTGAAATACGCGAACACAGTAGTGGGGACTTCGCGCATTGAAGAATATTTGAGTCCGAATCGTGCGACGGATAATCCGAACTTCGAACTGGACGAGATTCTCATGTGTGGTATGGATGGCGAACCGAAGATGCTTCAGACATTGGTTGATGTGCCGAAGACGGTCGGCGACGATGAGATCATCATCACTGAGACACTGGCTGAACGCTATGATCTCGAAGTCGGCGAGAACTTAGAGATCCTCTTTAATCCTCAGGGTCAGGAGCCGATTCGCAAGAACTTCACCATTGCAGGGTTATATATTTCGACTTATTCCGATACGAGCAATGATACCTTCCTCATCAATCAGAACACATATCGTGCCATCTACAAAGACTATCCGAATGAGGCATTTGTTCGTTGCGAAGATCCGGAGACCGTTAAGACGACCATCGAGAAGTACGCAAGTAATCTCTGCAAAGAAGTGTACACGATCGACGAATTTCAGGAAATGAAGGAACAGTCCAATGCGGGCATGAATACACTTTTCTACGTCATCATTGGCGTCGGCGTGGCCATGACGGTCGTCTCCATCATCAGCAATCAGATCGTTGCTTTTGAAGGTAGAAAAAGAGAGACAGCAGTACTGATTTCCACTGCCATGTCCAAGGGAAAAGTGAAGAAGATGTTCCTTCTGGAGAGCTTGATTTCTTCCATGCTGGCGATATTGCTTGCCTTGGGGATCGCGCTGGCACTGCGAAGCAACTTGATGGATCTCATAAAGTGGATGAGCTTCGTATTCCCAGATGTTCTGGATATAACGGGCCTACTGACTTTCTGCGGCATCATGCTTCTGGTCTTCACCCTAACGATCCTACGCCCCATCAAGCAAGTGCGAAAGATGAAGACCGCAGAGCAGCTGAAGTACGAGTGATGAACGTCGGATCATTGAAAACTCGATTGACGATATTTAGAAGCACATATTCGAAATAGAAAAAAGAACGAATGAGGTAATGAATATGAATCAGACAACTAAGACAATGAACTACACAAGATATACATTCGATAAGACAGAAGGAAAGGAGCGCCAGGCGGAGGCCATTGAGCTTTCCACCGCGCCGGCCATGATCGAGGTCAAGAACGTGTCCAAGGTGTTCGGCAAGAAAGGTGAAGTGCAGACACAGGTGCTGAACGGCGCCAATCTCCAGGTTCGAAAGGGAGAGTTCGTCTCCCTGATGGGCGCATCCGGATCTGGCAAAAGCACTCTCCTTTATCTGATCGGCGGCTTAGATCGTGAGTTCGATGGGGAGATCGACCTCTGTGGTCAGAGCATTGGTAAGATGAAGGAGAAGAAGCTCAGCGAAGTACGACTCAGCAAGATCGGCTTTATCTTCCAGTTCTATAATCTGGTCCAGAACCTGAGCGTAGAGGATAACATTATGCTGCCTTCTCTGGTTGCCGGACGTTCCCGTGCATCCTTGAAGAAAGAACTGGATGAGATCCTAGAGATCACCGGCCTGACTGCGAAGAGAAAGAGTATGCCGTCCAAGCTCTCCGGCGGACAGCAGCAGCGTGTCGCCATTGCCCGTGCTATCATCGGACACCCGGAGATCATCCTCGCGGACGAAGCAACCGGTAACCTCGACAGCAAGGCCGGCGACGAGATCATGGAACTTTTCAGAAAGTTGAATCGTGAGAAGGGGATCACGATTCTTCAGGTCACCCACTCCAATGCCTGCGCCGAGTATGGTACACGTACAGTTGTTCTGAAGAACGGAAAGACCTTAGAAGAGAAGGATATGAAGAAAATATCTTAACGAAATTCCTCCGAATAGAAGAAGTCAAATGAAGTGACGAGCGGAACGCAATTCCTACCTAAACATCCATGACATATTGTCCGCAAATTGCGAATAACGGCGTAATATGTTAAAATTAATATCATGATTTTGCTGGAGACTTGGTGTGAGAATTGCGTTTTCGCTCGTTTCTTTCATATTTACATTGTGTGGCGTCTTGTACGGCGCATTTCATTTGTTCCGCAAAGATAAGCCATTCTACTTTCAGATGCTGGTTGCTGCGGTAGGGTGCCTGAGTTTTCAACAACTCTCCTTATTAGTCAATTATCTTGTCGATGAGTATCATTATGTTTCCCTTGGTGAGCTGGGCGTGTTCGGTTCTTTGATGTTCCTTCTGTCCGCTGAATACAGCTCGCTCAATCGTTCCGAAAATGAAGAGAAGGGAAAGAAGATGCGAGCAGACCTTCAGGCGATGATTGCGCCGATAGTAACGATAGGAATGCTGATTTATATCTTCTTCCGTGCGCATACACTGGGAAATATACCTGCTTTGCTGATTCTTCTCATTTTGCTTCCTACGGTTCCGGTTTCTTTCTTTGCATTACGAAATCTAATCTATCCTTCTGATGCGGATGGGTTTCTGAAACATTCGCGGATGAGCAACTTTTTTGTGTTATTATTTGTAATTACATTGGATGTTTCGACTATTGTACTTCTTCATAGCAGTCTGTGGGGGAACATGATTTCGCTGCTTTCAGCGGTGCTTGCTACCTTGGTTTCTTTCTTTGCAGTGAGAGGTGACCGCCAATGGACTTGATCAATCTCAATCTCTACATCAGTATTGTGATCCCGATGGCCTTGACGGTGTTAATCTGTAAGGGACGTTCCCGTATTGCGATGTTATTTGTTATTATTGGCATGACGGTTTGCCTGTTTACCGGAGAAGTGAACACACTTGTTCTACAAATCTCAGGTCAGCCGTTGCGTTTCTACGTGGTGAATATTTCGCCATTTGTGGAAGAACTCTGTAAATCTGTGCCACTATTTCTTTATGCCTATATCCTGCGCCCGAAGAAACAGGATGTTCTTCAGTGTGCGGTCTCGCTGGGCGTTGGTTTTGCTATTTTTGAGAATGCAATGATCCTAGCCCAGTCCTATGGGGCTATGGACTTTGCGACTGTGCTTGCTCGAAGCTTCGGAAGCGGTTTGATGCATGCAATCGCTACGCTATGGGTTGGATGCGGCATCATCCTGATTTATTCAAATCGAAAGCTTTTCTACACCGGTTCGTTGGCGATTCTGATCACTGCTTCGATCTTCCATTCTGTTTTCAATGCGCTGATCGGCTCGTCATATGAAATAGCAGGGATGCTTCTGCCGGTAGTGGCTTTGGTGCCGCTTTTGGAAATTGTAATCAAGCGAGGAATTAATCGAAGAGATAGAAACAAAGTTGTGACATAGCCAATCACGCTCAGTGTTACAGATTGTTCATAGACTATATACAATCTGTGTAAGAAACCATGTGGTCCATATGTTACAATGCCGAAAATCGATTTATTAAAGGAGGAGAATTAATGAAACGATTTCATAGAAAGATAGTTGCTTTGGTACTGTGTGTCATGATTCTTATGTCGCAGGGGATTACGCTTCTGGCGGACGATAAAGGTGAGACCGATAACACAAACCAAGTGGACATCAAGAATCTAAGTGCTTCGGACTGGATGAAGGAAATTCCGGATACTGCCTATTTAGCATCAATGAATATTCCGGGTTCACACGATTCGGGACTTCACAATGCGACAGCCGGATTCGGTTCTATGGCAGAGTGCCAGACTCTTTCCATCAAGGAACAACTCGAAGCTGGTGTGCGCTTCTTTGATATCAGACTTCGATATCCCGGTGACCCAGACGATATTGGCACAAAAGATGAAAAGCATGAGTTATATGTTTGCCATGGACAAGGTTTTGTTTGCTGTGATGGTTATATCGTAAACAAAGAAGGAGATAAGGTGAATTACACTTACAATATGGTTCTCGACGAGATGGCCGATTTCCTTGAGGAACATCCTAGCGAGACGATCTTTTACTTTACGCGAAATGAGTACTACCAATACGACGAGAAGTTTAAAGACCCTTCGACAGAATCCTATCAGAATGAGCTGTGCTACAGAAGAGAAATGAAACGCGAAGAAGCAGCAATCATTAATCGCTTCAAAAAAGGCCCGAAGAATCCATCAACCGAAGAACAACTACTTCATTACGAAGATATTCAGAATCAAGACTTGTATCAAAAGAAAATGGGCGAGAGTCGCGGTAAGATTTACCATTTCCCAGATGAAGTGGGATTTGGCGATTTCATGGACCAGGGGAAATTCAATGAATATGATCTTTCATATAACGATAAATGGGCAAGATTGAAACCTTTTTTTGACAGCGCGCCAAAGCAGAGTTTAGATACAAAAAAGACGAAGAAATACCGCGACGATGCGGAAGAGAAGAAAGCTGAGCCAAGTGAGGCCTTCCGCGCAGCATGGACTTCATGTACGGGACAGTTTACGTATAACGAGTATGGTGAGAAAGTATGTAATAACCTAGGAATCAAATTTCCTTTCATGGACGTGTTAGTGCCTCCAACAGGTGGCGCAGAAGCGAAGGAAATGAATAAGTTGCTCATGAACTACAAGTTTGATTTCGGTGCCTACTACGGTTGGATTGCTATGGACATGATTACGGAAGATCTGGCACGATTGATCTTCCAGACAAATGATTTCAACCAAATTAAAGAAGTCATTTCACAGAAGGAGACAACCTATATCCGAGATATACGTGGTTTCTGTGACTTCAAGTACGATGATGCGCTCCAGGCTTGCTATGAAGAAGGCTTTACACCACTTTTTGTAAGGACGATCAAAGGTCGTGCCTGTTACGATATCAATCCTGATGGATACCCGATTGTGCTGGGATATACGACGACAACTAATCCTGATGAAGCGATTACGGATATTGTCGGCCGCTTCGATAGCAATGTTCCCGGTAATTATTCGAAGGTAATTGTTCGAAATTCTTTATACAACTATTTCACTCGTGGAACGTCTATTTTCGAGGGGAGTGAGGATACTTATTTGTTCGTTTCGAGAAGTAAGTCGCATAAGCCCATTCGGGAGATTGAGGTAAAGTATAAAGACAAAAGCCTCAAAGTAAAAGATGGCATGGTATCTTTCGATTTGGATAAAGATAAGCCAGTCGGATCCCAAACAGTGTTTAACCTGCAAGAAGGCGTAGACATGGATGGACAAGCATTATTTATCGGTCTTCGTATGATCCGAGATGAGAACGCAAGGGGATACGGCACTTCTTTCGGAACAGGAAACATCATCATTATCGTGTCGTGTCTGGTTGTATTAGTTCTGGCGGTGTTCCTAATGATTGAGAAGAAGAGAAACATCGATCTGAAGAAGAAATTATGTCTGGCCACGGCATCGCTCGAGAAAGAAAATTCGAACAGTGGCGTAGATACTGTGGAAACAGATGAAGGGAATACGGTAGAAACACCCGAGAACGAGTCTCAGGAAACCTGAGATTCGCGGGTAAGCTTACGCTTCACAACTACATAGTAGAGGAAGAGCGCAACAAAAGTAATGGCCCATGAAATGGGGTACGAAGCCAGGAGAATCTTGTAGGCGGCGACGCCTTCACTCCTGGCTTTATAATGCGCATAAATCGTATATACCCAAAGGAGACGTAACCCGCAGCTTCCGATAACGGTAGCAACCATCGGGTAGACGGAACGCTTGATGCCACGAAGCATGCCGGAACCGCAGTCCATGAGACCGCAGAGAAAATCGGGTATAACCAGAATGAGCATGCGGGCCATGCCGAATTTAATGGATTCCGGTGAATCAGGAAGATACAGACGTAGCAGAGGCTCACCGAAAACATAGGCACCGAAGCCGAGAATCAGGCCAATGGAAGTAATAGCCAGAAGTGAAGCGCGATAGATATCGTTTAGACGCTCATACTTCTTCGCACCGTAATTCTGTCCGGCAAAAGTCATGCAACCCTGTGTAAAGGAGTTCATGCCCGCGTAGATGAAGGAGTCGATGTTCATGCAGGCACTGTTGCCCGCGGCACAGAAAGTACCGAGTGAATTGACGGAGGACTGGATAATGACGTTGGAGAAAGAGAACAGCGTGTTCTGCAATCCGACCGGCAGACCGAGCTTCAGAATCTTCGACAATGGTTTCTTACGGATGCGCAATTCGAAGATGAAGAGTCGACATTCGCCGGAATGATGCATCAACGCCATGGTCATCAGAATGGCGGAGAGGATCTGCGAGGCAACGGTTGCGATGGCAACACCTGCCACGCCCATGTTGAAGCCAGCGACCAGAACGATATTGAGGATCACATTGAGTACTCCGGAGGTCGTCAGATAAATCAGCGGTCGCTTCGTATCACCGGTTGCGACGATGATGGCACGACCGAAGGTGTAGATCATGAAAGCGGGAGCACCGATGAAGTAGATGCGCATATATGTGGTGGCCTGATCGATGGATTCAGCCGTCGTCCCCATCCATTCCAAGAAAGTACGTGCAAAGATGACACCGACGATGCCGGTGAGTACGCCGAAGATCACACCCAAAGAGAAGATGGTGTGCGTCAGATCATGGATGCGATCTTTCTGATTCGCACCCAGTGTTGCAGCCAACACGACAGTGGCGCCTAACGAGATGCCGACAAACAGGTTAATAATCAGGTTGATGAGCGGGGAGCAGGAGCCAACTGCGGCAACGGCGGTATCGCCGACGAACTGACCGACGACCACAATATCGGCGGCATTGAAGAGTAGCTGGAGAACCTGTGTGATCACAATCGGCACACTATAGAGGATCAGCGGCATGAGCACCGGACCGTTGAGCATGTCCACGACATGTTCCGACTTACGACGTTTCAATAATTTGTTGTGACTCATCTCAGACATAGCAAAACTCCACTTCAATCATAGGAGAAATTCTACCATGACGAGATGGGAAATAGTCACTTCACACCGTTGTGCATTTGACCGAAAATCCATGAACTTTCACCTGCTTGCTTACACAGTCGGATAACGAGCCTAAGTCGCCAGAGGCCAAGGGAGGCTTCCCGAGCGAAACATTTTCTTGGATTGTGGTAAAATAACAGAATAGTGGGGAGGAAGTGAAGTAATGGAAACTTTTGCGGCATTTGGAGATTCGGTATTAAAGGGTGTCATCTACGAAGATGAGCATTATCATGTTTCGGAGGCATCTTTCCAGAAAATATGTGAGGATTCATTCGGCATTGTCGTGGAGAATCGAGCGCGCTTTGGTAGCACCATTACCAAGGGTGAACAGGTCCTAGAGAGAAGTTTGGATAAGATTCGTGAGTGCTCCGGTCAATATGTCATCCTTGAATTCGGCGGCAATGACTGTGACTTCAACTGGAAAGAAATAGCAGAAGAGCCGGATCGTGAACACTTGCCTTTCAATACAATCACAGACTTCGTAAGTACATATACCAACATCATTAACGAGATCAAAGACATGGGCAAAAGACCGGTCCTGCTCTCGCTTCCGCCGATCGACTCGACAAGATATTTCGCCCATATCTCGCGTGGCCTAAACGCGGAGAATATTATGAAGTGGATGCGTGACGATAAGCAATTCATGACCAACTGGCATGAACGATATAACATCGAGGTCTTCAAGATGGCGATTGCCAACGATGTGCCGGTCATCGATATCACATCCATCTTCTTAGAAGAGAAGGACTATGCCCGTTTCCTTTGCATCGATGGTATTCATCCCAATGAGGAAGGCCACAAATTGATCGCCAAAGCGATTCAGGAAGATGTGAAACGTAGAGAAATCGTTCTATAAGCCACCGTGGACGAAAGGATGTACTTCTCATCCTGCACGTTGCGCAACTTGGCGCATACGCGCGAAAGCGAAAGGAGAGACAAGATGACATACAAACGAATGGCGGATGCGAATGAAATAACTGCACGTTACATGGACAGTATCCTGATTAAGGAACGTCTGATTGATTCCGTCGTGGCTGACACAAGTGTTCAGCTTTTTGGTGAGACGTTTTCGAGTCCTGTGATGACCCCGGCTTTCTCTCACTTGATGGGCTACAAAGATCGTCCCATGACCGGACTTGAAGAGTATTCTACGGCGGCAAAAGAACTCAATATCTTAAACTTTGTCGGGATGATGGAGAATGATTTTTTCCAGAAGATCGTGAATACAGGGGCGAAGACGGTCCGCATCGTCAAGCCCTATGCAGACAATGGTAAAGTACGCGATCAGATTCAATTTGCAGAAGAAGTAGGTGCTTGGGGCATAGGAATGGATATCGACCACATCTTCGGTATGACCGGTTTGGATATCGTAATGGGTGAGAAGATGGCTGAGCAGACATCTGATATGATTGAATCTTATATTGCTTCGACGCGCCTGCCGTTCTTTGTGAAAGGCGTGTTAAGCGTGGAAGATGCAGTCAAGGCGGCGGACTTAGGCGCCCAGGCCATCATCGTGAGCCATCACCATGGACGCATGCCCTATGCGGTGCCGCCGTTGATGATGTTGCCAAGTATTCGCGCAGCCTTGAAAGATCGTGATGTAAAGATTATTGTGGATTGCGGCATCCAGTCTGGAGCAGACGTCTATAAGTGTCTGGCCCTTGGCGCCGATGCGGCGGCGGTCGGACGTTCGATGCTGCCATCTCTGGAAGAAGACGGTGTCGAAGGCGCGAAGAAGATGATTAGCGATGTGAATGCAGAACTTCGTTTCATCATGAGCTGCACAGGATTTGCTCACGTCAGCGAGATCGATGATACTTGTCTAGTTCGCGTATAAGCAGACTAGCAATATCAGGATGGAGTCATCCGGAAATAGGGTAAGGAGGACGAATATGATTCAGTTTGGAATGCCGACATTGATTGAGAATTCAACGCTTGAGGAAAATGTGGCGCTTTGCCGCGAACTAGGCCTCAAGTTTATCGAGTTAAATATGAATTTCCCTGAGTATCAGATCGATCGGTTAGAAGATACGGATCGACTGATTCGACTTGCTGAAGCCGCAGGCATCTACTACACCATTCATCTCGATGAGAATCTGAATATTGCGGATTTCAACCCACTGGTTTCCGAGGCCTATCTTGAGACCGTGCGACGAGCCATTCGTGTGGCGGAGCGATTGTTGCCGCTGAAAGACCGATTTGGCGAACCTTCTCAACCATTGACCATCAATATGCATATGCATCACGGCATTCACATTACGCTTCCAGACCGGAAAGTACAGATGTACGACCGTGATTTTGACACATATATGAAGGCGTTCGCGAAGTACCGCAATTTGTGTGAGGAATGGATCGGTGAGGAAGACATCAAGATCGTCATCGAGAATACCGAGGGCTTCCGTGGATACGAGCAGAAGGCGATCGATTTCCTGCTTCAGAGCCCGAAGTTCGGCCTGACATGGGATATCGGGCATTCGAAGGCGGTGAAAGAGATAGATGTGCCGTTTATATTGGCACGTCAGGACAAACTGGTGCATTTCCATATTCACGATGGGAAAGAGGAGCCGCCGAAGAATCATCTCGCTTTGGGTGACGGGGAGATCGATCTTCAGGATCGACTTCGCACCGCGGACCACTGCAATGCTCGTTGCGTACTCGAGACCAAGACGATCGAGGCACTTCGGAAGTCGGTCCGGTGGTTAAGACTGCCCAAGCGCGAGTTGGGCATTGCAAGGTGTGGCCTGGCCTGTTGCCTCTGCTCGGAGAATATCACCTGCAAAGGCTGTCGTCAGGACGGTTTTCTGGACCTGTCATGGTGTCAGGATGCAGCGTGGTGTGAGGTGAGAAAATGCGTGCTGGAGCAAGGAATCAAGGGGTGCTACGAGTGTGCGGCCGACGGCTGTACCCCAGCGACCTGCCACAAAGGACTTCTTGCGGATAAGATCAAGCCGAGAGCCTTTGCCGAATATGTAAGAAGATACGGAATGGACGATCTGCTGGATCATCTGGAGCGTAATGCAGAGGCCGGCATTGTCTACCATAGAGAAGGTATTATTGGCGATTACGATGATTTTGACGACATCGAGACGTTAATCGAGTTTATTCGTATGGGAAAATGACTCGCGGATTTTCGCTGATTTTTTGAATTCACCGGTCAGTGTACCAATAATGGACAGGCAAGATGCTATAATGACTACAGAATGATACAGAATGATAAGTTTGACGCGAGCGATCGCGAGTGGATGAATGGAGGTATTCCTCATGCAAGAAATTAAATGTCCGAAGTGTGGCGGTGTTTTCCAGGTTGACGAGTCCGGTTATGCGGCCATCGTGAAACAGGTGCGAGACAAAGAATTCAGTAAGGAATTAGAAGCGCATGACCACAGACTTCTTGAAGAGAAGGAGAACGCGGTCAAGTTGGCTGTGACGGAAGCGCAGGCGGATAAGGATAAGCGTATAGCGGAACTGGAGCAGAAGCTGGCGTTGGCGGAGTCCGAGAAGAAGACGGCCCTTCAACAGCAGGAAGCAGACAATCTTAAGGCCCTATCCGAGAAGGATGCGAAAATCATGGAGCTCAATGCCAGAATTGAGTTGGACAAGACTAAGTCTGCGACGGCACTCATTGAGGCAACTGCTCAGAAAGAGTCTGAAATTACTGAACTTCGCAACCAGTTGAGCCTAGAGAAGAAAGAATATGAATTGAAAGAGAAGTCTATGCAGGATGCGCACCGCGAGGAACTCAAGCGGAAAGATGAAGAAATTAGTTACCACAAGGACTATAAGAGTAAGCTGTCTACGAAGATGGTAGGTGAGTCGCTTGAGCAGCACTGCGAGAGTGAGTTCAACAAAATTCGTATGACGGCTTTCCCGAGGGCGCAGTTCGGGAAAGACAACGATGCGAGAAGTGGTAGTAAGGGTGACTATATCTATCGTGACTTCGCAGAGGATGGTACAGAAATCATCTCCATCATGTTCGAAATGAAGAATGAGATGGATACCACGGCGACGAAACATAAGAATAAGGACTTCTTCAAGGAACTGGATAAGGACCGTAAGGAGAAGGGGTGCGAATATGCAGTGCTGGTTTCTCTTCTGGAAGCGGACAGCGAACTCTATAACAATGGAATCGTAGATGTGTCCTATGAATATGAGAAGATGTACGTCATCCGCCCACAGTTCTTCATCCCACTTATTACCATCCTGCGTAATGCTTCGCTGAACGCGGCGTCTTATAAGCATCAGTTGGCCGTTATCCAGAATCAGAACATTGATATTACGAATTTTGAGAATGCCATGAACGACTTTAAGGACAAGTTCAGCAATAACGTACGTCTGGCCAGCGACCAGTTCAAGGCGGCCATTGATGATATTGATAAGAGTATCAAGGCGCTGGAGAAGACCAAAGAAGACCTCCTGAAGTCTGGAAGAAATATGCGTCTGGCTAATGACAAGCTTCAGGACCTCTCGGTGAAGAAGCTGACACGTGACAACCCGACCATGAAGGCCATGTTCGATGTCCAGTATGAACAGGGGAAGACAGACTGAACTTTTGATGTGTGTATATTCCACATGCCATATATCACAGATGAGGATATTTTGGTAAAATAGTTGCGATGAGATGATTCTCTCTCGGTGAGGTAAGGTGTCTTTGCTGAGAGAGAACGTCTTGAAAGTTTTTTCTGATAAGAGGCATGCAATGAAGAATTGTATAAGAAGATCTTTGATCTGCTTGATGGGCGTCGCAATGTTGACCGCATCTGGGTGTAGCGGTAAAGAAAGTAAATATACGATTGCTACGACGACCGTTGATATGGAAGCGGAAATATCCGCTATGTTAGAAAGCGAAATCACGACCACAGAAGATCGATCTCAGGATCCAAGCTCGAATCGACAGTTGACCAAGCGTTTCGGCTCCTTTGATATGGCTGAAGGATGGACTGAAGTGCCGGAACATTCTTCTGCACCTTTCTATTTTACTTATGTGTACGCTGGCACAGCGGAGTATGAATATCCAAACAATATTACTGTATATGCAAGTGTATGTGACTATAAGCAGGATGAGAGTGTGAAGTTTAAGCAGGATATTCTTACAAGTCTGAATCAACAGGCGAGTGAGAAGAAGGATGATGTTGAGATTGACGATTCATCAATCATTACCGGTTCCGGAGTGACGGTGCTATGCTTTCATCTTACGAAGGAGACGAATCGCACGATTCAGTACTACATTCTAGGCGAGGAACAATATGTAATGGTTTCTGTCAGCATATATGATGAAGAGCAGGCGAAACTCGATCAGAGCGAAGCAACGGCGCTGTCTATCGTTAATTCTTTTGTATGGTCTGATTATGGTGTGAAGAGCTAATATGCTAGATATACCATGAAAACGTGAGCTGGAGGGTTCGATGGAGCTGATTAAAGTATTTATCTGTGAGGATGAGAGTATCGTGCGGGAAGGTTTGCGCGACATGATTCCGTGGGAGAAATACGGCTTCGAATTTGTCGGGGATGCGCCGGATGGTGAGATGGCGTTGCCCATGATCCGTAAACTTCGCCCTGATGTACTGATTACAGATATCACCATGCCGTTCATGGACGGACTTTCATTGAGTAAGACGGTTCTTCAGGAACTTCCTAACCTGAAGATCATCGTAATCAGTGGATATAGTGACTTCGAATATGCACGTAAGGCGATTGAACTAGGCGTCGAACAGTATCTTCTGAAGCCAATTACCAAAGCGGATATGATTGCTGCTTTGGAAGGAATAAGAAAGAAGATTACCGAAGAGAATGACCAGAAAGATTATCTTCGTCAGTATGAGCAAGAGTTTAAGAAATTTGAACGTATGTCGCACCGAGCTTTCTTCGAGAAACTGGTGGAGGGCTCGATGTCTGTATCAGAAATCTACGAAGAAGCAAATAAACTGCATTTGAATCTGCTGGCGAATGGTTATAACATCGTCATTTTCTCCATCCGTGACCTGCAACAGTCAACCTATACAGATGATGCAGCCAAAGTGACGGAGAATCTGCTGAATCAGTTCATGCGTTATCCGGATTATATTCTCTTTCGGTGCAATCTCCTTTCTTATGCGGTGTTGATTAAGGGGGATGACGAGAGCCTGCCAAGACTTGCGGATAAGTGTGTGGAGATGATTCGTCAGCATTGTGAGGAGACATCCTCTTCGCTGGACTGGCATGTGGCGGTAGGTGTGCCGACGAACCGTCTAAGTGGTCTGTCTTCCTGCTATGCGGATGCGAACCGAGCTTTTGCTTACCGACATCTTTTCCCGAGAAAACATGTCTTTACTTCCGAACAGATTCAGAAGGAGACATTTATGCCGAATGACGCTGAGATTCAGAAGATCGATGCCGGCAAATTCGATCCAATGATTATCCGTTACTTTGTTCAGACCGGTACGATCAACGAGGTCGATACATTCACAAACGAGTATATTGCAAGCCTAGATGGAAGTGAGAAATCATTACTATTCCGTTACTATCTTCTTGTAAGTATTCGAGTGAATGTAGAACTGGCACTCAAGGAGGCGGAAGTCGACTCGGATGAAATGTCGAGATGTCTTCCGACTTTCGATTCGAATGATTCGGCAGAGGATGTAGGCGATTACCTAAGAAATGTACTAACAGTTGCGATCAAACTTCGTGATGCCGAGGCGCAGAAGAGAGGAAATGATATCATCGATCATGCGGTGACCTACATTAACGAGCATTACGCAGATGAAGATATCTCTCTGGATAGTGTAGCGGAAGCAATCAACATCAGCTCCAATTATTTCAGTGCCCTCTTCAGTCACAAGGTCGGACTTTCTTTTGTCGAGTATATTACGAAGAAGCGTATGGCACGAGCCAAACAACTCCTTCGAAATACCAGTAAGAAGTCCGGTGAGATTGCGGGCGAGATCGGATACAAAGACCCCAGGTATTTCTCTTTCGTTTTTAAGAAGAATCAAGGATGCACGCCAAGTCAGTATCGCAACGGAGAAAGTGTAGAAGAATGAAGCTTTTGAAAGAAAGATTCAGTAAACATACTGTACAAGGAAAGATGTTCCGTCTCATCCTGCAGATGTTTGTGCCAATTGTTGCAATTCTTATCATTCTCTTTACGTTGATCCTGACGCGCAACCTGATGTATGCCTCTGTCTCCGGTAATATCGTCAAAGCATCCGGATTCAATCAGAACTTTAAAGATGAAGTCGACTTGAAGATGTATCTCTATGTAAGCGGAAGCAGTGATGAGATTCCATGGAACGATGTCGAAGATGCACGTAATCTTGCAGAAGAATTGTTGAAGAATTCCAAGAATGCAGAGAGCCGGAAGGCGATGAGTAATGTTCTAAAACTTTGCGATAACTTGGATAATTATATGCATCGTATTGAACAGACACGACTTTACGATGAGCAGATGAAGCAATTGGAGACGAATATTTATGGCGTCACCCAATTGATTGAAGATTACATGTATTCCTACCTGTACTATGAGGCCGGCGAGATGGCCTCGATTCAGAAGAGCCTTGATATTATGCTGACGGTGGAAATTGCATTCGTCATTCTGGTAATTGTCATTCTGACTCCGCTGGTGCTTCGAAGAGCTGTTCGATTGGGACGTGACATTTCTGATCCAATTGTAGCAATGAACGATCGCGTCAAGGAAATCGGTCAAGGCGACCTAAGTCCGCACACGCCGGTGAAGACGGACGATGCAAGTTTGTCGCTTCTGAGTATCGGTATTGAAGATATGGCCGGGAAATTAGACATGCAGATTGAACTGAACCGCCAGGAGCAGATTCGTCTTCGTGAGATTGAGCTCAAGCTAATCCAGGCACAGATCAATCCGCATTTTCTCTATAACACGCTAGATGCTATCGTGTGGCTGATTGAGATTGGTAAGAATGAACAGGCGGAGAAAATGGTTACCAGTCTCTCCTCATATTTCCGTTCTTTCTTAAGTGACGGTAAAGATATCGTGACTGTTGCCGAGGAGAAGACACATATTGAGAGTTATCTGGAGATTCAGCAGGTGCGATATCGTGACATCATGGAGTACGAGATTTCTATTGATCCGGAGATTGAGTGTGTCAAACTTCCGAAACTGACCATGCAGCCACTGGTAGAAAACGCAATTTATCACGGTCTGAAACCCAAGCGTGGCAAGGGCATGATTCATGTAACCGGTAAGGCTGAGAATGATTTTGCAGTCTTGGAAGTATCTGACACTGGTGCTGGCATGAGTGAGGAAGAATTAGCTAAACTGAAGAAACGCATTTTGGGAGAAGATACGACCAGCTTTGGGCTTCCGTCTGTGTCGAAAAGATTGAAACTTCTTTATGCTGATGAATGTTTTCTGGAGGTCGAGAGCCAACCGGATGTCGGAACGACAATTCGCATTCGCATTCCAAGAAAGGTGGAGATTGCAAATGAGACGATTCTTTAAAGCTTTCATTGCTGTCTGGATGTTGTTGCTGCTTGTAGGATGTGCGAAGCAATCCGCCAAGCAGGAGTCGGACAAAGAACTCTTTGTTATTGGTTTCTCACAAGTTGGTGCAGAATCTGACTGGCGCCTTGCGAATACCCGTTCCATGCAGGAGACTTTTACAAACGAACGTGGATATGAACTGATCATGGAGAATGCTAAACAACAGCAGGACAATCAGTTTGCAGCTGTCCGTCGCTTCATCCTTGAGGATGTGGACTTGATTGTGATTGCACCGACAACAGAGGACGGCTGGGACATCATTCTTGAAGAAGTCCATGAAGCGGGAATACCGGTCATCATTTTGGATAGATCCGTGTCCGTCTGGAATAGAGACTTGTATCTTACGAATATCGGCTCCGATTTCCTCAAACAAGGCGAAGAGGCCATCGTGTGGATTGAACAGAATTTGCCGTCTTCCGATGAAGATAAGCTGAATATTCTGCACCTTAGAGGAACAGATGGCTCCACAGCACAGCTGATGCGTACCAAAGCACTGGAAGAAGCAAATCAGCGCCACGATGACTGGAACATCGTCATACAATTGGATGGTGATTTTACCGAGGCGAAAGGCTATGAAGTCATGACCAATTATCTGAAGCAGAATCAGGACTTCGATGTGATCTATAGCGAGAATGACAATATGACATTCGGCGCGATGAGAGCCTTGGACGAGGCAGGAATTAGTTATGGTGAGAACGGGAAAGTAAAAATCATCACCTTTGATGCGACGCAACGGGCGTTGCAGCTCTGCTTCGAAGGCAAGATCAACCTTTGTGTGGAATGTAATCCTTTACACGGACCACTCGTCGAAGAATTGATTCAGAAATACCGAAACGGTGAGGACATTCTGAAAACAGTGTATATTTCGGAAGCAGTGTACACGAAAGAGAATCTCACACAAGATTTCATCGATCAGCGAACATATTGATGATAGGAAGAGTCTGATTGAGTGGAAGAATCACCAAGATTAGATTAACCACTGGCGCGGACGTGAAGCGTCCAAGGAAGATGAGTCTTCGTTACGACATGTCTTGCCACAGCTGCTTTGACGGATTGCGCTAGAGCATAGCTGACGGCTTTCTCCTGATGGCCGAGAGAGGTGATTCGTGTGCTCCCCGAATTGGCGTAGTAACTGTTGTCAAAACTAGTTACGGCAATATCTTCAGGCACATTGTAGCCCTTCTTCTCGAGCAAAGATATCAGTGCGTGTGCGATGATGTCATTCTGGCAGATGATGGCTGTCTTATCTTGGAGACAATTGTCGATAAACCGACGTAGAAGCGAGGCGTCGCCTTCGCGAAGCTTCTTCATTTCGGAAGAGGTAAATAGGTAATAGGCGTCTTCGTCAAAAGGTATACCCATATCGTGACATGCATGTATGCATCCCTGATAACGGGAAAGTCCACGAGAGTCGTCAGCACAGAAGAGACCGGAGATTTTGCGGTGTCCGCGGTTGGCCAGATGACAGACCAACATGGTAGCACCATCTTGATTGTCTTCGCGAATAACGATGGCATCCGTTGGCAACGGATATGCGGAGTATAGGTAGATAATCGGCACACCTTGGTTATGTAATGTCTCGATAAGAGGGAGATTCGGATTGGGAATGGCATCGCGAATCGGCTCGATAATGATGGCTGCAGGGAGTTGGTTCAGTGCCTCGGAAAGTAGCTCGCGTTCCTTGCTGATGGAACCGCCGGTGCTACGGCAGGACAACGAGAAGTGTGTGTCCGAGAACATAGCTCTTAACTGGGAGATTAAATCGGGATAGATATACTCATCCTGATCTTCCGTGAGAAACCATACGAAGTTCTTCTGGCGAATCTGAGAATTGGCTAAGAAAGCACCACTTCCTTGACGTCTGATGATAAGCCCCTCGCATTCAAGAATATCCAGAGCTGCTCGGACAGTCTGCCTACTGCAGGAATACGTCTTGCACAGTTCCTGCTCGGTAGGAAGTTTGCATTTTCCGTCAGACTGCATCTGCAGAATTTCCAGTTCAAGATGATTGGCAATTTCCTGATACTTGAAAACCATTCGTTTCCCTCATTCTGTAATATATCCGAGAACTATAAACTGTCTTCATTATACGGAGTCTTCTTGTTGACAAACAATGTAGTTGCAGTATGAAATCTTGGGAAGTTTTCCGCGTGCTTATATCGAGAAGTTTCAGGTGTGTTGGTTTTTTTCACGTGTTGGAATAGAAACGTATTACATTTTCTGAAAACAGTTCGTCTGATTGGACAAGTTGTATGTGATTTGAAAGCCAATCACGCGAGCAGAATCGGAAAAAATCCGACATAATAAGGAAAATATCCGACAAAAGCGTGCCTTCAATCTGAATTTGTATTAGATTTTGCGCGCCGCTGTGAAGTTGAATTTGGGCACTTTAACCATTTCGTTCTTGTGATACGAGAATACATTGTAGTTGATTTTTCAGTGGTGTTTACTGTTGTCAGAACGACGGGGGAGCAAGATACTCCCTCGCAGAAAAAACAAATTCATAAGAAAGAAGAGGCAAAAATTATGAAGAAATTTCTAAGTGTTTTACTCTCAGTGGCCGTGATCGGAACCATGGCACTCGGACTTGTCGGATGCAAGAAGTCTGAGAAGAAGGAAGAGGCCGGCGCAAATTCCGAAGCATCACAGGGGGCTACGAAGGCAGACGGTGAACTGATCAAAGTCGGTATCATCAACAATGATCCGAATGAATCCGGTTATCGTACGGCTAACGATGCAGACATGAAGAAGACATTCACCAAAGAGAATGGTTACGATGCATCTTTCTACTACAGCTTGAAGAACGATGAGCAGATTGCTGCTGCACAGAAGTTCGTACAGGACGAAGTAGACTATCTCTTGATTTCTGCTGCAGGTACATCCGGTTGGGACACAGTTCTCCAGGATGCAAAGAATGCAGGTATTAAGGTTATTCTCTTTGACCGTACGATCGATGCAGATGAGAGCCTCTACGAAGCTTCCATCGTTTCCGATATGGCAAAAGAAGGCCAGACAGCTGTAGATTGGCTCGCTTCCCAGAATCTCTCTGAATACAACATCATTCACATTCAGGGTGTAATGGGTTCCTCCGCTCAGATTGGTCGTTCTGGTGCACTCGACACCAAGGTTGCTGCAGAAGCTAACTGGAATATCGTTACACAACAGACTGCCGAGTGGAACGCTCAGACAGCACAACAGATCGTTCAGTCCGTCATCGACTCCGGTGAGAAGTTCAACGTAATTTACGCAGAGAACGACGATATGGCCAAAGGTGCTGTAATGGCTCTGGATGCTGCAAACATCTCTCATGGTGTTGGCAAAGACGTTATCGTGATCGGTTTCGACTGCAATAAGTGGGCGCTTGAAGAATTGCTCGCTGGCAACTGGAACTACGATGGACAGTGCAATCCTTTCCAGGCCTCTTACATTGACAATATCATCAAGAATGGCGCAACACAGAAGGTCGTTATCTTGGATGAGAAGGGCTTCGATGCCAAGACGATCACTCAGGACGATGTAAACAACTACGGTATCTGATTACTGAACAGTCATTCATTAGAAGTAAGCTACAAGGATGTGCGGTGCGGTCCTCACCGCGCCGCACATCCCTATTATATAGAAAGAGATGAGGCGAATACGATGGACCAGAACGCGATATTGAAAATGCGTGGAATCTGCAAGTATTTCCCTGGCGTGCGTGCGCTGGAGGGCGTAGACTTGACACTTCGCAGCGGTGAGATTCACGCCCTGATGGGAGAGAATGGTGCGGGTAAGTCTACGCTGATTAAAGTATTGACAGGCGTCTATCCTAAAGACGGTGGAGAGATTTTTCTAGACGGAGAAACAACTCCTGCACATATCCGTTCCCCACAGGATGCCCAGAATCTCGGCATTAGCACGGTGTATCAGGAAATTACGCTATGTCCGAACCTGACCGTGGCAGAGAATATGTTTATCGGACGATCTTCCCAACCGTTGACCAATTGGAAGCAAATGAATGCCAAGTCGACGGAAATTCTTCAGAGACTCGACATTCCTGCGAAGGCAAAACAACAATTAGGAAGTTGCTCCATTGCGGTTCAGCAGATGATTGCCATTGCACGTGCGGTGGATATGGAATGTAAGGTTCTGATCTTAGATGAACCGACTTCCTCGTTGGATGAACAGGAAGTGGAGAAACTCTTTAAACTGATGCGTACCCTAAAGGAAAAGGGCGTTGGCATCATCTTCGTCACGCACTTCTTGGAACAGGTCTATGAAGTATGTGACAGAATTACTGTTCTTCGTGACGGTCAACTCGTGGGCGAGTACGTCATCGAAGATCTCCCGCGTGTTCAACTCGTATCGAAAATGCTTGGTAAGGATTTTGATGACATGGCCGATATTAAGGGTGAAGACGATGAGGGTAGAATTGACTATGACAGTACCCCTGTATACGAAGCAGTGCATCTTACCGGAACGACCGGAATCAAACCATTTGATTTCGCAATTCGAAAAGGAGAAGTCAACGGATTTACAGGACTTCTAGGTTCCGGACGAAGCGAGTGTGTGCGTGCTATCTATGGCGCGGATCGTGTAATAGGCGGTAGGGTAAGAATAGACGGCGTGGATGTTCGCATCCGAAAGCCGCTGGATGCCATGAGAAACGGCATCTGTTATCTGCCGGAAGATAGAAAACGTGATGGTATCGTCGGTGATCTTTCGGTTCGAGACAACATCATTCTGGCGCTACAGGTCATGAAGGGATTCTTCCGTCCCTTCAGTCGCGCCCAGGCGGAAGCTTTTGCCGATGAATACATCAAACTTCTGAATATCAAGACTGCATCTTCCAATACGCCAATTAAGTCGTTGTCGGGTGGTAATCAACAGAAGGTTATCCTAGCCAGATGGCTTCTTGCCAACCCTTCGTATCTGATTCTGGATGAACCGACACGTGGAATTGATATCGGTACCAAGGTTGAGATTCAGAAGCTTGTATTGAAACTTGCATCTGAAGGGAAGAGCGTAACCTTTATCTCTTCCGAACTGGATGAGATGATTCGTACTTGCTCCAGACTGATCGTTATGCGTGATGGCAAGGTAGTCGGTGAATTGAAGGGGAGCGAACTCAACCAGAATACGATTATGGAAACGATTGCAGGAGGTGAATCCTGATGAGTACATCAGAAATCAAGCTGAAACAGCCGAAAGCTTGGCAGAACGGGATCAAAAGAATTGTCTCCAACCAGCTATTCATTCCGATTGCTGCGTTGCTGGCGCTGGTTATCTTTAACCTGATTAAAGATCCTTCCTTTTTCAAGATTGCGCTGGGCAGTAATAGTAATGGCGATCCGGTTCTCTCCGGATATCTGATCAATATCTTGAACAATGCATCTGAATTAGTCATTCTGGCAATCGGTATGACACTTGTGACGTCCGCTACCGGTGGACAGGATATTAGTGTAGGTGCGACGGTGACCATCGCAGGTAGTGTAGCCTTGAAGGTGGTGTGCGGAAATACTTCCAGACCGGAGGGACTTGCAGCACCGATCATTGTTGCATTCCTTGTCGCCATGATCGTATCCATGTTATTCGGTGCTTTTAACGGTCTCATCGTAGCGTACTTCAAGATACAGCCTATGGTTGCAACCTTGATCCTGTTTACGGCTGGTCGTTCCATCGCTGCATGGATCAACAATAATGAGTTGCCCGTAGTCTCTGAACCAAGTTTTGGCTATTGTGGAAATTTCATTCCGGGAATTCCGATTCCGACACCGATATTTGTGACCATTGCCTGTATCATCGTGATTGCAATAGTCTTGAAGTTTACCAATCTGCGACTCTATTCGCAGTCAGTTGGTATCAATGCGAATTCTTCCCGATTGAATGGCATTAACCCGCAATTCATTAAGTTCCTGACGTTCGTGATCCTAGGTGCTTGCGTGTCAGTAGCAGGTTTCCTTCAGGTCAGCCGTCTTTCTACCATCAACTACTCCGTTGTGGCCAAAGACATTGAGATGGACGTTATTCTGGCGGTTGCCCTCGGCGGTAACAATCTAGGTGGTGGTAAGTTCAGCATGACTGCTTCCATTCTGGGTGCCTATGTTATCCAGTTTCTGAATACAACGCTCATCAAGTACAAAGTCAAGAATACCGCAGTTCCAGCCTACAAGGCAGTCGTCGTCATTATTCTTATTGTGATTAGTGCACCAGTCGTTCGAGAGAAGTTGAATGTGCTCAAGAAGAAGATGAGTGAGAAGAGAAATGCTCGCAAGAATACCAAATCAGACGATACGCGAATAACAAAGGAGGTGGGTTGATATGGCTTCCTGTGAAAAAGAACTCATACGGAAGAATCGTGTTGGACTGTCCGATACGAATCTGCTTCTAATCATCACAGTCTCTGTATTTTTCGTGATGTACATCTGTGCAGTGGCTTTCTTGGGGAAAGGATTTACCAAGCCGCAGACATTCTTCAACATTCTCAATGAGAATGCGTATCTGATTATCCTGTCTTGTGGCATGAGTGTCGTCATGATTACCGGCGGTATCGATATTTCTGTCGGTCAGGTCACTTCAATGGTTGCGATGGCTTGTGCGGTGTTACTCGACAAGCAGGGCGGAAATATATACGAAGCAATGTTGATTGCTATCGGAATCGGTCTTGCGTTCGGTCTGGTGCAAGGATATCTCGTGGCCTACCTTAACATCCAGCCTTTCATCGTGACACTGGCCGGTATGTTCTTTGCGAAGGGCATGACGACGATTATCAACGCGACACAGTTCAACGTGCAGAACGAAGAATTCGTAAAACTGAAGAATAAGCGAATCAATGTGCCTGGCATGGGCTCTGTGAACAAGATTGGCAACTATATTCCTGCTTATGTAGAGATTGGTGTGCTGGTGGCGCTGTTCGTCGTCATTGTACTGTTTATCTTACTTCGTTGGGGTAGATTCGGCCGTCACTGCTATGCAGTAGGTGGCAATAACCAGAGTGCCAATATGCTGGGTGTCAATGTACGTCGTACGAAGTTCTTGGCACATGTGCTTTGCGGACTGCTTGCCGGTATCGGTGGTTTCGTCTACTTCCTCCATGTTGGATGCGGATCTCCTTCCAATGCATCTGGCGCTGAGATGAATGCCATCGCATCTTCCATCATCGGCGGCACGATGCTCACAGGCGGTGTTGGTAACATTGGCGGTACGTTCTTCGGTGTGCTTTCTTTGAGCACCATCAAGAACATCGTCGCTTCGCTCGGCTTTGACGAACCATGGTGGTCTAACATCACTGTTGCAGCCATGATCTGTATCTTCCTTCTGGTTCAGAGTATTATCCTGGCAAGAAAGAACAAGCAGAGTGCGAAGTAATTGGAAGTGCTATAAGTGCTTCGACCAAAGTAAAAGAAGTTTTCTATACTATTCATATTACCCCCTCTTAAACAGAAAACCCGGGAGATGTGGCCTGGGTTTTCTGTTTCATTTTGTGAGACAAGTTTCTGTTTTCTCTGCTTGCAGGGAGAGAATTATTGATATAATGATTGGCATGAAGATACATGGTTTACAAAAGATGACATTATTAGATTATCCAGGGAAAGTTGCCTGCACGGTATTTCTCGGCGGATGTGATTTCCGTTGCCCGTTCTGCCATAATGCGGAGCTCTTGTCCGTGGATGCACCGGCGGAGATGGACGATGTGGAATTTCTTTCTTTCTTGGATAGACGCAGGGGACTTCTTGACGGTGTGGCGGTGACCGGAGGTGAGCCGCTGCTGCGACCGGAGATTTTACAGTTTCTTTCTGCAATCCATGAGAAGGGCTTCTTGATTAAACTGGATACGAATGGAAATCATCCGGATCGTTTGATTGAAATTGTAAATGCAGGTCTTGTGGACTATGTTGCGATGGATATTAAGAATTCTCCAGAGAAATATGGTCAGACCGTTGGCATTCCAGCTTTTGATGTTTCAAAAGTAAGAAGGAGTGTGGCGTTCCTTCTTGAAGGACATATTGATTATGAGTTCCGCACCACAGTTGTGAAGCCACTTCATGACGAGTCATCGTTTCAGAAAATCGGTGAGTGGCTAGCGGGAGCGAACAAATATTTCTTGCAACAATATGTGGAACGAGACACCGTTCCAGGCAAAAATCTCGGTGCATTCTCTTCAGAAGAGATGAATCGATTCCTGGACATCGTTGCACCTTACGTGAAAGAGTCCGCATTAAGAGGAGTCTAAAGAAATTTACGGAAATCTATTGCATTTTCCGAGTTGTTATGCTTGGAAAAATGTCAAATGAAAAATTCGAAATACACAATATATTGTGTTGCCAAAATTTTTCTTCACAAGATATTGACAATAATTTTCGAAGTGATATCTTGGATATAACGACCATTTGAGGGGTGGATTGTTGTGGCCGGTTCGGCCATTTTTCTCTCGTTTAAGAGTTATATTTTTGGAGGCGTGACAATGTATCGGGTATCTAAGCGTGATGGCGTACAGGTAGATTTTAATGTTGCGAAGATCAGCGCAGCAATTGAGAAGGCTTTTATAGCATGTAATAAGCAGTATCATCCAAGTGTGATTGACATGCTGGCTCTTCGTGTAACCAGTGATTTCGAAGGAAAGATTAAGAATGACCTCGTTTCAGTTGAGGACATCCAGGACAGTGTCGAGAAGATTCTGTCTGAAGTAGGCTATGCTGACGTCGCAAAGGCTTATATCCTTTACAGAAAACAGCGTGAGAAGGTTCGTAATGTTCGCAATACGATGCTCAACTATAAGGACATTATCAATAACTATCTCCAGATTAATGACTGGCGTGTCAAGGAGAATTCTACCGTTACTTATAGTGTTGGTGGTTTGATTCTCTCTAACTCCGGTGCCATCACAGCCAACTACTGGCTGAGTGAAATCTACGATGAGGAGATTGCTGAAGCACATCGTAAAGCTGACATTCATATTCACGACCTGAGTATGCTGACAGGTTATTGCGCAGGATGGTCTCTGAAACAGTTGATTCAGGAGGGCCTCGGTGGTGTAACTGGTAAGATCACATCTGCACCGGCAGGTCACCTCTCTACGCTCTGCAACCAGATGGTCAACTTCTTGGGCATCATGCAGAACGAGTGGGCTGGTGCGCAGGCATTCTCTTCCTTTGATACATATCTTGCTCCTTTTGTTAAAGTCGATAATCTGACTCAGAAAGAAGTCAAGCAGTGCATCCAGTCTTTCATCTTCGGTGTCAACACACCGTCTAGATGGGGTACACAGTCTCCATTTACCAACATCACACTCGACTGGACCGTTCCGAAGGATATGGCCAATGAGCAGTGCTGGGTGGGCGGTTCACAGATCGACTTTACCTACGGCGAATGTCAGAAGGAAATGGATATGGTCAATAAGGCATTCATCGAGATTATGATCGAGGGCGATGCCAATGGACGTGGCTTCCAGTATCCGATTCCGACATATTCCATTACCAGAGATTTCAACTGGGAAGAGAGCGAGAACAACAAGTTGCTCTTTGAGATGACAGCTAAATACGGTACACCTTATTTCTCCAACTATATCAATTCTGATATGGAACCGAGTGACGTACGAAGCATGTGCTGTCGTCTGAGACTGGATCTTCGTGAACTTCGTAAGAAGTCCGGTGGATTCTTCGGTTCCGGTGAGTCCACAGGTTCCGTCGGCGTTGTTACGATCAACCTGCCACGTATCGCTTATCAGGCAAAGGACGAAGCAGAATTCTTCGCAAGACTGGATCGCCTGATGGATATTTCTGCTAGATCTCTGAAGACCAAGCGTACAGTTATCACGAAGCTTCTGGATTCCGGACTGTATCCGTATACAAAGAGATACCTGGGTACTTTTGCCAACCACTTCTCTACAATCGGACTAATCGGCATGAACGAAGTAGGTCTGAATGCAAAGTGGCTCCATAGAGACCTGACGCATAAGGAAACACAGGCATTCGCAGCGAAGGTGCTGAATCACATGAGAGAGAAGCTCAGTGATTATCAGGAGCAGTATGGTGACCTCTATAACCTCGAAGCAACACCGGCTGAGTCTACTACCTACCGTTTCGCAAAGCACGATAAGGAGCAGTTCCCGGATATCATTACAGCAAATGAGAATGGTACACCTTATTATACGAATTCCTCTCACTTGCCGGTAGGATATACAGATGATATCTTCTCCGCTTTGGATGTTCAGGATGAACTGCAGACACTCTACACATCCGGTACAGTATTCCACGCTTTCTTGGGTGAGAAACTTCCGGACTGGAAGTCCGCTGCAACACTGGTACGTAAGATTGCAGAGAACTATCGTCTCCCTTACTACACCATGTCTCCGACATACTCTGTATGTAAGAACCACGGTTATATTACCGGTGAAGTATTTGTCTGCCCGGACTGCGGTGAGAAGACAGAAGTATATAGCCGTATCACCGGTTACTATCGTCCGATTCAGAACTGGAACGATGGTAAGACTCAGGAGTACAACGACCGTAGAGAATATGACATCCAGAACAGCAAGCTGACACATGACGGCCCGTTACATGTTGTGGACGATACAAGTGCTGATGTTGCCGCACCGTCCATCGAGGTAAGTGAAGAGACCGTTGCGCCGTCCAATGCATCCGGACTTCCGATTATGTATGTGAAGGACCACTGCCCGAAGTGTAAGGGTGCGGAGCAGAAGTTCAAGCTTGCTAAGGTTGAATTCGAGACAGTTAACTGCTCTGAGAATATGGATATTGCTAGAGAACTTGGCATTGCTCAGACACCGACCATCATAGATCCGGACGGAACAAGATATGTCGGCGATACCGCAGCTGCGGAGTGGCTGAAGGCACACGCTACCACATCTGCAGGAGTGTAATCATGTACGATATGATCATTGTCGGCGGGGGACCTGCGGGTCTCACCGCCGCGATTTACGGAAGAAGAAATATGAAGACCGCGCTGGTGATTGAGAAATCTGTCTTTGGTGGACAGATTGTCAATTCACCGAAGGTCGAGAATATCCCTGGATTTGAGTCCATCAGCGGTGATGAGTTCGGTGACAAGCTTCTTGAACAGGCTATGGGCCAAGGTGCAGAAGCTGTGCTGGAGCGTGTGACATCGATTGCGAAGAAGGATGACGGTTTCGTAGTATCTACCGAGGAAGGTTCCGAATACGAAGGAAAGACAGTCATTCTGGCTACTGGTACGACTCACCGTACGCTTGGACTTCCGGGTGAAGAAGACCTGATTGGTACCAGTATCAGTTTCTGCGCCGTATGCGACGGTGACTTCTATCGTGACAAGACTGTCGTGATGGTCGGAGGTGGTAACTCGGCATTTGTCGAGTCTGCACTTCTTGTTGGAATCGTGAAGAAGCTGGTCCTGCTTCAGGACCTGCCGAAATTTACAGCAGATGAGAAGCTTCAGTCTCAAGTGTTGGGCAGCGCGAATGTAGAACCGCATGTGGGCACCAAGGTGCTGGCGTATGAGACAGATGCAGAAGGTCGACTGACCGGTGTGACATATGAAGAGAACGGGGAGAAGAAGACTGCTACATGCGACGGTGTATTCTTAGCCGTTGGACTTGTTCCGGAGAACGAGGCTTTCCGCGAATATGTGACACTCGATAATCGTGGCTATTTCGTACCGGAGAATGTCTGTGATACCAAGACAGCGGGTATTTTTGTCGCAGGAGATTGTTGTCAGAAGACCTTGCGTCAGGTGACGACGGCATGTGCAGACGGTGCGTACGCGGCCATTCATGCCTGCGATTACATCAACGGACTATAAGTTGTACAAGTAAGGGGACGGCTACCCAATATAGACTGCTGAAATGAGATTCGTTTCAGCAGTTTTCCATGTTAGTGATATTATGCAACGGAATGGAAAAACGTTTCGTCTTATGCTCGACGCGATAAGCGGAACAAAGAAAGTGGAGAAGATTTAAAATGAAGAAGACGATGAGAAGTGTATTGGCAGTAGGTATGACCTGTGTGATGATGATGGCGATGGCAGGTTGTGGTTCAAAGTCCAAGGAAGAGAAGAAATCGAAGAAGAAAGAGAAGGCAACGACGACTACAGCTGTCACAGTTCCTGCCGAGAAACCGGACGATGCGCATCTTGCGGTATTTGAGAATGTCGTCTATGTGGCGATGAGTGATGGAAAATGGAAAGAAGATCCAACTTATGTTTACACTCAGTCTGATTTCAAAGCATATTTCAATGAAGTAAATGATCAGAACGTTTTTGAACAGTTTCTGCTTTCGAAAGGACTGTGGACCGGCGAAGGGGAGAAATATCTTGGCACGAATGGCGCGACGTATGATTTTCTGGCCGATTCGACAAGATATAGTAACTTTTTGCACACGATGTATGGTGTAGATTTCGATTTTTATAAGAAACTTGCTACGGAAGATCTTCAGGTATCTCAGCTATATTTCGATGAGAAAACAGATAGCATCTATTGCTTCGACGGTATGGTTGCAGATATGAGCTGCCACTATGAACGTACTGAAATGATGGATGACTTGACGATGAACGTCTACTTCTCGGTCAGCAATGAACTCGATGATGGTACCCCGTTTAATGGTGAGATCGTTCTGAATCTTGCACTGGTAGAAGATGCTTATGGCGACTATTGCCTGGCTTCAGTATCCTACACACCTGCAAAGTAATACCATCTAGCTTATTTCAGTTTAGTGGTTGACGGTCGAACAGATGTTCTGTATAATGGAGTCAAGTATTTCACATGGAGTCGGGTTATGTCAGAACTGAAGGACGTAATAACTGCATATCGTAAGCTTCCGTTAGGAGACCGTGTCGTGTTCTATTCCACGGCATCGAACGATGTCGATGTGCGGGAAGAAACCGTCCAGGACTTCCTTATCGAAACAAGGATGGGCGAAAGCCTCTCCTGCCTCTATTGCAAAGGCGACCATGTAGTCAGGAACGGGAAACGGAAAGACGGCACCCAGCGCTT
>JAZLMM010000017.1:0-116771 GCA_045598705.1 Oscillospiraceae bacterium
AGAAACATCGGTCTGGGCGATGCCTGCATCTTCGATGGCCTGCTTGGCAAGCAGACCCATGTCCTTGATGATTTCTTCCATGGAGCGGTCTGCATTCGTCTTGATGCTGAGCTTGTTGAGAAGCTCACCATTTTCCGAGACCACGCCGGCCTTAATATTTGTTCCCCCAAGATCAATTCCAACAAAATATGCCATTTCAAAATTCTCCTCTTGTTTTGAAAATCATGCGTTCGTGTTCCATTTTACTTTAGTTTCCAGAAGAAATCTACCACCAATGGCAGGATTGCCGTCATGGTCAGGATCAGCCCCCATAGGTAGTCGCTCCCCTTCATCTTCAGCGGATGGAGCTTCGTCTTCCCGACTCCTCCACGATAGCATCTTGCTTCCATCGCTGTCGCGAGTTCTTCTGCTCTTTTAAAAGCACTTACAAATAGTGGGACCAGTACGGTTACGTATCCTTTGACACGTTGGAAGATATTCCCAGTGTCATACTCGGCTCCACGTGAGGACTGGGCTTTCATGATTTTGTCCGTCTCTTCGACCAGCGTCGGGATGAATCGTAGTGCAATGGAGATGGTCATCGCCATCTCGTTGACCGGCACTTTGATGACCTTGAGTGGTTTTCCCAATGATTCTAGTGCATCGGCGAACTTCAGTGGAGTTGTCGTCAGTGACAACAATATACTCGTTGCCATGATAAGCAGGATCAGCCTACATGCCAGCATAACGGCCTGTTCCAGCCCTCCTGTCGTAATCTTCAGAATGCCCCAACTCCAGAGTTCTTCGCCGGAACGGATCGTGAATACATTGATCACGAATATGAAGGCCATAATGAATATAATCGGTCGAATCGACTTCAGGATCTCGATAAACGAGATTCGTGAGAGCAATGCAAGAAAGAGGACCACGGCAAAAGTCGCCAGCATCGCAACCGGTCGATTCGCCATGAAGATCGTGACCATATAGAGGATGAACAGCAAGACTTTCACGCGCGGATCCAGCTTATGTAGGACCGAGTTGCCGTTCACATATCTTCCGATGCTGATATCCTTCATCATGAGGGAGTCACCTCCCTGTCTTCACCAAACAGCAAGGACTCCGCGGCTTCCTTCACATCGAAAGCCAATTCATCTGCATAGGGGAAATCTTTCTTCAGTGCCATCATAGTCCGCATCAGTACCGGCGCATCCAGTCGCATGCTTAAGTAGTCGGACTGTGAAGAGAAGAGTTTTCTTGGTGTGCCGAAGAACGTCTGTTGCCCTTGTTTCAGGACTAGAACGCGATCTGCTATCTGAGCCGCTTTGTCCATGTCGTGCGAAACCAGTACGATTGACTTCCCTTGCTTGCGCAATGTCTCAATATAGCCGAAGATTTCCTGCTGACCGACAGGATCTAAGCCTGCCGCAGGTTCATCCAAGATTAGGATATCCGGCGCCATCGCGAGAATTCCTGCGAAGGCTACGCGTCGCTTCTGGCCGCCTGAAAGTTCGAATGGGGAGCGCTTCAGCACGCCCTCGTCTAGTCCGACCAGTGGCAACGCTTCCATCATCAGCCTTCTACATTTCTCCTCGTCATAACCAAGCTTCTTTGGCCCGAACAGTATATCTTTCTCAACCGTTTCTTCGAATAGCTGATACTCCGGATATTGGAAAAGCAGCCCCACATGCTTACGAATCTTCTTGATGTCCGTATTTCTATCGGTCGTAATGAATGTCTTCGTCTCTTCATCCCAGATTTCAACTGTTCCCTCGGTGGGACGCAAAATACCGTTCAGATGCGAGATGAGGGTCGTCTTACCACATCCGCTATGGCCGATGACCGCGACGATCTCACCCTTCTTCAAATCAAAAGAGATCTCGCTGATTGCATTCGGCGACTTCTTATCGTATCGATATGCTAGATTGTTGACGCGCAGAACGACTTGTTCAGAAGGTTTCTCCTTCTCAGTCTTCGAACTTTTCGTAGCGAGGCACTGATTCTTTCGGATAATCTGGCGCATCGCTTCCAGTGCTTTCTCTTCCGATTCAAAGTCACGCTGATCGATGGGCGTATTCGTTCGTTTGGCAAGTTCCCAGAGAAGTTCAGCCCACTTTGGGAGCTCAAGACCTAGTTCACGAATCAGTTCTACTTGTGAGAATACTTCGGACGGGGTGCCCGACACACGAATGCGTCCATGTTCCAAGACAAGGACACGGTCCGCGCGATATGCTTCATGCATATCATGCGTGATATGAAGGACCGTGATTCCCTTATCCTCCCGCATTCTTGAGACAAGATGCAGGAATTCGTCTCGTGCTTTCGGATCTAACATGGACGTGCTCTCATCTAGGATCAGTAGATGTGGCTCCATTGCCAGCACACCAGCAATCGCCAGTCGCTGTTTCTGCCCGCCGGACATGGCCGAAGGTTGCTTATCCGCCTGCTCAAGAAGACCAACATAACCGAGTGCTTTCTCTACACGACGAGCAAGTTCTGGTAGTGGAACCGACAGATTCTCCGGTCCAAATGCTACATCTTCTTCAACAGTGGTCCCCACGATCTGATTATCTGGATTCTGGAATACCATGCCGCAATGGCTGCGAATCGTCCAGAAGTTCTCATCATCATCTGCATTTAACTCAAAAATATTGATTTCGCCTTCATCTGGGAACTCAAGCAGATCAACCATCTTCGCAAGTGTTGACTTGCCGGATCCATTGCGTCCTAGGATTGCGACATACTCGCCTTTTCTAACAGAAAAAGACACATGATCCACCGCCGTCACGTCTGTGCCGTCATTCGTGGTATACGAAAAGACCAGTTCCTTGGTCGAAACCGTCTGTTCATAAGATGAATTGGTTAGGTCTTTGACCTCCATCTAACGTCTCCCTTTAGAAAAATCGAGAATAATAGACAAAGTGACGGATGGCGTTTGCCGATCCGTCACTTGCTACTTGTTCCAAGTTTGTCTCGGACAGCTTCTTACTCAGCAAATGTGAGGAGAGCCATCTCGGAAGCGTCACCGCGACGTGCGCCGAGCTTCACAATCTTTGTGTAACCACCCTTGTGGTTAGCCAGTGCCGGTGCAATCTCATCGAAGAGAATGTTAACCGGGTTAACTGTGTTGCCCTCAGCATCGTGGGACTTTCTCAGCCAGTAAGCAGCGCGCTTACGAGCATTCAAACGAGAAGGAGCATCAACCTTGATGGTCTTCTTGGTTACCGCACGATCTACTACATCGTACTTCTTACCATTCTTGGAAGTCTTGGAAACCAGAACCTTCTTGCCCTTGTCGTCAAGCTTTGCAGCAGAAACTGTAACTTCCTTCTCTGTGTAGTTGTTCATCTCACGGATTGCATCTGCAACCAGCTTATCCATGATCTTAGATACTTCTTTTGCACGAGCAAGAGTTGTCACAACATGCTTTCTGTTCTCAGCGAGTGCCTTTCCGTCTTCCTTTACCGGGCAAACAACGAGTGATGTTGCCAGATTTCTCAAGATCGCATTACGCTGATCGCTTGCTCTTCCTAATTTTCTGTAACCTGCCATGGGTTATACCTCCTGTAAATTTAAAAATATCCTAGCGTGCCCGCAAGCTCGCTATTTAGTCCTCGACATCTGCGAGAGACAGTTCCATATCGTCAAGTTTCTGGATAACTTCTTCCAGAGATTTCTTGCCGAGATTACGGACCTTCATCATTTCGTCCTCAGACTTTGCAACCAGATCACCAATCGTATTGATACCTGCACGCTTGAGGCAGTTGTATGTACGAACGGAGAAATCCAAATCCTCGATCACGATATCGTGAGTAGAATTCTTGCTTGCGCTGTCATCGGAATCACGGAAACTCGGACCGTTCGTAACATCAGTCAACGCTGTGAACAGACCCAAGTGCTCACGCAGGATCGCAGCAGAGGAAGAGAGTGCTTCGTCTACTTTAACTGTAGCATCTGTCCAAACTTCCAATGTCAGACTGTCAAAGTCTGTGCGCTCACCTACACGAGTGTTCTCAATTTTGTAGTTAGCCTTCTTTACCGGAGTAAAGATGGAGTCGATTGCGATCACGCCGATTGTCTGTGTAGCAGGCTTGTTCATGTCTGCTGTGGCATAACCACGGCCCTTACCAATCGTCAGTTCAATGAAGAGACGACCTGCTCCATTCATGGTAGCAATCACATGATCTGGATTCATGATCTCGACTTCTTCGTCATGAACGATGTCACCGGCAGTAACCACACCAGTCTTGCCCTCATCCATGCTGATGTAGACAGTCTTTGGTGTATCTACGTGAAGCTTCGCGCGAATGCCCTTAACATTAAGGATAATCTCAGTCATATCCTCGATGACACCTGGGATTGTGGAAAATTCGTGATAAACACCTTCTACACGGATAGATGTGACCGCTGCACCCGACAAGGAAGAAAGAAGCACGCGACGGAGGGAGTTACCCAGAGTCGTACCGTAGCCACGCTCAAGAGGAGCTACTACATATTTACCGTAGGAGCCATCTTCGCTCAGTTCAACACATTCAATTGTCGGCTTCATAATTTCAATCATATAAATCCTCCTAGCGCTTTATGCAAGCAACACGGTGCACTAATTATTTCGAGTACAACTCGACGATCAGTGTTTCCTTGACCTCAAGATCAACATCTTCACGAGCTGGCTCTCTTACGATGGAGCCTGTCAGTGTCTCTTCATTGAAGGACAACCACGCCGGTACCGGACGGCTGTTCGACAATGTCTCGAACTTAGAAGACTTTCTAGATGTTTCCTTCACTGCGATTGTGTCGCCAACCTTTAATGTCATGGAAGGAATATTAGCCTTCTTACCATTTACGAGGAAATGTTCATGAGAAACTAACTGACGAGCTTCTGCACGAGAGGAAGCAAGACCAAGACGATAGACGATGTTGTCGAAACGAAGTTCGAGAAGCTCAAGGAGATTCTCACCGGTCTTACCCTGCTTACGCTCAGCGCGTGCATAGGTAAGTCTGAACTGCTTCTCCAAAACGCCGTAGAAACGCTTTGTCTTCTGCTTCTCACGAAGCTGTAAACCATATTCTGAAACTTTCTTTCTGCCCTGACCATGCTGACCCGGAGCTGCGCTCTTCTTAGCAAGTGCGCACTTCGCAGAGTAGCATCTCTCACCCTTGAGGAAGAGCTTGTCTCCTTCTCTGCGGCAGAGTCGGCAGGTTCCTTCTGTATATCTAGCCATTCTCTATACCTCCGAACTCAGACTCTTCTTCTCTTAGGCGGTCTGCAACCATTGTGCGGAACCGGTGTAACGTCTTTAATCATAGTTACTTCCAATCCAGCTGTCTGTAAAGCACGGATTGCGGATTCACGACCCGGACCCGGACCCTTTACATAGACTTCTACTGTACGCATGCCGTGATCAGCAGCCTTCTTACCAGCATCCTCAGATGCCATCTGAGCTGCGAACGGTGTACCCTTACGGGAACCCTTCATGCCCATCTCTCCAGCGGATGCCCAAGAGACTGCATTACCCTGCATATCAGTAATCGTAACGATTGTATTGTTAAATGTTGCGTGAATATGAGCCTGTCCACGGTCAATATTCTTACGCTCTCTCTTCTTCGGTCTAACGGCCGCTTTCTTAACTGCTTTTGCCATGGGTTCGCCTCCTTACTTCTTCTTGCCAGCGATCGTACGCTTCGGACCCTTACGAGTACGAGCATTCGTCTTTGTGCGCTGACCACGAACAGGAAGTCCCATTCTGTGACGACGGCCACGATAGCAACCGATTTCTGTCAGTCTCTTAATGTTCAGGGAAACTTCACGACGAAGATCACCCTCTACGTTGTAATTGTTCTCGATCTGATCACGAATCTTAGCGATATCGTCCTCAGAGAGATCCTTGACACGTGTGTTCGGATCAATCTGGGTGTCTGCAAGAATACGATCAGAACTTGTCTTACCAATGCCATAAATGTACGTCAGAGCAATCTCTACTCTCTTGTCATTTGGCAGATCTACACCGGCAATACGAGCCATTCTGTGTACCTCCATGAATGAATCTAAAATGTTGTTTCGTATATATATGACATGCTGATGCTAAGATCCTCTCGTATTAGGAGAGGCAGCCGCCTTGGCATATGGTGCATGTAATATCCTACAAATGTCCTTCGCCTGCCTTGGACGGAACGTCCGGCAGACAAAGATTAACCCTGCTTCTGCTTATGCTTAGGGTCAGAGCAGATGATCATAACGCGTCCATTACGACGGATAACCTTACACTTCTCGCATATGGGTTTTACCGATGGTCTTACTTTCATGTGTCAAACCTCCCTGCTATTACTGCTATTTAAACAATACAAAGCCATGCGCTATACGCGCACGCTAAGATATTATACCAAAATCTCTTGGCGATGCAAGTGGTTTTTTTGGCTTTTTAAAAGTTTTTTCGATTGCAAGTAGGAAGCGATAGAAATTCGCCTCTTACTTCGCACGCCAGGTGATGCGTCCGCGAGAAAGATCATATGGAGACAGCTCCATGGTGACACGATCTCCAGGCAGGATCTTAATATAGTTCTGACGAAGCTTGCCGGAAATATGTGCCAATACGATATGGCCGTTCTCCAACTTTACCTTGAACTTTGCGTCCGGAAGCGCATCCTGAACAATACCTTCTACTTCGATTACATCTTCTTTAGACATTCTTTTCCTCCGTTAGTGTAATAATCTCTGGTCCATTCTCTGTAATGATGATCGTGTTCTCATAATGTGCCGCATATTTTCTATCACGGGTGACTACTGTCCAATCATCATCTAATAGAGCAATTTCTCTTCTTCCACTGGATATCATTGGTTCCACGCAGAAGGCCATTCCCTTCACAATGCGTGGGCCATGTCCTGCTCGTCCATAGTTCGGTACATCTGGATCTTCGTGGAGTTGATGACCGATACCATGTCCAGTCAACTCTCGAATTACACCATAACCGAAGCTTTCAGCATGCGCCTGTACAGCAGCGGACACATCACCAATCCGATAATCCGTCGTACACTTCTCAAAACCCTTCCAGAAGCTCTCTTCCGTTACTCGAATCAGTTTCTCTGCTTCTGCGGAAATCTTTCCTACAGCAAAAGTTCTTGCCGCATCTGCATGAAATCCATCCAGCGAACAGCATACATCGCATGTAACAATGTCGCCCTCTTTCAAGATCCAATCTTTTCTCGGAATACCGTGAACGATTACCTCATTCGGGGAAACACAAATGTATCCTGGGAAAGGTGGGTCACCATAGTGAAAAGAAGATGAAATCGCACCATTCTTGTCAAATACACGCTTCGCAATCTGATCAAGTTCCATGGTTGAGATGCCTGGCTCTACTTCGCGACCTAAGGTAAGCAACGCTTCCTCAACGACCTTGCCGGCTTCTCTCATCTTGTCAAAATCAGCTTGTGTTTTAATATGAATCATGCTTACTGCACTTTCTGGAAGCCCATCTCGGACAGCGCTTCACTTGCTTGCTCGAAAGCAACCTCAGGACTGGAAGAATTGTCAGCGGTGATGACAATTCCTTTTGCCACATAGAAGTCGATCAACGGCTTGGTATTTTCTTCATATGTAACCAATCTTTGCTTTACTGTTTCCGGCTTGTCGTCGTCACGCTGAATGACTTCTTTTCCGCAAACGTCACATATACCCTCTACTTTTGTAGGACGGGAAACAACATTGAAGCTCTCACCGCAAGATGTGCATACACGGCGATTTACTACACGCTCCATGATGATTTCCTGAGGTACGGTGACATTTATGACTGCATCCAATTTTGTATTCTTGGAAGCCAACATCGCATCGAGTTTCTCTGCCTGTGCAATTGTTCTCGGGAAACCATCCAGAAGGTATCCGTTGGCACAATCAGGCTGCGCCAGACGATCTTCAACCATGGAGATCGTCAATTCATCCGGTACCAGTGCACCCTGGTCCATGTACTTCTTTGCTTCCATGCCCAGTGGGGTCTGTTCCTTAATATTCGCGCGGAAAATATCTCCCGTCGAAATGTGTGTAATCTGATACTCTTTCTTTAATACTGCAGCCATTGTTCCCTTACCAGAACCCGGTGCACCAAGTAAAATCAATTTCATATTTCACCCTCCTTGCGCTTAACGCACGCACAGCCTCGCGTGCCAATGCACACGAGGCTGTAGCAGTATGTTACTTAATTGTTTGTGCATTACCGTTAACCAGCATAACACGTTTCCTTTGAAGTCTCAATCAAGGAATCCCTTGTAGTTGTGTGTAACCATCTGAGACTCGATCTGTTCAACTAGGTCATTGGCAACACCTGTCATAATCAGTACAGATGTACCGGCAAACCATACACCTTCCATACCGGAGAGCTTGCCGAGAAGTGTCGGAACAAGTACAACGATACAAAGGAAGCATGCGTCACACCAGTTGAGTCTGTTCGCAACCTTCGCGATAAATTCGGAAGTCGGACGACCCGGACGAACACCTGGAATAAATCCACCATTCTTCTGCAGGTTCTGAGAAATCTCGATCGGATTGAACTGAATCAACGAGTAGAAGAATACGAACACGAAAATGAGAATGAAGTATGCTACATAGTAGAACGGGCTGGATCCGAAATCACGGAACCACTTCACGATCACATTATTGCTGTTCGACCAGAACAATGTCACGAGTGTCGAAGGCAGTGACAAGATAGACATGGTGAAGATAACTGGCATAACGCTGGACTGATTGACCTTCAACGGAATGTAAGTATTCTGTCCACCATATACTTTTCTACCAACGACCTTCTTGGAATACTGAACAGGAATTCTTCTTTCAGCATTCTGTACGTATACGCAGAAGATAATTGTTATCAACGATACAAGTGTAACCAGTACGAAAGCAAGAACACCAATTGTGTTGCCCAAGATAGCATTCTTGAACTTACCTGCGATATTCAATGCATCGTAATAGAGCTGACGAGCCATATCTGGGATTCTTGTAACGATACCGGCAAAGATGATCAAAGACACACCATTTCCGATACCCTTCTCATTGATACGTTCACCGAGGAATACAACAAAGCAAGTACCTGCAGTAAATGTAAGAATGATCAGTGCCGCTGCCAGAGGACCTGGGAGATACGATGTCATTGCACTACGTGTAGCGAATGTGAATACGGAAGCCTGCATAACAGCAAGACCAACAGTTACATAACGAGTAATCTTCTGTAACTTCTTTCTTCCTTCTTCACCTTCCTTCGCCAGATTCTCCAGCGCAGGAATCGCAACAGTTAACAACTGAATGATGATGGAGGAGTTGATATATGGTGTGATACCCATCGCAAAGATGGTAACTGCATAAAGTCCACCACCTGCGATGATATCCATCAAGCTACCAATCTGACCCCAGTTCTCAACGATCGAACGGAATTCCGTACGGTTGATACCCGGACACGGAACCAATCCACCGACCATGTACAACGCAAGGATGAAAAGCGTAAACAGCAACTTCTTGCGCAACTCTGGAAGACGGAATGCGTTAACTAAGGTGTCAAATACGCCTTTCATGTCATACCTCCAGTGCCTGTCCACCAGCCTTTTCGATCTTCTCTTTTGCAGATGCAGAGAACTTCGCAGCCTTAACAGTCAACTTCTTTGTGAGGTCACCGTTACCGAGAACCTTCACACCATCGTTAACTTTGCCGATTGAGATAATGCCAGCATCTGCAAGAATTGTAGCATCGATCTCTGCACCATTATCAAACTTCTCAAGATCAGAAACGTTGATCTCAACATAATCACAAGCAAATGCCTTGTGGTTGAAACCACGCTTCGGCAGACGTCTGTAAAGAGGCATCTGGCCACCCTCGAAACCAGGACGTACACCGCCGCCGGAACGAGCATTCTGGCCCTTATGTCCACGGCCAGCTGTCTTGCCGTTGCCGGAACCAGCACCACGGCCCTTACGATATGCTTTCGCGTTTCCGCAGGAAGACATTTCATTAAGTTTCATGTTTCCTATACCTCCATTACACTTCTTCGCATGTAACAAGATGTGCTACAGTACGAACCATGCCACGAATTGCCTCGTTATCAGCCTTCTCTACAGACTGACCAATCTTCTTCAGACCGAGTGCAGCAACTGTTGCAGCCTGGTTTTTCTTTGACTTGTTGGTGCTCTTCACCAATGTAATCTTCAAGTTAGCCATTGAAGCACACCTCCATTACAAAATTTCTTCTGTGGACTTGCCACGCAGACGAGCAACTTCTTCCAAAGAATGCATGCTCTTCAAGCCTTCCAAAGTAGCGTTAACTACATTGTTCGGGTTGTTTGTACCCAAAGACTTTGTACGGATATCCTTGATGCCGCAGAGTTCGCAGACTGCACGAACCGGACCACCAGCGATGATACCAGTACCACTTGCAGCTGGCTTCATCACGATCTTACCTGCACCGAAAACACCAAGTGTTTCGTGCGGGATTGTGTTCTCAACGAGTGGAACAGAGATCATGTTCTTCTTCGCATCTTCAATACCCTTTCTGATCGCGTCCGGAATTTCAGCAGCCTTACCAAGGCCCTTACCTACGTGACCATTCTCGTCACCCACAATCACGAGGGCTGCGAAACGGAAATTTCTACCACCCTTAACCGTCTTGGAAACACGTCCGATATGGATGACTTTTTCTTTTAATTCGGTTGAATTAGGATCAAAACCCATCTTGTTTACCCTCCTGATTAGAATTTCAGACCAGCTTCACGAGCGGCCTCTGCTAATGCTGCTACACGACCATGGAAAATGTATCCGCCTCTGTCGAATACAACTTCTTCAATGTTTGCAGCCAGTGCACGCTCAGCAATCTTCTTACCTACTGCAGTTGCAGCATCTTTGTTGCTTCCGCTCTCGATGGAAGCCTTCACTTCCTTATCCAATGTGGAAGCACTTACCAATGTCTTGCCAGCAACATCATCGATAATCTGTGCACTGATATGCTTGTTACTTCTGAAAACGCAAAGACGCGGACGAGTCGGAGTACCGCTGATCTTATTTCTCACGCGGACGTGCTTTCTACGGCGAATAGCGTTCTTGTCAATTTTATTAATCATGCTTGTTCACCCCTTCACTTACTTCTTAGCGCCAGTCTTACCTTCCTTGATGCGGACAAATTCACCAACATATCTGATACCCTTGCCCTTATATGCATCTGGAAGTCTGAACGAACGAATCTTTGCAGCGGTCTCACCAACCATCTGCTTGTCTGCACCCTTAACAATGATCTGGTTCTGTGCCGGAACATCAATGGTGATGCCCTGTGGCTCTTCCATTTCGATTGGGTGAGAATAACCGAGGTTGAAGATAACCTTGTTACCCTGCTTGGAAGCCTTGTAACCAACGCCCTGGATCTCGAGTTCCTTCTTAAAACCTTCGGAACAACCGATAACCATGTTGTTGATCAGAGAACGTGTCAAACCATGGAGCGCTTTTACCTGCTTCTCATCGTTCGGTCTCTTCACCGAAATGACATTGTCATTTACTTCAACTGTGATGGACGGATGCACATTCAATGTAAGTGTAGCGTCCTTGCCTTTTACAGTAATGGTCTGACCATCCTGCTTTACTTCGAGCCCTGCCGGGATCGTGATCGGCATATTGCCAATTCTAGACATACAATCTACCTCCTGCTCTTTAGATTGCGGGGCATGTGCCCCTTTTCAGAGTTTTACCTGTTTGGCATTACCAAACGTAAGCCATAACTTCTCCGCCTACGCCGAGAGCTCTAGCCTTCTTATCAGTCATAACGCCCTTAGAAGTTGAGATGATGGCGATACCGAGACCACCGAGAACCTTCGGGAGATTCTCCTTGTCTGCGTATACACGCAGACCTGGCTTAGAAATTCTCTGGATACCAGAAATAACGTGCTTTCTTGCAGCGTACTTCAGAGTAATCTTGATCATTCCCTGCTTATCATCTTCGATCGTTTCAAAAGAAGCGATATAACCTTCGTCTACTAAAATCTGTGCGATAGCCTTCTTCAAATTGGAAGCAGGAACCATAACTGTCGGATGACCGGCTGTACCTGCATTACGGATTCTTGTCAGCATATCTGCAATTGCATCTGTAATCTGCATAATCTTTCCTCCTTGTGTGCTATCGGTTACCAGCTTGCCTTACGAACGCCCGGAATCTGGCCCTTGTAAGCCAGGTCACGGAAGCACAGACGGCAGATACCATACTTGCGGATATAAGAATGAGGTCTACCGCAAAGCTTGCAACGGTTGTGCTGCTGCACCTTGAACTTAGGTGTACGCTGAGCCTTGAGTTTCATTGACATCTTAGCCATATTACTTATACCCTCCTATTACTTACGGAACGGCATACCGATGAGAGTCAGCAATGCTCTTGCTTCTTCATCGCTCTTAGCCGTTGTAACAAAAATGATATCCATACCACGAACTTTGTCGATCTTATCGAAATCGATTTCAGGGAACATCAACTGCTCCTTGATACCCATAGCGTAGTTACCATGGCCATCGAATGAGTTCGGGTTTACACCGCGGAAGTCACGTACACGTGGCAGGGAGATGCTGATCAACTTATCGAGGAAGTTGTACATGTTCTCACCACGAAGCGTTACCTTACAACCAATCTTCATACCTTCTCTGAGCTTAAAAGCTGCTACAGACTTAGAAGCAACGGTTGCAACTGGCTTCTGACCGCAGATGATACCCATATCACGCATTGCATTCTCCAATGCCTTCGGGTTGTCCTTGACTTCGCCGACACCCATGTTGAGAACGATCTTCTCAAGCTTCGGGATCTGCATGCAAGACTTATACTTGAACTGCTCCTGCAAAGCAGGCGCAACTTCGTTTACATACTTGTCTTTTAATCTAGACATGAATTACTCCTCCTTTGCTTTCTTTACAAGATCAATATCAGCCTGGCACTTCTTGCAAACACGGTACTTCGCACCGTCTTCAGCAACTCTCATACCAACACGAGTAGCCTTGCCGCACTTCGGGCAAACCAGCATAACATTACTAGCATCGATGGAACCTTCCTTCTCAATGATGCCGGATGGCTTATTCTGGTTGACCATCTTCTGGTGCTTCTTGATCATGTTTACGCCGGAAACTACAACTCTTCCGGACTTCGGTTCTGTCTTAAGAACCTGGCCCTGTGCGCCAGCGTCCTTACCGGAGATAACAACGACTTTGTCGTCCTTCTTAACGTGAATCTTACTAGCCATTTGTCATCCTCCTTACAGAACTTCCGGAGCGAGGGAAAGGATCTTCATGTAATCCTTATCACGAAGCTCTCTCGCGATAGGCCCAAAGATACGAGTTCCACGCGGGTTCTTGTCTTCCTTAATGATAACAGCAGCGTTCTCATCGAATTTGATGTAGGAACCGTCAGCTCTTCTTACGCCCTTCTTTGTGCGAACAACAACTGCGCGAACTACATCGCCCTTCTTCACCACACCACCAGGAGTAGCGGTCTTCACAGAGCAGACGATGACATCACCGATATTCGCGTACTTACGCCATGAACCACCAAGCACCTTGATGCAAGCGAGTTCTTTTGCGCCAGTATTATCCGCAGATCTTAATCTGGATTCTACTTGAATCATCTTGATTTTCCTCCTTTACGTAAATCCTTACGTATTACTTCGCCTTCTCAATAATCTCGACCAGTCTCCAACGCTTGTCCTTAGACAGCGGGCGGGTCTCCATTACCTTAACCTTGTCGCCGATGCCACAAGAATTCTCTTCATCGTGTGCCTTCAGCTTATAAGTTCTCTTCATGATCTTTCCGTACAACGGATGCTTCACGTGCTCAACAACAGATACAACAATTGTCTTATCCATCTTGTCGCTAGAAACGATACCGACACGGGTCTTTCTGAGGTTACGATCGCTCATTTCACTATCTCCCTTCATTAGTTAGCCTTAAGCGCTTGTTCACGGAGAATCGTGTTGACGCGAGCGATGTCACGCTTCACAGCAGCCAGGCGCTGCGGATTCTCGAGTTGATTAGTCGCATGCTGGAAACGAAGCTTGAAGAGTTCGTCCTTCAATGCAACCAGTTCCTGCTGAAGTTCCTCTGTGGACTTCGAACGTAAATCTTTAGCCGTCATTTTCAGGTACCTCCTCTTCCTTCTTGATGAACTTTGTCTTACATGGGAGCTTATGTCCAGCAAGACGCATAGCCTCACGTGCGATTTCTTCAGATACACCGGAAATTTCAAAAAGAACACGGCCCGGCTTAACTACTGCTACCCAGTACTCCGGAGAACCCTTACCAGAACCCATTCGAGTCTCAGCAGGCTTCTTTGTTACTGGCTTATCTGGGAAGATTTTAATCCAAACCTTACCGCCTCTTTTTACGTAACGGTTAATTGCAATACGTGCTGCCTCAATCTGATTGGAAGAAATCCAGCAAGGCTCTGTTGCGTACATACCGTAATCACCGTTTGAAACGAAATTACCTCTGGAAGCCTTACCCTTTAGGCGGCCACGCTGCTGCTTTCTGTGCTTTACTCTCTTAGGAAGTAACATTAGGCTTCGCCTCCTTCCGTAGTCTTAACAGTTTTCTTCGCTGTCAGGATCTCACCACAGTAGATCCATACCTTTACGCCGATACGACCATACTGTGTGTTTGCCTCAGCAAAACCATAGTCGATGTCAGCACGCAGTGTCTGCAGCGGAATCGTACCTTCATGATATGTCTCAGAACGAGCGATTTCAGCGCCGCCCAAACGACCAGCACAGGAAGTCTTGATACCCTTTGCACCAGTCTTCATTGTACGGGACATCGCCATCTTCATCGCACGACGGAAAGAAACACGTCTCTCGAGCTGGGAAGCGATGCTCTCAGCAACGAGCTGAGCATTTGCATCTGCGTTCTTTACTTCACGAACGTCTACGAAGAAATTCTTCTTGAACTTCTTCTGCAGTTTCTTCTTGAAATCTTCAATACCTGCACCCTGACGACCAATGATGATACCAGGCTTTGCAGCATTGATGATGATAGAAGTCTTGTCTGTGCCCTTACGCTCGATTTCTACCTTCGAAACGCCGGCTGCAAAACATTCTTTCTTTACAAAATCACGGATTTGCTTGTCCTCAACGAGGAAATCGCTGAATGTCTTCTTGTCGGCATACCAACGTGTGTCCCACTCTTTGATGACACCGACGCGCAATCCATGTGGATTAACCTTCTGGCCCATTCTTTATTCCTCCTTATACTCTTTCCTTGAGAACTACAGTAACGTGACTTGTTCTCTTGTTGATTCTTGATGCGGATCCTCTTGCTCTCGGAATGAAACGCTTCAGGATCGGGCCTGCACCAGCGTAAGCATCTGCAACATACAGGCTTCCTCTGTTCAGACCGTTGTTGTTTACAGCGTTTGCCTCAGCAGACTTCAGCGCCTTCTTCAGAATCGGAGATGCTGCCTTCGGTGTGTAGTCAAGGATTGCATAAGCCTCATCGATATCCTTACCCTTAATCTGATCAGCTACGATCTTTACCTTACGGGGTGTGATACGGACATACTTAGCGATTGCCTTACCCTGATCCTTACCAATACCGAGCAGTTTCTTCTGCTTCTTTGTAAGGACCGGACGCTTCGCGTTCTTCTTCTCAGCCTTACCGTAAGCTTCGAGGATCGAATCGCGATTCGCTTCAATATAGTCTTTGGTCATTTTAACTTTTTCCACTATTATTTCCTCCCTTCAAAGCTTACGATTATTTACCACCGGAAGTCTTCTCACCGGCATGGCCACGGAAAGTTCTTGTCGGTGCGAACTCACCCAGCTTGTGTCCGATCATCTCTTCTACGACATAAACCGGAACGTGTTTTCTTCCGTCGTACACAGCGATTGTGTGGCCGACCATCTCAGGATAGATTGTCGAAGCGCGAGACCAAGTCTGGACAACCTTCTTCTCATTCGCTGCGTTCATCGCATTGATTCTCTTCATCAGGGCATCCTGTACGAAATAGCCCTTTTTGGTTGATCTACTCATTATGGTTCCTCCCTTCGCTTACTTTCTACCCTTAACAATATACTTGTTAGACTGCTTCTTCTTGTTTCTGGTCTTCTTACCAAGAGTCGGAACACCCCAAGGTGTAACAGGACCCGGCAGACCAATCGGGGACTTACCTTCACCACCACCGTGCGGGTGATCGTTCGGGTTCATAACAACACCACGGACTGCAGGTCTAACGCCCATGTGACGATGACGACCAGCTTTACCGATTGAAACGTTCTCGTGTTCGCCGTTGCCTACTACTCCGACTGTTGCGCGGCACTTGATAGATACCATACGAACCTCACCGGAAGGGAGACGAACCTGAGCGAAGTCACCTTCCTTAGCCATCAGCTGTGCACCCGCACCAGCGGTACGAACCATCTGAGCGCCTTTACCAGGCTTCAACTCAATGTTGTGAATCATGGTACCAACCGGAATATTTGCAATTGGAAGTGCGTTACCAGCTACGATATCAGCATCTGCACCGGAAACAACCTTAGCACCTACTTCGAGGCCCTGAGGAGCCAGGATGTATGTCTTCACGCCATCTGCATACTGCAGAAGAGCGATAAATGCTGTACGGTTCGGATCGTACTCAAGTGCAACTACTGTTGCCGGGATACCATCTTTGTTTCTCTTCCAGTCAATGACACGGATCTTACGACGATTACCGCCGCCAATGTGGCGAACAGTGATACGACCATAAGAGTTGCGTCCGCCTGACTTGCTGCCAGAAGCCAACAAACTCTTTTCCGGAGCTTTCTTCGTCAGAGAAGAATAGTCCGCAATTGTCATGTTGCGTCTTGCAGGAGAAGTTGGATTAAAAGTCTTTACTGCCATTACTTCTTCACTCCTTTACCATCAGGCCCATTACTGGCCGATTCCAAATTCTTCAATAGATGTCTTATACTTCTTGTCAGACTTGGTAGCCTTGCCACCCTTGCCAAGATAAGACTCAGCCTTAGCTTCCATATCGATTGTAACAACTGCCTTCTTGAAGGAAGCGGTTACGCCCTCGATATAGCGCTGTCTCTTCTTCTTACCATCGTAGTTTACTGTGTTAACAGAAACTACCTTTACGCCGAAGAGCTGCTCAACAGCCTTTCTAACGTCTGTCTTTGTAGCAGACTTTGCTACTTTGAATGTGTACTTACCAAATGCAGAATCAGTAGAGCTCTTCTCTGTGATTACTGGCTTGATGATGATGTCCTGCGGTGCCTTGTTCATACATACACCTCCATAATCTTCTCAGCAGCTTCCTTCGTCATGATGAAAGAATCATACTTGAGGATGTCGAATACATTGATTGTATTGACGAAAGCTGTCTTGACTGTAGGAAGATTTCTTGCAGCCTTCTCAACGTTCTCATTCTTACCACCCAGTACAACGAGGGCCGAATCTGTAATGTTGATTGCCTTCATGAAATCAACCATGTTCTTTGTCTTCATTGTGTCGAAGTTCAACTCGTCAACAACAACGATCTTAGTATCAGCCATCTTGCTGGAGAAAGCAGACTTCATAGCGAGACGTCTGATCTTCTTCGGTACAGTATAGCTGTAGGATCTCGGCTTAGGCCCAAAGATGACGCCGCCGCCAACATACTGTGCAGAACGTGTAGAACCGTGACGAGCACGACCTGTACCCTTCTGACGATACGGGCGCTTACCGCCGCCACGAACTTCGCTTCTTGTTTTTGTGGAATGTGTGCCCTGACGACGATTAGCAAGAATGTTGAGTACTACTGTACGCATTGCTGCTGCGTTCGGCTCAATACCGAAGATTGCGTCAGAAAGATCCATTGATCCGACAACGGCTCCACTAAGATTCAAAATATCAATTTTAGCCATTTCTTAGTTCCTCCTTGTCGAATGATTATGCCTTAACGGACGACGTAATCGTTACGATGCCGCCCTTAGGACCTGGGATCGCGCCACGAAGAACGAGGATCCCTCTCTCGCCGTCAACACTGACGACCGTCAGATTCTGTACTGTGCAGTTTACAGCGCCCATGTGACCAGGCATCTTCTTGCCAGGGAGAACACGAGCAGGTGTAGAGTTAGCGCCCATAGAACCAACACGTCTGTGGTACATAGAACCGTGTCCATCCGGACCACCCTTCTGACCGTGACGCTTGATGTTACCCTGGTAACCTTTACCCTTAGATACACCGCTTACATCAACGTGATCGCCCACGCTGAGCATGTCGGAAACTTTGATTTCCTGACCGAGTGTATAATCATCCTCTGTCTGGAACTCACGAATTGTACGCTTTACGCTGACCTCAGCCTTAGCGAACTGTCCCTTGTCCGGCTTGTTTACAAGCTTCTCGCGAATGTCGCCTGTAGCAACCTTCACTGCCTTGTAGCCGTCCTTCTCTACCGTCTTGTTCTGAATAACAAACATTGGATTGCATTCAATAACGGTTGCCGGTACTGCCAAACCACTCTCGTCAAAGAGCTGTGTCATGCCGGCTTTTTTGCCAAGTACGAACTTTGTCATTTTCTTATTCCTCCTATTTAGGTTATTGGTTCTCAAGATTCTCCTGAGAACATGACCTCCGCATATCCCGCCGCTTGACGTTCAGCGGAACGCGGATTCTGCCATTTGACTTAAGCCTTGATTTCAATGCTTACGCCAGCTGGCAAGTCAAGCTTGGTTAAAGATTCTACAGTCTTCTGGCTCGGTGCAAAAATGTCGATAAGACGCTTGTGCGTACGGAGCTCGAACTGCTCTCTGGAATCCTTGTACTTATGAGGAGAACGCAGGATGGTTGTAATCTCTTTCTCTGTCGGGAGCGGGATTGGGCCGGAGAAGCTTGCGCCTGTTCTGGTTACCGTCTCCACGATACGTGCTGCGCTCTGGTCAAGGAGCTCGTGATCAAAAGCCTTGAGCTTAATTCTGATCTTCTGGTTTGTTGCCATTTCTTTTTCCTCCAAATTCTTCGCTGTTATTTTTTCTTCACCCTGTCTAGCGTTTCTTCTTTGCCCATCATAAAACCCAGGAAACCAGTTACCGCAGAATACGGCACTTTGGGCCTGGGCATGTGTTCTTCAGAAAACACACGCTGTGACTTCAGGTTATCGCCAGGAATCAAGTTCCCAGCTGCTCCGCCTAAGTTACCCGTCTTCGTAAGCACAGCCCGCTCACTGGACGGCAATCTCAAGCATCTTCGCCACGCGCACAAAGTCGCGCAGGAAAGAGTATACAGCAGAAGTCAAGCGATTGCAAGCATTATTTTAATAAATTCTTCACATCTTCTTGTGTGAAATGATATTTCTGGTCACAGAAGTGGCATTCGAGATCAATTCCATTCGGATCTTCGGCCAAAGATGTCAGATCTTCTTTGCCAATTGCGATAAGATTCCGTTCCATGCGGTCTCTGGAACAGTTGCACTGGTAAGAAACCGGCGCACCCTGAAGGAAGCATATCTTCTCATCGCCCAAGAACATATCCAATATTTGTTCCGGATTCATACCTTCTTGAAGCAGGAATGTGACGTCGGGAAAACCACCGCCAACACGTTGTTCAAGATAGGAGATCGTCTCTTCATCTGCGCCTGGCAGAAGCTGCACCATGAATCCTCCGGCACAGGTGACACCGTTCTCATCAAGTCCCACACCTAATGAGACGATGGATGGTGTCTGTTCAGAAGACGCGAGGTAGTAAGTCAGATCTTCTGCGATTTCTCCAGATACCAACTCAACCTGACCCACATAAGGTTCTTTGAGTCCGAAATCTTTGACCACAGTCAATTTTCCGCATCCAACCGCTGCACCGACATTCAATTTACCTGGACGGTGATAGGTAGTCTCCACTACAGGCTCCAGACAGTATCCGCGCACATGGCCATGTGAATCCGCGACAACCGTCATGCCCTGGAGCGGTCCATCCGAGCGAATGTTGAGTGTCATGGAATCACCTTCACCCTTCAATGTATCCGCAACAAACAAAGCACCCGTAAGGAATCGGCCAAGTGCTGCAGTAGCTACAGGGGATGTACCATGAATCCGTAGCGCCTCTTGTACCAAGTTCGTCGAACGTACAGCTAAGGCACGCACTTTGCCGCCCAAGGCTGTCGCAGTGACCATATAGTCCGAGCCATCCACCGGAGACCCCGGTGCCAGATAGAAATCATCCATGCTTATTTCTCCGTTTCTTCCGGACGGCGGATACAATAGAATACCCGCTCATCCTTCTCATTCGGTTTTCTTCTCTTTCGATCACCGTACACCGCAACCACTTCCAGGCCACAGGATCGTACAACTTCTCGAATATCTTCATCTGAGTAATATCTCTCTACGATATCCTCATCACATCTTTCGTAGCTACCATCTTCCAGTTCGCCGAACATTGTCAGCGAAGCCGTGTTCAGCTTGGCTTTCTCATCGTAGTCATTCTCCCAGAAGATCACTGAATCCTCTTCGATTGAATAGAAGAATCCTTGACCAAGTGTCTCCGTGAAATGCATCTTCGTTACAATGTCGAAGATGAAGAGTCCGCCTGGATTTAGGAAACAGAAGAAAGACTTCAGTAATTTTGCGATATCTTTCTTATTCGTAATATGATTCATCGTATCCAGCAAAGAAACAAAGACATCCATGGTCCCGTATAGATCTAGCGCCGTCATATCCTGACAGAGCCACAGAACGGGAAGATTCTCTTCTTCAGCTCGTGTTCTTGCTCGTTCCAACATGGGCAAGGAATTGTCTACGCCTACAGTATCGTATCCCATCTTTGAAAGCTCACAGGTCACAAGACCGGTTCCACAGCCCAAATCGCAAAGAAGCAGGCGACCATCTTCACCGTCTCCGCTCTTTCTGCCGTATTTCTTGACAATACTGTCAATAAACTGTGCCCACTCGCAGGGATCAATATCCTTCTGGAAATCATCGTAGTAATCTGCGAGAAAATCGTATGCTGACATAGTATATTATCCTTTAATATAAGGAACAGGGTCAACCTTCGTTCCGTTCTCTCTTACTTCAAAGTGCAAGTGTGGACCAGTCGATGCGCCGGTACTTCCACATTCTGCGATTACCTGTCCTGCTTCTACATGTTCACCGACCGAGACATACACATCACGGCAGTGTGCATAGCAGGTCGTTATTCCGTTGCCATGATCAATGACACAATGGTTGCCATAATTGGAGCCACCAGTATTCTGTCCCTCGACCGGTTCTTCTACTTTAATGACTGTTCCGGATGCCGCCGCAACGATAGGATTGCCGTAATCACCGCCAAGGTCTACGCCCCAGTGCATCTTATCGTAGTGATAGATCGGGTGATAACGCATGCCATATGATGAGTATACTGTGTAGTCTCCAGGGTATGGCCAAGTCATCTTTCCCTTCGGCGCTGGCTGGGACGGTTTACTTGGTGCTTTAGTAGGTGCCTTGGTCGCAGTCTGATTGGGTTTCTCTTCCTGTTGCTTCGCCGCTTGAGTCTGCTGTGCCGCCTGGGTCAGCGCCGCCGCTTTGCGCTGGCGTTCTTCTTCTTCCTGCTGAAGCCGACGAATCTCTTCATCCAGACGATCCGCCTCTTCCTGGAATTCACGTTCTTCCTGTTCCCATCTGGATAGTTTACTAGAAGTCTCTTCCAGTGCTTCTTCCGTTACACCAATACGATTTCTCAATTCCTGCAGTTCAGCCTGTTTCTGCTCGGCTATCGCCTGCATATCCTCGGCTTCCTTAAGACTGCGCTCGCTCTTCAATTGTGCATCGTCCATGGCAATCGTCAGCTCATCCACCATCTGTAGATCAGCCTCACCAATCATAGAGATAACTTCTAAGTTGGTAAAAAAACCCGCAATGCTATCTGAATCCAGAAGTATTTCCAAGGTCGACTTGTTCTCGTACTCGAACATAACACTGATTCGTTCTGCATATTGTTCGCGTTTCGCAAGAAGATTCTCCTGAGACTGTAGGTACTCATCTAGAGCCTCCTGTTTAGCGATCAGCGCTGCGGCGAGATCTTCAGAAATCTCTTCGTACTGTTCCATCTGTGCATCACTTAAGCCTTGCAGTTCTGCAAGTTCTCCGGACAGATCTTCTTTCTTCCCCTTCAGTTGTTCCACCTGCGCGGAAGCTTCTTCTGCTTTCTGTCTTGCTTCTTCTCGCTCACGTCTTGCGTCCTCGATATCACCGGGACTAGGTGTATAGTTCAAGAAATCGCGACCGATTGCACCAACTGGTTTTCTTCTTTGGAGCCAGGCGCCACTGAGAATCACAGCCAGACTCAATGTCGCTGCCAGAAGTCGTATCCATCTATTTCCTCTACGAAACATTTCACTCACCTCTTAGACTTTGACGTACTTTCGAACTGCTACGCCACTACCAATCGATCCAATAATGATGCCGCTTGCTAGACATAGAATAAGGATGGAGATCGACAGATTACGCATAGGAAGAAGTGCGTATATGCTGGATTCGATGACATTCTTCATGGCCACTTCAAATAGTTTACTGTAAGCAATGTATGTAATTCCCCAAGCAAGCACCGCACTGAACAAACCAACAAGTGCACCCTCAACGATGTACGGTAGTCGGATGTATCCATTCGTGGCACCAACGAATTTCATAATAGCGATCTCTGTCGAACGAGAATACACCGAAATACGTACCATATTCGAAATAATAAACAATGAGATCAAGAATAGTACGGCAAAAGCAACCACTGTCGTGATGTTTACGAATCGGCTTGCTTTGGAAAGGAACTGCATCACTCGACTCTCTTGTCTGACTTTCTTCACACCCGGAATAGCCTGAAGTCGCATCACTACGTCATCCGCATAACTAGGCTCTGTCAGTTGTACTCTCACGGTATATGGAAGATAGGTGTTGTAATCGAATTCATCGAGAATCGAGGCACTGTCTCCCAAGTCTTCTCGGAATCGGTTATAGTTCTCTTCCGGAGACAACGCATGGAACTCCTTGACTTCAGTAGGTACACTCTCCAAGAAAGAGACGACCATATTCATCTCTTCCTGTGTGCATTGAAGCTTCATATATACTTCGATTGGCGGCTGCTGACTTACCTTCTTCATAATAAATCTCGCATTCGCCGAGAAAATGAAGAATACAGACATCAATAACAGCATCAGAAGAATGGTGGTGATGGAGGCTACAGTCACCAACGGATGGCGTACGATACCTTGAATTCCCTCTTTGAAGGAGTTTTTTAATGCGCGAAAGCTCATCATTTATTCCTCCTCTTCTAGGATATCCGGATCTTCCGGATAAGCGGGACGTATCGGTTCTTCAGTCGATATGACCGTTTCCTCGATTTCAGGTTCGCTCACTGGTTCTATGGGGTCACTTAACGACTCTACGGGTGGCTCAACTACAGACTCGCTCACCGCTTCCACAGTCACTTCAGGGGTTGAATCGTCCACCGAATCTACAGTCGCTTCAGGAATAGGGTCCGCTATTGTGTCCGCAGTAGTATCAACAGTATCATTACTTGTCTGCGCCGATGCATCTTCCTTCATAGGCTCCGCGATATGCTCAGACGTATCGAGTACAACGATCTGTGGCACTTGCTCTGCGACTGGAGCCTTCTTCTCCTCACTCGGATTATTGGGGAATTCAGGCAGAGGCTTCTCTTCTTTTGCAGTATTTTCCGCTTGGAGTGCTTGGTAGTCAACCACTTCCGGCATGAACTCATCTTGCATTGACTTGGGCAATGCCGGTGGCCAATGTTCAATCACAGCTGTGTAACCAGATCCTTGCTCGTCACGGACGATTAGACCCTCATCCACTTCAATGACACGTTTCTTCATGCGGTCAACCATGTTACTATCGTGGGTACAAACAATAACCGTCGTTCCCTGCCGATTGATTTCCTGAAGAAGGGCCATGATCGATTCAGAAGTTTCTGGATCCAAGTTGCCCGTCGGCTCATCGGCCACGATGAGCTTCGGATGATTCAGCATGGCTCTGGCAATTGCAATACGCTGTTGCTCACCGCCGGACAATTCGAGCGGCATGGCAGAAGCCTTATCGCGCAAGCCTACCGCGCCCAGAACAATGTCGACCATCTGCTTCAGTTTCTTACGTGGAACGCCGATAATCTCACCGGCAAAAGCAATGTTCTCTTCTACAGTCTTGGTCTCTATCAGACGGAAATCTTGATAGATGATACCAATCTGACGACGAAGAACCGGAATCAGCGCACGGGGCATCTTGGAAATACAGAATTTATCGATAATTACATATCCTTCTGTCGGACGTTCTTCACGGGTAATACACTTCATCAGTGTAGACTTACCTGAACCACTTTTTCCAATAACAAATACAAATTCCCCATCCGCGATGGTAAATGTCACGCCGCGGAGCGCATCAGTTCCGGTCTTATATTTCTTATGAACATTCTCAAAACGTATCAAAGTAATTTACTAAGGTCACCAGTTGATGTTTCCACTCTGGCTACTCTTCTCCTGTTTCTCTAGATACGTACGAACCATCGCTGCCAACTTAAACAGTACGGCATCATCGAAGCTTCTTAGGTCAAGTCCGGTAATCTTCTGTACTTTATCCAAGCGGTAAACCAGCGTGTTACGGTGTACAAACAATTTTCTGGAAGTCTCACTTCCGTTGAGGTTATTCTCGAAGAAACTCTGGATGGTCACTAATGTATCCGAATCCAAGGATTCATATGCACCCTTCGGGAATACTTCACTCAAGAACATGTTGCAGAGCGTCGGTGGGAGCTGATAAATCAGACGGCCAAGACCCAATTTGTCATATCGCATGATAAACTGTTCGCTCTCGAAGATGCTTCCCACGCGAAGGGCCAACGTCGCTTCACGATAGGACTTGGCAATATCACGGAGTGTAGGTGCCGGCATACCGATACCCACATGTGCACGAATCATCGACTCTGCATTGAGATTATCAAGGATGGTCTTACTGGTCTCATTCAGGAAGCTGTCCAGATTCTCACCCAGATCCATAACAAGAAGAATGGTCTCTTCATCCATGGCTACGACCATCTGCGTCTTCCCATCTGGGAAAAGATTCTGCAGGATCTCGAGGCACTCTACGCCATCATTCTTATTTACGCGTACGATAAACACGATACGCTTGGTTGCGAAAGGAATCTTATACTCACGAGCCTTGAGTGGGATATCACCCGGCAATTCGTTCTCCAGCAATACATTCTTGATAAATGTCTCACGTTCCACATCTGTGTTGCGCTCTCTCATAGCTGCCTTGATCCACTGGGTGACCAATTCAAGATAGGTACGAGCCACGGCATCTACTCCACTGATGAAAGCAATATACTGCGTTGCTTCACCGATGATAATCTTCATATAGGTCTTACCTGCCGTACTGGAAAAAACATCGTCAGAGAGCAGAACCGCTCTGGCACTTGAATCTTCAATGCCTTCCCAGGCTGGATCCGTGCAGGCTACGACCATGCCGGATGTATCCATCACACCAACGGTCAGGTCAAGGATTTTCTTTGCTTCTCGCATACATTTCTTAAGTTCTTCCATATGCTCACCCTATCACTTTCGTCAAGATTGCCACGCATCAGAATATCCCCGCAAAATTCACGAGAATATCTATCTTATTTATCTTAACCTTTTCATGAAAATCTTTCAACCTTAAGGAGATGACTTTCCTTTCTCGTTGAAGACATGCAAGAAGGGCCGTCCTGCTTAACAGGACAGCCCTTCTTGAATAATAACTTCTTAACCGATGATTAGGAAATGATGCTCTGCTCAGTATCCTTATCGAAGAGGTGGATACGGTTAGCGTCGATAGCGATATCAACAACCTCACCTACACGAGACTCAGAAGTGGTTGGGTCAACTCTTGCGGTCAGCGGGAGAGAACCATTAACTGTTACATAGAGGTATGTCTCAGCACCGAGCATCTCGACAACGTCGACGTCAGCAGAGAAAGCACACTCAGGATGCATGGATACGTATGTACCGTCATCTGTGAGTGCCTCAGGACGAATACCGAAGATAACGTCTGTGCCGTCACGCTCGATAACTTCTGGTACGCAGTAACGCTCAGCAAGCTTGATTGTAACGTTCTCGAATGCAACATATACATCGTCGCCTTCTACCTGGATAGTAGCGTTGATGAAGTTCATCGGAGGCATTCCGATAAATCCAGCTACGAATGTGTTGACCGGGTTGTCGTAGAGTTCCGTTGGGGAGTCTACCTGCTGGATGAAACCATCCTTCATAACAACGATACGAGTACCCATCGTCATAGCCTCTGTCTGGTCATGTGTAACGTAGATGATTGTTGTCTGCAGTCTCTGGTGGAGCTTTGTGATCTCAACACGCATCTGAACACGGAGCTTAGCATCCAAGTTGGACAACGGCTCGTCCATGAGGAAGACCTTCGGGTCACGAACGATAGCACGACCGAGAGCAACACGCTGACGCTGACCACCGGAGAGAGCCTTCGGCTTTCTGTCGAGCAGGTGTTCAATCTCAAGGATCTTAGCAGCCTCAGCAACACGCTGCTTGATCTCATCACGAGCTACCTTACGGAGCTTCAGACCGAAAGCCATGTTGTCATAAACTGTCATATGTGGGTACAAAGCGTAGTTCTGGAAAACCATTGCGATGTCACGGTCCTTCGGGAGAACGTCGTTAATCAGACGATCGTCGATGTAAATTTCACCCTCGGAAATATCTTCGAGACCAGCGATCATACGAAGAGTTGTGGACTTACCGCAACCAGAAGGTCCTACCAAGATGATGAATTCCTTATCGGAAATCTCAAGATTGAAGTCAGATACAGCTACAACGCCGCCGTCATACTTCTTGTAAACATGCTGAAGTGATAAACTTGCCATTTTTAAACCTCCAATGATTGACCCGATTCTTCGAGTCAATTTTTCTTACGACATAAATATATCACGGCGCCTACTTTACGACCACTCGTAAAAACACCCAAAAATGCGCGCCTTTTTTTGACACTTACTTCTTCCGATTGTTGCACTTTGTCCATGACTCATCTTCATACCTTGTGCAGAATGTACAATTTTCCTGATTTTTCAGGACGCGGCTTGCTTTATGCAAGTTTATTCAGTATTCTGTATAAATATTAATGACGTTGGGAGCATAATATTAATATGGAAAAAGATACAACATTACCTACAGTCGGACACGACATGCAAACGCTTATAAACAAAGCAGCTACACTGATTGAAGCGTTGCCCTATATTCAGAGTCTGGCCGGCAAGACGGTGGTTATCAAATACGGTGGTAATGCAATGGTCAATGACGAGTTGAAGTCTTCGGTCATGGATGACATCGCACTTCTTAAATCCGTAGGAATTAACCCAGTATTAGTCCACGGTGGCGGACCTGACATTAGTAATATGCTTAAGACGCTGAACGTAGAGTCCAAATTCGTGAACGGTCTGCGCGTTACGGACGCCTCTGTCATGAGTGTCGCACAGATGGTGCTCATTGGTAAGACCAACAAAGAAATCGTCTCCTATCTTGGCCAGAAAGGCGTCAAGGCAATCGGCATCAGTGGCATCGACGGACACTTGATTGAATGCGAGAAGCTCACCGAAGACGAAAACGGCAATCCAATCGATGTCGGCTTCGTAGGTAAGATCAAGCATATTGATACGAAGGTCATCTCGAACCTGGCCAATGATGAGTACATTCCAGTCATTGCACCGATTGGTGTAGGTTCTGACGGCGAGAGCTATAACATCAATGCAGATACCGTCGCAGCAGAAGTTGCTGTCGCATTGAAGGCAGAGAAACTGATGACACTAACGGATGTCGAAGGTGTCAAAGCAGTCCGCGAAGATGGTTCATCCTATGTACTCCCCGTTCTGACTGAATCTGACATTCATAACATGATTGAATCTGGTGTAATCACCGGTGGCATGATCCCGAAGGTGAACGGATGTCTGGATACAATTCGACGAGGTGTCGGACGTGCACATATCATCGATGGTCGCGTCCCCCACAGTATTCTTCTCGAGATCTTCACCGGTAAAGGTATCGGTACCATGATCGTACGAGAGAAGAAGCCGTACTTCGAAGGAGAAAAGATCTAAGTTCAGATTTTTCTCGCATCCCGCTTCAGCAGTTCATGCTTTTTATTAATGAGGTAATAATATGGATAACAGTAATACCGTAGTTGTGAACGAAGAAAAGAAGAAAAGCAACCTCGAACAGATCGTTGCATTGGACGAGAACGTTTACATGCCAGTCTTCGGCAAACGTGTTCCGCTCGTTGTTGATCACGGCAAGGGCGTGTATCTCTATGGCACAGACGGCAAGAAATATATGGATATGATTGGTGGTATTGCCGTCAACACTTTAGGACACAGTAACGGCAAGTTGTGTCGTGCCATCTCTTCTCAAGCGAAGAAAGTCATCCATTGTTGCAATTACTACTACAATGAGCCACAGACCATGCTGGCCAAGAAGTTGGTCGAGATAAGTTTTGCCGACAAAGTCTTCTTTGCCAATTCCGGTGCAGAAGCCAATGAAGGCGCGATCAAGCTGGCTCGTGGTTTCTGGTATAAGAAGGGTACACCAAAGCCAAAGATTATTACCGCTACCATGTCTTTCCACGGTCGTACTATGGCTACTATTGCAGCTACGGGACAAGAGAAGTTCCGTGAGCCATTCGGACCGGTCACACCAGGATTCGACTATGTTCCTTATAACGATATCAACGCATTGAAGAATGCGATTGATCCGCAGACCGGCGCGATCATGCTGGAACTGATTCAGGGCGAGAGTGGTGTTCATCCGGCTGACTTCGAGTATATCCAGAACGTTCGTAAACTCTGCACAGAGAACAAGATCCTTCTTATCATTGATGAAGTTCAGACCGGCGTTGGACGTACAGGTACATTCTTCGCATATGAGCAGTATGGCATTTCGCCAGATATCGTGACCCTGGCCAAGGGCTTGGCTGGTGGTGTGCCAATCGGCGCTGTGCTTGCGACGGACACTGTCGCTACAGGTTTCGGTCCTGGCGACCACGGATCTACATTCGGTGGTAATCCACTTGCTTGCGCGGCCGGACTTGCCGTACTCGAGGAGATCGAGTCAAAGAATCTTCTTACGAATGCTGTTAATATCAACGCTTTTCTCTTCAAGAAGCTTTCTGCTGTCGCAAAGAAAACGAAGAAGATTGCCGAAGTGCGTGGCAAAGGTCTTCTGATTGGTATTGAGCTGGATTGCGGTTCTGCTTCTGAAATGAAGATGAAGTTGTTTGAGAAAGGTTTTCTGGTCAGTGCAATCGGCTCGAACGTGATCCGTATCGCGCCACCGCTGATCCTCACGAAGTTACAGGCTATGAAATTCGTCTCTGCACTGCAGGACGTTCTCGAAGGAAAGGAGTAAACACTATGAAGCACTACATTGATTTTCACGAAGACGTATCCATCGCAGAGCTGGACGCTTTGCTTGATACAGCAATTGATCTGAAGGCCAAGACGAAGCAGGGTATCCCTCATCCAATCCTTGCAGGCAAGACTTTGGGCATGATTTTCACGAAGTCTTCTACACGTACACGTGTTTCCTTCGAAGTAGGTATGTATCAGTTGGGCGGTCACGCACTTTTCCTAAGCGGAAATGATATTCAGATCGGCCGTGGTGAGACCATCTACGATACGGCACACGTTCTATCCGGTATGTTGGATGGCATCATGATCCGTACATTCTCCCACCAGGATATCGTCGATCTTGCGAAGTATGGTTCCATCCCAGTCATTAATGGTCTTTCAGACGATCAGCACCCCACGCAGGTCTTGGCAGATCTTCTCACCATCAAGGAACATAAAGGATCCCTCAAAGGCTTGAAGATGGCTTATGTCGGTGACGGAAACAACATGGCCAATTCCCTTCTGCACGCTTGTGCGAAAGCGGGCATGCACATCTCCGTTGCCTCGCCGAAAGACTACACCTGCCCAGAGAAGTATGTACTTCAGGCACAGGAAGACGCGAAGATTACCGGTTCGCAGATTGTCATGACTGAAGATCCGTATGTAGCATGTAGGGATGCTGATGTGATCTATACAGACACTTGGGCCAGCATGGGGCAGGAATCCGAGAAAGCTATGCGTGCGCAAATTTTCAAAGATTATCAGGTCAACACTGATCTCTTCTCTGTTGCCTCCAAGGATGCAATCTTCCTCCATTGCCTACCGGCTTACCGTGGTTATGAAGTAACAGAAGACATTATTGACGGACCGCATTCGGTTGTATTCGACGAAGCAGAGAATCGTCTGCATGCACATAAGGCGATCCTCGTACACCTGATGAGTGAACAGTATGCCTAATATTCATGTACGTACTGCTCGGCTTTCCGAAGCAGAGACCATTCTTCAATTAGTCAGAGAATCTATGACCTCCTATTGTCGCGATTCAGCCATCCCGAACGATTACATCGAGGCGACTTCTGAACCGTTGGAAGTCGTGGAGGATGCAATCTCCTCGAGTGTGGTGTTCGTGGCGGTTACAGATAGCAACGAAATCCTCGGCACATGCCGTCTCTATATACGGCCGAGGCGAGAGCTTCAAGGAGAGCTTCCGAATCAGAATATCGAGTTCTCCTCGCGAGTGGCTTATTTTGCCAGATTTTCCGTCTGGGATACTTGGCGAAGTCAAGGAATTGGAAACTTTCTCCTCACCTTCTGCGAAGGAACTGCGCGACAGTCCGGCTGTTCACATATGTTCCTTCACACTGCCTTGAGTAATAAAGGAATGGTGAATTATTACCAGGCGCATGGATTTGAAATCATTTCACACGATTCCGGTCGAGGTTATAATCGCGGATTATTTATGAAGAGGCTTTAAGCCTCTTTTTCTTTCGCTCGAATATAATTTTCGATTATATTCTCCGTCTTTTGTTTGTTATTCCATTCTTTATTTGTATTCTCCTGCAAATCAGTGCTTTTTCCAACGCTATCCGAGGAATATATCGAATAAAATAACACAAAATCATATTGTGTTGGGAATTGCCTCATATGAATTATCTGAAAGAATACAGACTGAATGCGAATATGAATCAGGCACAGTTGGCGGAGAAGCTCTGCGTTACTCAAGCCTGCGTTTCTCGTTGGGAACACAAGGTAGCTTACCCAGAAGTGGAAACCGCTAAGAAAATCTCTAAGCTCCTGAATATTCCTTTCGATCTGATTTTCGATCAGCCCAACCATATTGATTACCATACATTACCCGTGTATGATTCCATGACCGTAGACGGTCTTCCTAGGAATTGTACGAAGGCCGGATGTCTTCTGGAATTGTCTGATCGAGAGATGAAGATGCTCTTGCCAAGAAACGAGCAGAAACTGGTAAAGACGGGAAAAGAACAGCAATTGGTTCTAGAGCCGGAGCGTTTCTACGGTTTCTACAATGGCGATGCAAATATGCATCCCGATATTATGAAAGATTCGCTGAATGTAATATTTGCGACGACGAACCTGTATCCGAATGCCATGCATCTGGTGAGCATGGATGGAAAAGAAGCCAATATCGTACGTCTGGTAGACGGTGATGGAGATATCGTCCTAATTACCAACAATAACCCTGTACGGTATCGGCATTTCCGGCTCACAGACCTCTCGGACGGCACACTAAAGATTCACGGTGTAATTGTACAGTCGCGCAATAACTATCTTCATTAACACGAAGTGGTCATGGTCTTACATACCCACCATCCAGCCTCTCTCAGCACCGAAATAGAATGTGAAGAAAGAAGCTGATCGATTTGTTCTTCTTTCTCAAACAGTCCGAAGAGTGCGCTCCCCGATCCACTCATTGAAGAGAAGAAAGCACCGGATCGCTCCATGAGATCCAACCCCTCCTGCATACACGGCACTTCTGTCATCGCAGGAATCTGCAAATCATTCTTCCATAGAGGAGAACAGTATCTGGCTCGATCAATGGCAGTAGGAACATTGATCTCCTGTTGAATCGACTGAATAATGGCAAATTTCTCATTCGTAGAAATCGTAGGGAGGTTGAGTTCATCGAACTTTGCATAGCATCTTGGTGTCGATACCCCAGCATTGGGCTTAAGAATCAGCATGGGAATATGGGAGAAATCAGGAAGGTCCGTCATGATTTCCCCTACGCCCTCGCAGAGCATCGTTCCCTTCTTTAGGAAAAATGGCACATCTGCGCCGATCCTCGTAGCCATAGAAAGAAGCTGTTCTTCGCTGACTCGTCCCGGAAAGAGCTCATCTAGTGCCAGCAATACAGCTGCACCGTCGCTGCTTCCTCCACCCAGGCCTGCCTGAGAAGGAATCCTCTTATCTAATTCGATTGATATCTGGTAGCACTCATCCATTGTTTCAAGGAAGAGCTTGGCGGCCTTCACCGCTGTGTTCTTCTTGGGATCGTTCGTTAAGAACGGGCAGTTGGATGTAAAAAGAATATCGGGTCTCCGAATATCCATAGAAGGCTGAACCTCTACCTTGATCGTATCGTAGATGGCAATGGTCTGCATCGCGCTGAAAAGAAGATGGTATCCATCTTCTCGCTTCCCATCCATACGAAGAAACAAATTTACCTTAGCCGGTGTCTCTTGAACGATTCTCATGTGTGCGCCATCTCTTCTTTCTTCTTAACTCTATACAGAAGAAGCCGCGATGCCCGCTCGAATGGTGCGGCACATGTACGCGGCTTCTAAATAATCTTCAAAAACGCCCTCGTGACTCAGCTTGCCTGTGTCTCTGCAACAGTAGCAATGCGAACAGTCTTTGTCAGTACGTCGATATAGCTGTAGGAGACAGTCTCCTGTGTAGAAGAAGTATGCTTCCGTTCACATTTTACTGTGAACATGTTCGGATAACAGTGATCCAGAATACCCTCGTGAACAATGATTCTCTTTCTTCCGCCATTAGAAGTGAGTCGAACCGTTCGACCGATATAAGATTCAAGATTCTTCTTACAAGCTTCTACGTCCGATTTAATAATCATTGTCAAGTACCTCCATTCACACTCTAAAAAGGGAACCCCTACTGTTACGAAATTATAACAACATTCCCTAGATATGTCAATCAAAAGCACAATTTATTGTGGCAATTTGCACAGAAACACCTAAATGTAGTGTTCTGTTTCTTCTTTTTTCCGATAGAATCGCCCTGATTTTGTAACGAAATCGTCATTTTCAGTTGGCATGGAGATACGTAAAGCATATAATGGTATGCGTATTCATTAAGAAGAATATATGTCATGAAATCTGTAATAAGAAACGAGGGACGATTATGCTGAGTGATATTGAGATTGCACGTAATGCCAACATGTTGCCGATTGAAGAAATTGCTGCCAAACTAGATATTCCAAGAGAGGACTTAGAATTCTATGGCAAATATAAGGCGAAACTCCCGCTTCGTCTTCTGGATGAGCGAAAGGATAAGCAAGACGGCAAGTTGGTGCTGGTTACAGCGATGAATCCAACTCCGGCCGGCGAAGGCAAGACCACCGTTAGCATCGGTCTGGCTCAGGCATTAAACAAGATTAATCAGCGTGCCATGCTTGCACTTCGTGAGCCTTCACTCGGCCCAGTCTTCGGCATCAAGGGCGGCGCTGCAGGCGGTGGATATTCTCAGGTCGTTCCTATGGATGATATCAACCTTCACTTCACCGGTGATCTTCACGCCATTACTTCAGCTAACAATCTGCTGGCAGCCATGATTGATAATCACCTTTATCAGGGAAACGAACTGAACCTAGACAAATCCCGCATCCTCTGGAAGCGTTGTCTGGACATGAACGATCGTGCACTTCGCAGCCTCAACCTTGGCGTAGGCGGCGGCGTCAATGGTGTGCCGAGAAATGAAGTATTCTCTATCACTGCGGCAAGTGAAATCATGGCGATTCTCTGCTTGGCTTCGGATATGGAAGACCTGAAGAAGCGTCTGGCCAACATTGCTATCGCCTATGACATGGACGGCAACATCGTTCGCGCAAGTGCCCTCCACGCAGAAGGTGCCATGAGCGTACTGTTGAAAGATGCCATCTGTCCAAATCTCGTTCAGTCTCTTGAGCATACCCCAGCCCTCATCCACGGCGGTCCTTTCGCCAATATCGCGCATGGATGCAACAGCGTCATTGCAACAAAGATGGCTTTGAAGCTCTCCGATATCGTAGTAACGGAAGCGGGCTTCGGTGCTGACTTGGGTGCTGAGAAGTTCCTGGATATCAAGTGCCGCACCGCTGGCATCTGGCCAAATGCAGTCGTTATCGTTGCAACAGTTCGTTCGCTCAAATATAACGCAGGCATTCCCAAGGAGAACCTCAACGAGCCAAATGCAGAGGCAGTGGCCAAGGGATTCCCGAACTTGGCGAAGCATATCGAGAATATCCTAAGTTATGGCATTCCTTGTGTGGTGGCCAGTAATCAATTCCTAACGGATACGGAGGAGGAACTTGAGACTCTTCGCCGTCTCTGTGAAGAGAAAGGTGCCAAGTTCGCACCGGCGCAGATTTTTGCCAAGGGTGGCGAAGGCGGTATTGAACTGGCGAACGCTGTGCTTGAGGCAATCAACACGCCAAGTGAAGGTCCTCACTACATGTACGAACTGGATATGCCGGTAGAACAGAAGATCGAGGCTGTAGCCAAGAATATCTATGGTGCTGCAAATGTAGAATTCTCACCGGAAGCGAAGAAGAAGATCGAAGATTTCACCGCTGCAGGTTTCGGCAAAACACCGGTCTGCATCGCCAAGACACAGTATTCTCTGTCCGATAATCTCAAGGTACTCGGTCGTCCGGAAGGTTTCACATTGACCGTTCGTGATATCTGGCTGTCTGCCGGTGCTGGGTTCCTTGTTGCATTGACAGGCGCAATCGTCACTATGCCAGGACTTCCGAAACATCCAGCTGCCATGGATATCGATATCGACGCAAATGGTGTCATTGAGGGACTTTTCTAATCTCCTATGAAGAACCCGAAAAGCAATTACATTGGTGAAGCGTGGCGTCTTCGTCGTAAACGACTGATTATCCGAGGGATCATCGCAGGTGCGGTGATCCTTGTGGTTGCTTTCGCCATTTTCTTCGTCAAAATTCTGAATATGAAAGAAGATATCGATTCGGAATTTACAGACACAGCTGCTTCGGCGATGACAACGACCGAGGCTCCGACGGAAAATACTGAGACAACGCCCTCTTCAGCGGAAACGGGGATCACAGAGACCACAGAATCTTCAACGGAAGAAGTTCCAACGAGCGAATCTTCCGAAGAGTCTTCTCTCCCTCCTACGACAGAATCCACTCAGTATACCGATGAGACAGACGCATCAGATTATACGGAAGACACTACCGTTGAGACCGACGAAGACGGAAACGAGGTCACCACCACGACCACGATCTCCCTTCTTCCAGATCCTCTGGAGCCGCGGGAGCCAGTGCTTTTCCCAGATTCTTATCCGTTACAGACGGTCACCCATTCGCAGCGAGACCAATCATATGCCCATCTCAAGCACGCTGTGAAGAAGTACGCCGAGGAGAAGGCCGACGCACGCATTGGTTTCTACTATATCAATCTGAATACCAAAGAAGCTTTCGGATATAACGAAGTCTCTCCTTTTGTTGTAGGCTCTTCGATCTATCTCCCTCTGAACATGCTCCTCTACGATGATGTGCGCGCGGGAACTAGATCCACAGATACCGTTGTAGAGTTCCTGCCCGAATACGTACAGGAAGGTGTTTTCTCCGATTTATCAGACATGCCGGAGGGAAAACAGTTCTTCCTCAATCAGTTGGTCTACCGTGCTTTGCATGACGGAGACTCTGTAGCGATGAGTATGCTTCTTGCGCAGATGGGCGGAACGGATAACGTACTGAGCCGTTTAACCACGATCTCATCTGGCATTGATTATTCTGCCACTTCAAACTATGTAGATTATCAAGGCGTGCAGCAAAGTGGTACACATCGTTCCTCGCCTTATGATCTGGCTCAATATGCCGAGATGTTCTACTGGCGATATATGGCTTATCCTGATACATATCAAGACATGGTCGATGCGATGAGTGCAAAAGAAGATCGTACTGGGCTTTGCCAAGCATTTCCAACTGATACTATCATTCTTCATCGCCGAGGTACCAATCAAGCATTTGCCAGTCAGTCAGATGTCGCCATCATTCTCTCTTCCGAGCCAGTGATCGTCAGCATCTGTGTAGAGACAGAAGATCCCGCTGAAGCACAGGAAATCCAAGCCGCGCTAGGGGCGTTGGTATATAATTTCATCAGCTACTGTCACGCTTGAGTTTTTTATGGTATAATTCTTCTCGTATTTTCGTCCCGGCTGGTCTACAGTTGGCGGTGGGTCTTGTGCGATGCGAGCCCGTGAACCTTGTCAGGTCCGGAAGGAAGCAGCAATAAGCGGTCACTTGCATGTGCCGCAAGGGTGCTTGCCCCAACTGTAGTCCAGCCGGGACGAATTCTATCTAATTCACCTTGTGGAGTAAGGAGGCGCGTTATGGAACACGTTGCGCTGTACAGGCAGTACCGCCCTATGAATTTCGACGATATCGTCGAACAGGAACATGCCGTCGCCGCATTGCGCCAGTCCGTAATATCCGGAAGAATCGGCCACGCTTATCTTTTCTGTGGCACGAGAGGAACTGGAAAGACCTCCATTGCCAAGGTGTTCTCCCGTGCGATCAACTGTCTCCACCCAGTGAATGGCAATCCCTGCAACGAATGTGAAATTTGTAAAGGCGTAATCGATGGCAATCTATTAGATGTCATTGAAATGGATGCCGCAAGTAATAACAGCGTAGATAATATCCGCCGCATCTGCGACGAAGTCGTCTTCATGCCGGCCAAGGCCAAGTTCAAGGTCTATATTATTGACGAGGTCCACATGCTCTCGACCGGTGCTTTTAACGCATTATTAAAGACGTTGGAAGAGCCACCGGCCCATGCTGTATTCCTTCTTGCGACAACTGAGCCACACCGCATTCCGGCAACCATTCTTTCTCGTTGCCAGCGCTACGATTTCCGACGGATTACGAACGAGAGTATCGTCAATCGTCTAGCATTCATTGCCCAGAAACAGAATATATCTATTGAGAAGGATGCACTCTCCGCCATTGCCACTATCGGTGACGGTGCGCTTCGTGATTCCGTCTCATTACTCGACCAGGTCAGCACTACGTCCGATGGGCAGACCATCACCCGTGATGATATTCTACGCATTACCGGCATTGTGGATGAGTCATTCCTACAGAAGTTTGCTTCTGCCTTACTGGAAGGACGGGCTGCGGATCTACTTCCCTTATGTCGCGAGTTGACCATGGATGGACGTGATCTAATCCGTTTCACATTAGATCTGGCCCAGTATTTCCGAAATATTCTGGTCACGCAGGTCTCTTCTGCGCCCCAAACACTCATTGAGTCCACCTCTGAAGCCATCGCAAACATGCGTGCGCTCGGCCAACGCACGGATACTTCCGTAATCCTGTTCTTTATTTCCAGACTTTCTGATCTGGTAAATGAACTGAAGTGGTCACCTTCTGCTCGCACCTCTTTCGAGATTATGATGTTGCGTCTAGCCTCCCGTGGAAACAAGATTATTCCGGCCGTTGTGCCGCCGGTTGCACCGGTTGCTTCGGCAAAATCGGAAGTTCCAGAATCAAGTACGCCTGTTCCAACACCGGTGCCTGTCGTCATCCAAGAACCTGTGAAGCCAGTCGTTCAAGAAGAAACCCCTAAGCAGGAAACAAAGGTTCCTGCACCATCGGACGAAGTTCCACTTCCGCCACCGATGCCCGAAGACTTCATGACACCGCCTCCGGCGCCTGACATGGATTTTATGGTTCCACCGCCGCCACCGTCAGAGGTTTCGGAATCGGTCGTTCCACCTATGCCACCGGAGATTGCAGCAGTACCAGATATTCCGACAGTACCGGATATTCCGAAAGTTCCGGAAATCCCTTCCGCGGAAGAATTGTCTCGCACCAAGCCGGAACATCCGAATCTGCAGAAGGCTTTTGCTACCGAACATGTCAACGAAGGTCATCACACTAATCTTGTCATGGCTGTGCGCGAACCAGATGTTCGTTCCCCTCAGATTCCAACGGAGCTGCTGATGCCAAATGATGTACAAAGTGCACCCTCTGAGCCAGTCCCGCTCTCCAATCTCCAGCAAGTCATCCGACATGGGAACGGAGATGCCTGTGAAGCCGCAAGGAAAGATTTTATGGAATATCTGAAAGTAGAGCATACTTTCGAATATATATATATGAGCGATTGTCGACTGCTCTGGCGTGATCGTACTGTCTGCTGCATCATGCCGGATAGTTTCGCCGCCTCGATTGGAGAGATTCGAAACAATGGGATCATTCTGACCAATCTTCTGAAAATCTGTCAGAAGTATGAGCCGTCACTCATTCACGTTCAGGTTTCTACGAAGAAAGAATACGAGGCCTCCGGTGTTGTAGAGGTTGCAGATCAAGAAGCGTCTTCCGCTTCCCGTCCGGATTGGGTCAAAGCCGTCGAGAAAGTCTCTGAAGAGAATGGAATTCCCTTGACTCGCGTCAAGGATTTGTAATTTTAGTATAATAGGAAAGACGAATTGTAAGGAGGAATACAATTATGGCTAAAGGTTTTAAAGGTGGTTTCGGTATGGGCGGAAATATGGGCGCACTGATGCAGCAAGCTCAGAAAATGCAACGCGATATCGAAATTGCAAAAGCAGAAATCGATGCAATGGAGATTGATGCAACTGCTGGTGGCGGAGTCGTAAAGATTGTCATTACTGGTACACATACCATCAAGTCGCTTTCCATTGATCCGTCCGCTGTGGATCCGGATGATGTAGAGATGCTACAGGATATGATTATTGCTGCGTATAACGAAGCAGCTAGAAAACTGGAAGAAGTATCTGCAGAGAAAATGGCCAAAGCAACCAATGGTGCGAAGCTTCCTTTCTAATCGTAGGAGTCGCATCACATGTCTAGGTATTCTCCCAGCGTAGCCAAACTCATTAGCGAATTAGGAAAACTTCCGGGCGTCGGACACAAGTCTGCTCAACGTCTGGCTTTCCATATTCTTGCTATGCCGGAAGAAGAAGTGAAGACACTGTCCGATGCGTTGATTACGGCCCGTACTTCTACCAAACTTTGCTCGGTTTGTCAGAATTTTACCGATCAAGATCCCTGCCCAATCTGCTCGGATCCAAAGCGTGACCATTCTACAATCTGTGTGGTCGAGAATCCACGAGATGTCGCCACCATGGAGCGTATGCGAGACTATAATGGCCTCTATCATGTTCTGCATGGCGTCTATTCACCACTCAACAATGTGGGATTGGATGAGATCAAGATTCGCGAATTGATTACCCGACTACAAAGTAGCATGGAGACCAAGGAAGTGATCCTTGCCACCAATCAGACAGCAGAAGGTGAAGCAACGGCCATGTATTTGGCAAGACTGATTAAGCCAGCCGGCATTAAGGTCACCCGAATCGCTTCTGGACTGCCAATGGGATCAGATTTGGAATATGCCGATGATGTCACGCTTTCCAAAGCGATGCAGGCGCGACACGAGTTTTAATCTGCCCTTCTCATCTTGTTTCAGACATAAATAAAGCCGCCATATTGGCGGCTTTTGTCATATATACAGGGTGGAAGCTACTCTTCGTTGGGGCTAAAGATGGTCTCACCCGGCATAACCATTCCAAGAGATTCTCTTGCAATCTCTTCAATATATTCATAGTCATCTGAATTGGATTTTCGGCTACGCTCCAACGTATCCGCATACTCGGCGCTCACTTGAGCGGCTTCGATATCAAGTTCTCTGCCACGTTTCTCGACACGTTCGCGCATCGCTGACTCTTTGTCTAATCGAATCACTACTAGTGCAATGACCACAACGAACACAACAAAGAGACTGACACGTCCAACTGAAGATTTAATACGTCTAGGCTTCATATCGTCCTTCCATCAGATTTCTATTTCTATATAGTTCTACTATATCTTAACTAGTCGCCTGATGTACGGATATAACACGATTTGTAATCGAACTGTAAGCTGGCTGTCTACTCGACTTCTTTTCCCTCCAAGAGTTCATACATCTCGGATGCCTCTTCCTTGCGCACGGTTTCCTTAATCATCAGCACGCGGAAAGCCGTCACACCGTTTCCAAACTGGATCTTCACGATATCACCGACTTTGACCTCAGCACCCGGCTTAACAACTTTATCATTGATGAGCACACGACCAGCGGTGCACACCTCATTAGCCACGGTTCTACGCTTCACTACACGGGATACTTTCAGATATTTATCGATACGCATATTCATACTCCTTGTCAGCCGATGAGACGAATCATAAAGCGGTCAAACGGCACTTTGTCCGAGAACTGGTCACTGAAGAAGGTTGTCTGATGGAAAGCCGCAAATTCTCGGGTATTCTTTGATAACCATAACGGAAAAGGCACCTCCATCTCTCGGCAAAGCTGAACCAATGCCTCGTCGAGTTCTTTGACAAAAGAAGCATTCGCTTGATTATGTTCGACAGTGTGGATCTGTATTGCCACATTCATCTTAAATGTCTTGCCTTCCAGCCGCATCTTCGTATCTCCTGAAACAACTCAAATCTCTTTCTCGTGACCCATTATACTATTTCTACGCATTTCGTGGTATTCTGTAGACGGAGAAAGTTTTGGTTATTTGAGGTATCGGACTACTCATGAGACATGTTTTTGATCCAACCGCCAAGCGCGACATACCTTCACGCACCTTGGACAAGCGCTATCCGATCACATATTCGAACCCGCGCAAGGTGCCCATCCAGCTGATTCTTAAGGGAAACAGTGTTCGTATTCGTGTGTTCGTCCGTTACTCTTCCAAGATGTTCCGATACTATCCCGGAACGAATATTACCTATGCAGATGTTGCCGAAGCCGGTATCCGACGCAACTGGTCTGGAAAGTATCCAATGACATGGTTAGAAGACGACGGATATGAAATGGCCCGAGCGCATGCTAGCTATCGTGTTCTGTCTCAAGATAATAACCCGTCTGACGAACAGATGCGTCCGGATCCTTCCTCTGCCCGCGTCACGTTAGAATTCATCCGCTACCAGACACCTCAAGCTGTAAACGAATACCCGAAACAGCGCTTCATTCGTGTCAAATTAGCCTATTCTGAGAATACTGCAGGCAACGTAACCAGCCCATTCTGGCGCTGGGGCTGGGGCTTCTTGAAATCAGCGCAACCGGAAGCTTTCACACTCAACTGGTCGCGAACCCATCCGGGCGTCGCAACCATTCGTCAAAGCGATAATCGCCATGTATTCCAGCAAGAATGTGCCCACGAATTCGGCCATTTACTTGGACTTGGAGATGCCTACGGTGCCAATTACCGATTTTACTTCGAGGCACCTGGTACGACCGACTTCATGATGAATCAGAACCGCAAGGTCAATCCACAGGAACTTGAGATGGTACTGACCGCGCACTACTATAATCGAATGCAATTTTTCCCAAAGCAATTTCACTGGGGAACCATTTTCCGTGGAATCAAGCGTCACTACAAAGTGAATCATCCACCGAAATCAAAGAAAAAATGAACACTTTGTTAAAATTAACTTTTTTGTCTTGTTCAAAGCGCTTTGAGGTTGTCTGAAATCTTGTTTCGTTGTATGATAGTCACATAAGCATCCCGAAACGATATGTGAAAGATGTGAATCCTATACAAAGATTGGCTTCGGCCATAAGGAGGTTCATATGAAAAAATGTCCAGATTGTGGTATGACTATTGCGAATCAGGCGATCCGTTGTCCGAAATGTAAGTATGACTTCACCGACGGTACTGGTACCGTACCAGGTGTACCATCCGCTTCTTCCAATGGCGGTGCTGATGTAAAAGGCCGTTCCGCATCCGTAGGTGCGATTATGCCAATGATCGCGGTTACGAAAGATAATGTTGATGAGCTCTACAATGATTTGAAATCTAAGATTATTAAGAGAAAGACTGAATTTGACCATTTTATCGATTTCCTTGAGAATCGTACTTCTTGGCTGACAGCTCCGGCTGAACTCGAAGGCTCTCTCGCATTTGAGAAAGGACTTCTGATTCACTCCGTTGGTGTAGCGAAGCAGCTTCTCCGCATTAAGGACACCCTGATGCCGCAGTTGGACGATGAGTCCGCGATCATCATCGCATTGTTCCATGATGTTGGTAAAGTTGGCGTTGAGGGTAAGCCTCTCTTCCTTCTCGAAGAGAAGACCTCGACTTCTACTTTAGGACTTTCTTTCGGCGGTCGTTCCCTCTCGGTTGCACCGACTTACACGATCAACCCGAAGCTCGTCCACATGAGTGTTGGCGTAAGAAGCTTGTTCTTGGTTTCCCAGTACATGCTGCTCTCCGATGACGAAGCTCAGGCAATTAGTTATCAGGATGATATTAAGCTCGTAGAAGGCAAAGAGAATCCATTCACCATGATTCTGCACACTGCAAATACATGGCAGACCAAGATCTACGAGAACGAAGAAGTTGTAAAGCAGTATAGCTTTGCTTCCTCTGTTGCAAATGATTGACATTTAATTTACTTCAGTTTCTTTTTCCTTTCTTTTTTCACCCCGGTGTTTCTCCTTTCTCACCGGGGTGTTTTTTTGCCTTGGAATACTTCCTTTCGTCATAAGAGAATTACTTAATGAGTGGCTGTTCGAGAAATGTAGAAAAAAGCGATGAAATCACTATATCTGTAATCTCATCGCTTACTTGTCATCCATTCTTAGAAACTATGATTCTCTTCAGTCCATGGTCCACATTCCGTTTGATAGAGTAACGTTGAAGTTTCTGGACGTAGGCACTTCTTCATTTTCTGCATTGACGGTAATCTCAAATGTCATCGTGGAAGTAGTATATTCGTCGATTCGAATGAGAATCTGCGCAGTATCTTCAGAATTGCCTTCCGAGGAGTCAATGGTAATATTCTCGTTGTTCCAATTCTCAGATAGAATATACTGCAAAGCCAATTTCTCATCCTCCCGAAGGACGGAAATACCCTGGAATGAAATATTCCAATGCTTCAGATCGCTGGGTGAGGTGGATGGAAACATGCTTGAAATCTGTTTGGCGAAGAAATCAACATTGTTGGCTTTGACCTGGTCAACTTTCACCTCTGTCACGCCTGAGAACTGTGCCGGATATGTCTCCAACAAGTATCCATCATATGTAACTGACACACACATGCCCGGTTTCAAAGAGGAGGCAGTTCCCTTCTTCCCATCCTGCTCCATAACAGGAAGGCCTGCAGCGTTGAATGTATAGAGAGAATGGTTCTCTTCTTGATTGGAGATGGCATAGCAAATTTGGTTGCGCTTGTATACAATCTCCACTTCACAGGTCTCAGTATGTTGCGTCGTCTTGGACGGATCCATACGACTACACGCAACAACTGGTAGCACCAGAGCGATTCCACATATCAAACTAAGCCATTTTCTAGTCCTCACCAAACCGCTCCTTCCTACCCACAAGAATACATTTTACACTCTTTTCAAAGTATATCCTAGACTTATTTCGAAAATATGAATGTCATGTATATAATCGTTGAAGCGGTGCGCCTATGTTTGACTTATTCCCACTTTCATGGCACAATTTCGTATATAGATTTGCGGATATAGTTCATCGGTAGAACGTCAGCTTCCCAAGCTGAACAGGAGGGTTCGACTCCCTTTATCCGCTCCATTTTTCCGAAGTAAAGCGAAAGGTGCTGTCTCAAAAGTGAAATTGAGACAGCACCTTCTCTTTTCCCCTTACGTATCCGTATCAAGGAGAATGCTTCTTGTTATTCCGCCTGTTGGGTCGAAGACTTGTTCTTTCTCACTTTCGACGTAATGATTCTATCCAGCGAAGCCAGTACACCTGGCAGCACGAATATAATCAGCAATGTAGAGCAGAATGCGCCTTCTGCAATGGTTTCACAGATTTTGGCACTTGCAGCACTTGTGAGGAGCGCAACGATCAATGTGCAAGAACACAGGATCAGCGAAGAGGTAACAATCGTATGAATGGAACGATTGTACGCTTGAATCATTGCTTCCTTAACATTCACTTTCTTTCTGTATTCAAGGTAGTACGTAGTATACACGATGGCATAATCAATGGTTGCACCCATCAGTACGGCCTGCACGACAAGCAACGAAATGAAGTACACTTTTGTGCCCAGTAATGACAGGATACCCATCGTTGTAAATACGGAGCACTGTATGGTCAATACCAATGCAACTGGAACGATATTGGATCTAAATGTAAGTGCCACCACAACAAAGATGAACACCATGGTCAGAATGGTAATCAGATTCAGTTCGTAGTCGAAGTCTTCATCGATTTCAATTGCCATGGGTGAATTACCAAGGATGTAACTGTCTGTGTCCTTCAAAGATTCTTTGAGTTGAGATACAAAAGCCTTGATATCTTCGCCTTCCGATGACATGTTCGAAGTGATGATCATACGGGAGTAATTCTGGCCGACAAGAAGAGACTTGGCACCCATGATCATTTCTCCGGCCGCTGTCACCTCAGTTCTTCTCTCATCTTTAATAAAGTTGTCAAATCTCGAATCCTGTAGCACATCATTGTTTAAATACGTAACTAGGCCCTCAATCGTCATCGTCCAATTCTCATCGTATTCATAGCAACTTCCGTAGAACAGGTAGACGATTTCAATCATGGATGAATCTACATCCTGGGTCAACTTAGAAAGTACTTCCATCAATTCTGCGCTAGATAACTTCGTATCATTCTGAACTGCATTCATCATTTCTTGCAGGCCGAGAAGTCTTGTCTTACTTGCATCGTCTAACATAGAACTGTATTCAGGCTGATTGATGACAACATTGCACAAGAAATTTACGAAATTCAGAAGTGAGATTTGATTCACATCTGCTTCTGTCCCATTGGCGTCAATACCATTCAGATAATTGTATTGGTTGATCAGCGTGCTGATCTGTGTCTCTTCCATGCCCGTTAGCGCCGCAATGGCTTGCGCGCTTTGGGGCTGGTTAATCAAGTCTTTGTTGGCGAAAAGCCCCAGTGCAGTAACCTGTTCTTTCGTCTTCGCATCGATCTCATAATCTGGATTCTGATAAACTACTTCTTGAATAAACTGAAAGAGCGAAGCAATGTCAATCTGATTCGTCCCGTCTGTATTGTACTTATAGTAAATCAATCTCATAAGATATTCTTCAATCTCAGTGTCCGCGCCTAGTGCCTTGAACTGAGCGTTCATCTCGTTATATTTCAATTCTCGATCGATTGTATTTCCATAGCACATGACAGATGTTAACGCGTTGTTGTTCGCCAGTTCACCGGAAATCGCCTTCATCCGATCTTCATCCTGGTTGTTATAAATCACAGCGATTTCATTTTCCTTGGTAAAAACACGGAAGACCTCGTCTCCGGAAGTCTCTAGGAAACCAATATTTAAGTTGCCCTTGAGGAAGAAGCTCGCTACGAAGATCGCCACGAATAACGGCAGCAATACGAATCTGAAGCGATAACTGAATTTCGCCAACTTATCCATTTTGACAGTTGGTACTTTCTTCTGCGTCTTATCGATTGCTTTGTGGAAAATCAGAATGAGACCCGGCAGAACAAAGAATGTCGCAATCAAACTGCAAAGCACACCCTTCGCAAGAACCAGTCCCAGATCTCTACCGATTGTAAAACTCATGAAGATGAGGGCAAGTAAACCTACCACGGTGGTGATGCTACTGCTGGTAATGGACGAAACTGCACTATATAGCGCATCTTTCATGGCCTTGGTAATATCTTTCTCCTTCTCACGCGCCTGATTAAAGCGATTCATGAGCATAATTGAATAGTCCATCGAGAGCGCTAACTGCAAGATGGCACTAATGGAGTCCGTAATATTGGACACACTGCTGAACATGATGTTCGAACCCTTGTTCAAGAGCACAGCAACAAGAATGGTAAACAGGAAGAGGAAAACTTCCACAACGGAATTACACATGATGATCAGGATGATCGTTCCGAATCCGACTGCCGCAGCAAGAACATATTTCGGTAGTACTTCTCTATTACGTTCCGAAACATCTCCGCTTGTCTTCGTGGAATAGTCCTTATACTTCTTCATTATATCTTGATATGCGGAACTGGCCGTCTTACTATCTGCATCACCGCTCACAGTCACCTTATATAATGTATGGTTCTCGATATTGTAGTGCTCGCTCTCGTCATAATCTACAGACTTGACGTTCTGTGTTTGGCCAATACCCTGCATGATGTCACGTTTCTCTTCATCTTTAAGGTCATCAAACATGATATAGAAAGACGATTCATCAGAAGGAAATTCCTGCTCCATGATATCTAAGCCTTTCTTCACATCAGAAGACTCCGGCAAATAATGTGAGATGTCGTAATTAATATTCACCTTGCTGGATAAGAACACGCAAATGACTGCGGAGAGAATAAACAAAACTAATACGGCATACCTTTTATCGATCACAAAGTTGACTATTTTTTTCATAACACGCCCTCCAAACAGTTTGAAGTATACATTCTTCTTAATAAATGAAAACAACACTTTAGTGAACTATGTTAAAATTTAGACAATGTTGATATTTTTGTTCAAATATGGTATGAATAGAGTGGGAGGGCGAGATATGAAACTGAAAGGAATCAACAACGGTTCTAAGAAAACAATCCTTGCCATTAAGAATTCTTTTGCCGAATTATTGAAAGAGAAAGGCGCGATCAACAACATCACGGTCACGGAGCTGGTAAGGAGAGCGAACCTCACGCGAGGTGCATTCTATTCGCATTACGACAGCATCTACGATGTCGCCCAAGAAATTGAGAGTGACCTTCAGGAGATGGCATTCTCCAATATTAAGAATGTATCCTCCATGAACGATATGTACGATTTCATCGACTTAATGTTCAACTACTTGAAAGACAACGAGGAACTTTACCGCAAGTTGATGCAGTCTGATGACCCCATCATGTTTATCAACCGATTAAGCAAGAAATTCTATCATGTGTTCTCGGAGATCGTAAAGACCGAGAATGAGGAGCAGCAGATCAACATCCACTTCTATATCAGCGGCACATTCTCCCTGCTCGTCAAGTACTACAGAAATGAGATCAGTTATTCGCTGGATACGATTCGTGATTATTTGAAAGACCTGATTACAACACTCTTTCTGCAATAACGTCGTCTTTCCATTTTCCCTTGGCAAAAACACCTGTATACACATCTTCCGTCTTGACTTTTTCCGTCGTAGATGGCAAACTGTATTTCGTGCTCGGAAGCATATACCAATTGCCTTTATAGCTCAGTAGGTAGAGCGCATCCATGGTAAGGATGAGGTCACCAGTTCGATCCTGGTTAAAGGCTCCAGATCTTGAAGAAGTCTTGATTCGTCAGGACTTCTTTTTTTGGTTCTTTTCACATATAATAACTAAAACTGGAGGCGATAAGATGTTCTTATACATATGTATTTTGATAGTTGGTTTTGCGGCATTGGTCAAAGGTGCCGATGTATTTGTTGATGGAAGCGCATCACTTGCTCGCCTCTGTAAAGTATCCGGATTAATTATCGGACTGACGATTGTCGCGATGGGTACCAGTGCACCGGAGCTTGCAGTCAGCACGACCGCTGCGATTCAAGGTTCCAATGAGATTGCATTAAGTAACGTCATCGGTTCCAATGTGTTCAACCTTCTGGTCGTACTGGGCATCTGTGCGCTCATTAAGCCTATTCCGACGAGTAGTGATATCGTGAAGCGTGATTTTCCATTCTCTTTGGGCATCACCATCCTTGCCTTCTTCTTGGGCGGTGGATGGTATCTCTTCTCCTCCGGTAATCCGCTTACTGTCAAGGTCACAGAAGAAGCCGCTGTTTTCCCAAGGTTCGGTGGAATCATTCTGCTTGTTGTCTTCTGCATCTACATCTTCCTTCTGATTTTCGACGCAAAGAAGCATCCTACTGGCGAAGAAGAAGAAGTGAAGCAGATCAAATTAAGTAAGTGCATCTTCTTGATTCTCATTGGACTTGCTATGGTCGTCGCCGGTGGACAGGCTGTCGTATATGGTTCTAAGAATATCGCAAGAGAAGCCGGCATGTCTGAGACACTCATCGGACTTACGGTTGTAGCCCTCGGCACTTCCCTTCCAGAACTCGTTACATCGATTGTCGCTTCGAGGAAAGGTGAGACTGAGATGGCTGTCGGCAATGTAGTAGGATCGAATATCTTCAATATTCTTCTCATTTTAGGTGTCTCGACGTCCATTCATCCAATCGCTGTCAATTACGCTTCACTTCAGGATTTTGTCATCCTATTCTTCGTAAGTCTCATTACCTTCCTCTTTGTTGTGCAGAAGAAGAAGCTCACGCGCTGGGAAGGTCTTGTGATGCTGTTGCTCTACGCGGCACATATGACACTCGCCATTATGCGTTGATGATTGCATAAGGAGGTTCTGTATATGGAGTCTTTCGAATCACGTTTGCAGCATTTTCAACAGATCCTTGACGATGCAAAGTCTGTCGTCTTCTTCGGCGGGGCCGGTGTCTCGACCGATAGCGGTATTCCGGATTTTCGTAGCAAAGATGGTCTTTATAACCAGCACGACGTTCAATTCGACAAATACCCTCCAGAGTATCTTCTGAGTCATAGCTGTCTCTACAATCAGCCGAAGGTCTTCTTCGAATATTACCGTCAGAAGATGGACTGTCGTGAAATTGAACCAAATATCACCCACAAGAAACTATCTGAGATGGAATCCTCGGGTAAATTATCCTGTGTGATTACCCAGAATATCGACGGTCTCCACCAGAAAGCCGGTAGTAAGAAAGTCTATGAGGTGCACGGCACTACGCAGCGCGTATACTGCGATCGTTGCCGGAAAGAATATCCCTATGACATTCTCTTCACTTCTTCTGAAGCCGTTCCGCACTGTAAATGTGGTGGCATGCTCCGCCCAGATGTCACGCTCTACGAAGAGAGCCTACCGGAAGAAGCTTGGGAGAATGCGATCCTCTCGATTGCCAAAGCAGATGTATTCATCATCGGCGGCACATCGCTTCGGGTCTATCCGGCCAATACACTGACGCGCTACTTCCGTGGACAACATCTGATCATCATCAATCGAGATTCCACTGAACAGGATAGCGATGCAGAGATCGTCTTTCACGAAGGTCTAGGCGATATCTTCTCCCGGATTCATTCATAATGGAGCAGGAAGGTTCATCCATGAGTCATCGAAAAACGGTTACAGAACAGAATGGTCATTTCGGGCGAAATATTCTTATCCTGCTTCTTTGTTGTATCCTCGCACTTTCCGCCTTGACCGGTTCACTCTACTTTCTTGACCGAAATGGGAAATTGGACCGTTTCAAATACCAAAGCGAACGTTCCACACGTGACAGACCTGGGAAGTACTTCAAGGAAACCGAAGTTTCTACCGCTCAAGCATCCAATCCTACAGACACCTCCATCTCTTCCTCCGCGGCAGAAAGTCAGACGACCGATACTCCCTACCCGGGCAATCCAAGTGAACCTAAATTACCCGAGGGGGATCTCAGTGGCTATGTCATCATTTTGGATGCAGGTCATGGCGGACGAGATACCGGTGCAGTCTTTCCTTTCGCCAATCCTACCTATCATGAGTGTGACTTCAATCTTCGCATCGCAGAGCAAGTACGCGATGAATTGATTTGTCGCGGGGCAGAAGTATATATGATTCGTACCGATAACGCTTGGGTGTCCCTCTATGGTCGTATCGCCATGACACACCTGATCTGTCTAGATATCGCTACCCGTGAAGGGAAGCTCCCCTTCTCTGAAGAGCGTGCAACCGAGCTTCGCACTATGCTGGAAGAAACGGTAGCCATTAACGAAGATAACATCGATCTCGGTGGCATGGGGCCCATGGTCGGCTCCGGCGTGGGTGAAGATCTTCTGGATCTATTCGAGATGGAATACCAACTGGATCAAGTGATTTTCCTGTCGATACATCTTAATTCCAGTGAGAGACGTACGCTCCACGGCACGCAGCTTTACTATGTAACGGATGAATCCGTCATTGAGAGTGAGCATAACCAGATGAAGACTAATGCTGATTTCAAACATGCTGATTTCCCAATCCGTGAGGATTACTATGGTCGACATAATGCAGATAATGAACTTCTGGCCTGCTGCATGTATGATAATATTGTAGGAAATGTCGCAGAACTTCAGACGAATGCACATCCGGTAAACGCAGATAACTATGCCGTTCTTCGTGAGCATGGCCTGACCGGTGTGCTCATTGAAGTCGCCTACTTAAGTGATGATCAAGACCGTGCTTTGTTGGAAGATGATGAAAATCTAGACAGAATTGCCATTTCCATCGGTGATGGCTTAGTCGTCTACTTTGAAGAGATGACCGGCTCATAGTTTTTGCATGATTTCAACAAAATATGCTCGTTTTTCACGCTGATATTTTCACGCAAATATTACCGTTTTGTCATGTACAAATCTTCGTAATAGACTATACTAAATATACACGTAAAAGAGAGGAATGTTATGAATAACAATCAACCCCATCGGGTACCACAACGAGGCGCATCCAAACCCAATCCAACCCGAACCTATTCCCAAACTAAGCGCCCGACCCGATCCAAATCCGAGATAGCCCGTCGAGTCTTTCTGGCCAAGTGTATTCTTGTAGCCGGTATGTTGCTCGTACTTGGTGGCGTCGTGTTTCTTCTCTGTCGCTCGGGCATTTTCTCGAAAAAAACAGCTTCCCCAACGGAAGTTGTACTATCTTCTCTCACAAGCGCGACCGTGGATCCTTCTGATACCACGGCACCCGCTGTGACCGAGACCACTCCGACAGAGACCACACTTCCTGATGACCTGAGCGGCTATTATGTAATTCTTGATCCAGGTCACGGCGGTTACGATCGTGGTTGTGGCTATCCGATTAATAGTTCGGAAATTGAAGAAGAGACGGTCGTCTTGAAGATGGCTAATTTCATGGCTGAAGATCTTCGTTCTCGTGGCGCAACTGTCTATCTAACTCGTGAGACAAATGATTATGTGTCACTTTATAACCGAATTGCTCAGGCTCATATCATCTGCTTGGATATCGCCGAGAAAGAAGGCACGCTCCCCTTCTCTTCGGAACGCGCGCAAGAACTTCGAGGCAAGCTTCAGAAGAGCATTGATATCAACGATGACTCCTTAAGTTCCGGCGGCATGGGAATCATGGTCGGTTCCGGTGTCGGTGCAGATCTATTAGATCTCTTCAAGATGGAGCATGAGATGGATCACGTCATCTTCATTGCCCTTCACTTAAATGCCGACTACGACGATGCAGCTCACCGCGGTTGTGAATCCTACTATGTAACGGATGACTCGATTATTGCTTACGAGAAGCGTCAGATGAATACTGCAGATTATCAGAGTCCAGACTTCCCGATTCGTGATGAATATCACGGACGTGATAACGAACAGAATGCAAAACTCGCTCAGATGATGTATGATTATTTTGTTGGGGAGTTTCCGGACATGCGTTCACCGATGGATAAGCCTGTAGACAGTAGCGGATGGGCAGTTATTCGTGAAGTAGGTCTTTCCGGTGTACTCTTTGAAGCAGGTTTCCTATCTGATCCGACTGACCGTGCTTTCCTCGGGGATGATACCAAGCTTCAACAGACCGCCATCTCCCTTAACGATGCAATTGAAGCTTATTTCAAAGAGGTTTCCGGTTCCTGAGGCCTCTTGTCCAGTAAGGGGGAGACCTATGAATATTGCAGTAATTACCGGCGCATCTTCTGGCATGGGCGAAGCCTTTGCAAGACAGATTGTTTCCAATCAGTATTCCAATTTAGGTGCTCCTTTTGAAGAGGTTTGGCTGATTGCCCGCTCCGCTGACAAACTTTCCAAACTCAAGGACGAGTTGGCTCCGAATCGAATACGCGTGGTGCCATTAGATCTGACGGATCCATCTTCCATGAATAATCTATCCAAATTGCTCGAAGCGGAGAAACCGACAGTTCGCCTACTCATCAACTCTGCCGGTATGGGTAAGAATGGTTTATTCGCTGAACAGCGAATAAACGATACACAGCAGGCGATTGCGCTGAACTGTTCTGCACTTTCAACCGTTACTCAGTTATTTCTCCCCTACATGATTCCATATGGCGAGTCCGTAGAGAAGAAACAAGGGCCTCGCATCATCAATATCGCCTCTTCGGCAGGTTTCCTTCCTCAACCTGGCTTCGCGATTTATGCTGCAACGAAATCCTTCGTCATCTCATTTTCTCGTGCCTTGCACGCAGAACTGAAATCCAAACACGTCTTTGTTACCTGCGTATGCCCCGGTCCCTGTGATACCAATTTCATCAAAGTCTCCAAGAACGACCCGAACGCTGCTTTTACCGGGTTCAAAGCTAAATTTGTTACATCTGTGGATAAGCTCATTCCGGCCTCACTTCGTGCGGCTGGCAAGCGTAAGAGTATGTTAGTCTTCGGATTCGGGCAGAAATGTCTACATCTGGCTTCGAAGATTCTCCCTACAAGTTGGATCCTCTTCTTCGAAAGTAAAATGTCCAAGTAAGTCAAAGACGACCTTCATGAGAAGATCGTCTTTTCTTTTCCCTTTGTCACGGCACTTCGAATGGCATCCATTATTTTCACCAATAGGGTTCCTAGGAGGAAGCCGACCACGTTCATCCACAGATCATCGATGTCGCATTCACCTGTATGGAAGATATACTGACAAGCCTCGATTGTGCCAGATAGCAGAATCGGAAGGATAACAAGCATCCATTTGTGTTTGTGCTTCCGCCACCAAAGACCTAAATAGAAACCGATTGGGGTGAAGATCAGTAGATTTCCGAAGAATTGAACGAAGATGCCATCCTGGAATCGACCAGACTTGATGTGTGGCCAATATGTGGCAAAAGCACCCCTGAAAGGAATCAGGTTCAAACTTCGTGCCTGTTCGGAAGGCGTGCGCTGGAAGATAAATAACGACAGCAGGAGGATTACATACAAGATAGAAAATACAACACTCGAGCAGATGAATCCGTTTCTGAAGCTCCGCCGAATATGCGGAGCATTCCATTTCTTTCTGGCAAAAAGTCGTATAATCATGGTGATTGCTGCACCACTACACCACATCAAGATGACGCGGAAGCACCACTCATAGTCTGGTCTCTTAAGAATGCGGTCCCATCCGAATTCAGCATGGCTGATCACATACATACATACATTCGTAATCAGTCCGCCGGCCTGCATAAGTGTACATAAGAAGTGGTTCTTCGCAAGCAGGAACACGAGTAGCGTTAAGAAACTTGCGGTCAGTAGAAGAAACACTTCCTGAATGGGTGAGAGGAATCGTTCGCTACATTCGATGCAGTATGGGTGCATCGCCAGGCTGAACACGAAGAACAATGCTAATACCCATGTGGGTGTTTTTCTCTTATACACGCGGCGATTGTTATTGTTTCTCGTCTGGTTCATTCGGCTTCCTTACACCTGCTCGCTTTGAAGGATTCGCATTCGGCCTTGCGACTGGACGGAAACGACCCGCAAATTCGTTGTTCTTACTGATAGTCTCATCATCAAAACGGAAACGTCTATTCTCCACATTTTCTGACCATATGTCGGCAGGAATGACCCGCTTAAGACCTTCGGGCAGATGACATTTATCAATTATCCGATTCCAAAGTCTCGGCTTCTTGAAGAATAAGAAAACGCCACCACCGATAATCAGTGCCAGAAAGATCAGTAGCACGTATTTCAATACTTTCCCGAAGGAATTGCCTTCCTTGGCCGTACGAGCAGCCATCGGCACGGCAGTCGGTGCAACCGTTTCAGAAGGTGTACTGCTCTCCGAAGGAACTGTCGTTGATGCTGGTGTTGCAGAAGTTTCTGGAATTGTAGGTTCTGGTTTCAATATTTCGCCGGAATATTCCGATAAAGATTTACCATAGTCACCCAGTGGCACAACATGGTCAAGGCCGACGAATTTTCCTTCGTCCTGCCATAATACTTGACTCACGAAAGCATATTTCTCCTCATCCCATGTGGTGAAATCATCCAACACCAACCCGCCGGTATCACCTGAATTAGCATTGAAACACCAGAATGTAAAATGGAGATGTTGTTCGCCAATCAGCTGGCGCAGATCAGTCATCCAAGTCAGGTTCGGTTCCGTCATGAAGCCGCCCCACTCACCAATCAGAATGGGTGCAATATTCTCTTCGTGGATATAGAGCCAATTGTCGTTCCAGCAGTCTTCTTTCAGAGACTCATAGGTATATTCACCTTGAAACCAAGGTTGCTGAAATACTGTCGGTCCATAGTCGTGCGGGGAATAGACGATCTGACGGTTTCTATCTTCAGAACCAAAATCAATCGGATAATCCTTCACGCCACGCAAGTTTCCGCCCCACCAATTGAAGTAGTAATCGTTGCTTTCTACGCTACTGTAATCACCGTTGGTTGCAATATCCTTCGGATAGATTTCTGTACCTTCTATCACAATCAAAGCATGTGGATTCGCATCCAATACTATATTACCTGCTTTCTGTGCTACGTATTTCCAATTGTTCTCGGACTCCGAGTCATTCCAGATTGCCTTCTCTTCACCTGGCTTGCCATGTGGTTCGTTCTTCAAGTCATATGCGATAACCGTGTCGTTATCTTTATAGCGGTCAGCGAGGTAAGCAATAGCATCGTAGTAATCTGAAGAAGAAATCTTCTCTGTATACCAAAGATTCGCATTATGTCCAGCCGCATCTGTATTCGCACTGTGGATATCAAGCATGACCTTCAGACCATATTTACTACACAAGGAGAGTGCATAATCGAAAATCTGTTGACTGTTCTTTCCCACCAGTTCTGGATTAGACGCTTGATTGAAGTTTGCCTCTGGGTATACACCATTTCTCCAATTCAGAACAAGTTCCGCAGAAATCGGGATACGCAGAAGATTGAAGCCATGGTTGGCAATTGCCTGAATGGCGTTTTCCATATTGCAGTTCCAGCATCCGTCGAAGATATTCGTTCCGGTGTTATAGCCGAACCAGTTGATACCTGTCAACCATACCTCCGTACCATTCATATCGACGATCTTATTTCCATCTGTCGTGAGCCAGTCGTCACCCGTAGCAGGTTCCACATTCCACTCCATCGGATCGAAAGTTGCCTCAGAAGACGTGGTCGTCTCCGATGGTGTGGTATCAGTCGTCGGCATGGTTGGTTCCGGTGTCACCGTTGGTTTAGGCGTTGTGGTCGGAGCAGGCGTCGCGGTCGGTGTCGGAGCAGGCGTCACAGTCGGTGCCGGAGTAGGTGTCGCGGTTGGTGCCGGAGTAGGCGTCGCAGTTGGTGCCGGAGTAGGTGTTGCCGTCGGCGCAGGGCCTTCGAATTTAGGCTTGATACTCACTGATGTAGGAGACCACTCAGCTGTAATCCCATCAAGATAGCATCCTGCCTGTGTGTCCACACTTCCATGCGGTTCAATTATACTGTTCCATTCTACAGAAGACTGGGCCGTCAGGGTATCTCCTTGCAAAGAGAATTTGGCATTCCAGCCTTGACCTTGCAAGCTCGCACCAGCCGGAATACCTTTGATGGTAATCGTCCATCCCACTACTTTCTTATCACTATTGTTAGTAACACTACCAACATTCACACTTCCCCAGTTAGCCGAAACAGTCGTTTCCACGCCTTCCGAAGCGGATAACATACCAAACGGAGTAATAATAAGCATCAGTACGAGCAGGACGCTCGTGATAAACTTCCATACGTTCTTGCTCTTACACATTGCTGATGTTCACTCCTTCCCGTTCACCTCATTCTGTCTTTCACGCGAAAGTCTCATCGTCTCTTTCATCCACTGGCAGGCATATTCCGCGTAGGCCACATCAATTGAATCTTTAGTCCGATCGAGGATTTCCTGTTCTCTGGAAGAAACGAGCACTGCCGTACCGGACTTCTCCTTGATCTTCGCAATCCGATCCGCATGCTTCATCCTCTGTTCGAAAAGTCGCAACATCTGTCTGTCGATCTCATCGATTGCCTTACGTTCCACCGCAAGTTCATCGAGTTTCTCATCAACTGTATCTTCTTTGAAGTATTCTTTCACCAGATCCTCCATAGCAAGAAGGTATCCTTTCACACCCATACCACAGTACTGACGGGCACAGACCGCCTCAATGACTGACTGATTTCGGAAAGACTCTCGATTATGGATATCCGAAAGATGGACTTCCATGACCGGAATATGAATAAGTTCAATGGCGTCACGAATCGCAATACTATAGTGAGTATAAGCCCCCGCATTTAAGACGATACCGTCAACATTGCCCATACACTTGTGCAGTTTTGAAATGATTGCTGATTCCGATTCAGACTGGAAACACTGCACCTCGACGCCTAGTTCGATTCCTTTACAGATGCAGGCCTGCTCTAGATCCTGCAGCGTACCGCTCCCGTAGTGTTTCGGATCGCGCTTGCCGAGCATCGACAAATTGGGACCATTCATAATGAGAATTGTCTTCATGCGTGATTTCCTCCTTTTCCCAGATAAACGTCCAGCATAGCCAGAGCCAGACATGCCTCGGCCACCGGCAATGCACGTGGCACGATACAAGCATCGTGTCGTCCGTGGATCACAAGTTTTACATTCTCTTTTGTCTCCAAGTTGACGGTATCTTGCTCCTGACCGATGGAAGGTGTTGGCTTGAATGCTACCTGCGCCAGAATCGGCATCCCGTTACTGATACCCCCTTCGAATCCGCCACCGTGATTTGTGGCCATGCGCAGCTTACCGTCTTGAAATATCATGTGATCGTTGTTTTGGGAACCTCTTCTTGAAGCTACGGCAAAACCACTTCCGAAAGAGACACCTTTGACAGCTGGTACACCGAACATCAACTGTGCAAATGCACTTTCCACCGTGTCCCACATGGGCGAGCCAATTCCGCCTGGAAATCCGGTACCCATCACTTCCACAACTCCACCGACCGAATCATTCTCAGCCTTGGCTGCTTCGATCTCAGCTTCCATTCGTGCTGCCAGAGATGTATTCTCGTTGGCAAAAGCACCTTCTTTGGGAATAAGTGGCATCTCCTCTTCATCCCAGCTACGACCACTCACCTTACCAATTTGAATGATGTGTCCGTAGACTTCCGCTCCACAGCATGTCTTCAACACCTGCTTCGCAACGGCACCGGCAAAAAGCACCGCTGCCGTAAGGCGGCCAGAGAAATGTCCGCTTCCACGGGGATCGTTATTCATCTTATAGCGAAGACGTGCGGTATAATCCGCATGACCTGGACGAGGTGTAACCGTAAATCCGTCGTAGTCTGAAGAATGCTGATTGGTGTTCAGGATCTCCACCGCCAATGGCGTTCCTGTCGTCTTACCATTATAGATTCCGGATAAGACTGTCGGAAGATCCGGTTCGATACGGCTTGTTGATCCTGCCTGATTTCCCGGTGCGCGACGCTTCATCTCCTTGATGATTCGGTCTTCATCGATTGCGACGCCGGCCGGAAGCCCATCGATCAGCACACCGATCGCAGGTCCGTGCGACTCTCCGTACACACTGATTTTCAAGCGGTTACCCCACGTTGATCCCATATATTTTTCCTCCAAGATTACAATACTCTTCGAAAAATCCCGGGTAGGATTTCTCCACAGCACCTGGTTCCGAAATCCAAATCGGTCCCTCTGCGCCCAATGCGGCGATGGCCGCCGCCATAACAAGGCGATGATCGGCGTAACTATTTACGCTTCCGCCTTGGAAAGCTTTCTTCTCTTTCCTTATGCTACGTCCACGAATCTGAAGTCCGTCCGCCGTTATCGTCACATCTGCACCCAGTGCAGACAGAAGATCAGCCGTCGAGGCGATACGATCGGATTCTTTGAGTCTCAGTCTTTCACCGTGAATAATCCGAGTCTCGCAACCAGTCGCTGCAGCCGCTACAGCAAAAACCGGTACCAAGTCCGGCACGTCCCGTGCATCCATCTCATAGACCACACATTCGTCACCATGTCTGCGTGCTTCGTCTGCTCGTTCTTCGGCCGCACAAAGGCCCGCAAGCAGGGTCACGATCGCACGGTCTCCTTGACGAGTCCCCGCCGGAAGGTCCTCTAGCACGATGTCGGCGCCCAGATAATTGGCGACCAGCCAGAATGCCGCCTGAGAATAATCTCTCTCCACGGCAAAAGCACCTGCTTCGCGGTGTGGTCGTTGTTGTCCTGGTAATATGTACCGATCTTCACGCGCCATCACCTGCACACCAAAGGCTTCCATCACCTGGCAAGTCATATCTACATAAGGCTTCGACTCAAGTACTGTAGTAAGTGTGAGCGAAGATTCTCCTTCTGCCGCAGACAGCGCCATCAGAAGTCCCGAGATATACTGAGAACTCACATTACCCGGAAGTTGATAATCCCCGCAAGTCATTTTTCCACGGATTTCTAGTGGAAGAGTAAGGCCGGTATCGTCAAGATAAATCATCTGCGCACCGCTTCCGGCGAATACCTGCTCATACTCGCGAATCGGGCGTCTCGGCAGACGACCGTGTCCGATAAATCGGGTAGGGATTCCCAAGACTGCCACAAGCGGAATCAAGAAACGAAGTGTCGAACCGGATTCTTTGCAGTCAATCACGACAGGTTCGCGATCTTGCGTCACAGGAAGACTCTGTGCTTCTTGAAGTTGCAGTAATGCCGCTCGTGTGGCCGTGATGTCGTCGGACATATTCTCCGAATCGATACTTGCAAGGGAGAGATCTCCGCTAAGAAATGCCATGATCAGTGCCCGATGGGCCATGCTCTTGGATTGCGGTACCTTGACAGTGCCACAAAGCAGACCTGGCTCAATGCCAAGTCTGCCCGACGCGAAGCAATCTTGAATATTCTTTGTTAGCGATGCTTGTTCCAATTGTTCACCTTCTGCTGTCGTTCTTTCTCACTTGGCAAGATCAGAGCAGATCTTTCAGTTCCTGTTCAGAAAGCGGACAGGTCTTCGCATCGCCGATCTCCTTCAGCACGACGAAATACACCTTGCCGTTGAGCTTCTTCTTATCTGATAGCATCGTCTGATACAGTTCCTCTATCGGTAGATCGGTTGTAACCGGCAGATGCCATTTCTCTAAGACTGCCTGAATTCTTTCCTTTGTTCCTTCCGGTGTCACGCCCAGTTTCTGACCAATCTCACATGCCTTCAGCATGCCGATTGCCACCGCTTCACCGTGCGTATACTTCGTGTAACCGGACACCTTCTCGATTGCATGTCCATAGGTATGACCGAAGTTCAGAAGCATTCTCTCTCCCGTGTCATACTCGTCGTTCTGTACCACAGTGGTCTTGATGCGTACGCAACGCTCCAGCATCCACTCCATATCTGCCTGGCCCTTCTCGATTGCCTCGAAGAGCATCGCATCTCGGATACATCCGTACTTAATGACTTCCGCCATGCCTTCTGCCATACGGGAACGGGACAGGGACTTCAGAAGTCCCGGATCAATCACCACTGCATTCGGCTGATAGAAAGCACCAACAAGGTTCTTGCCGAATGGCATATCAATACCGGTCTTTCCGCCGATTGCGGAGTCGACCTGAGCAAGAAGGGTGGTCGGTACCTGCATTAGGTGACAGCCACGCATATAGGTCGCCGCGGCAAAACCGGTCAAGTCACCGACTACGCCGCCACCCAGTGCAATCACAAGATCGGAACGTGTCATACCGAAATCGTGCAAAGCCTGGTAGATTTCAAAGAGATATTTCTCGCACTTGCTGGATTCTCCGCTCGGGATGGTATACGAAGCCACCTCGAAATCAGACTTCGCCAGTGCATCTTTGGCAGTCTGTAAGTATAGACCTTCCACAATGGAATCGGTCACGATAAACGCTTTGTGCGTACGGACGGTACGTGCTGCAACTTCGCCCAGCTGTGCAATCGCGCCGGTGCGGATCAGAATCGGATGTTTTCCGTGATTGGTATTGGCCATGATTTCTGGCATACGATCACCTCCATGAATGTAAACTGTTCAATGTATCTATTTTATCACGGCAGGAGTAGTTTCTTCACCCTGTCGAACACGTTCTGTATATTTTCCGAAGCCGAGATCACGACATCGGATCCCGCTTCATATGCTTCTTCTCGAGAAGCCAATCGGGCGCACATCTTCTTATATGCTGTATCTGGGTCATCCGCCCGAAGAAGCGGACGGCTCTGATCGCCCTTCACGCGGGACCAGATTGTATCGGCATCCACTTTCAGATAGATGACCATCGTATTTGCTTGGCGCAATATATCGCGATTCTCTTCTGACACTAGTACTCCACCGCCCAGAGAGATGACCGCCGAGCCCGCACGCTGAAGGACTTCTTTCAAGATGTCCCGTTCCATCCTTCGGAAGACTTCTTCGCCATCTCTAGCAAAAATCTCCGTGATGGGGCATCCGGCTACCCGCACGATTTCGTCGTCCAAGTCGATGAACGGAAGGTTCATCTCTTGCGCCGTCATCCGGCCGATTGTACTCTTTCCGGCACCCATAAATCCTGTAAAGACCAGTTTCATCGGGCTCTTCTCCCACAGTTTCTTACGAAGGTCAGGTAGAATCGCCTGAAGTCTTTCTTCGTCAAAATATGCCTCCGGTGCCCAGATCTTCTCCGCAGAAATTGCCTGATTAAGAAGCATCTTCAGGCCTGAGACCGCACGACTTTCTTGTGCTCGGACCAACATACAGGACTTCGTTGGGCAAGGATTATAGACTGTATCGAAATATGTACCGTCAGGCTTCAGGATGTTGCGCAAGGACTTCTCCATCCCAGGCACCGCCTGATGAACGTTGGGCCACATACCACATGGTGTGCCGTTAAGAATGGTATCGAACATCACCGTGCCGTCTTCTGCGCCGGCGCCATTTAATACTTCACTGCATCCACCGATTTGCCCATTCTCATCATCACTCAATTCTGGGAATGTCCAGGATGATACTTTGTCATACCCTTTCGCACGGCATTCACTGGCCAGGGCTTCCGCTTTCTCTTGGGACCTTGCCCAGATGTGAAGATCCGCGCCGGATTTCAGGGATTCGATGGCCATCATGTGGGAGACACCGCCGGCGCCAAGAAGTAGCACACGTCCATTAAGTGGAATGTCGCAGGAGAGGAAACCGTCCACATCTGTGTTGTAGCCCACTCTGCCACAGATTGTATTCGCCGCACCATATTCTTTGACCGCAGGTGTCGACTCTTCAAGGAACGGCAGAATCGAAACCTTGTGGGGAATCGTCACGTTAAATCCTGTTAGTTCCCGAAGAAGAATCGGGGCATATTTCGGAAGTTCTTCCGGTGAGATCTCGTATAGTTCGTATTTGCCGGCAATGCCGGAAGCTTCCATGATCCGTTCATGGATATAAGGAGACATGGAATGCCCCAGAGGGTAGCCGATCAGGCCCGCCTTAATCACACTCATATCCCGCCTCCTTGAGGAGCGCATATGCTTCTACTGCTTCTTTGGCCGTACCAAGCAGCAGGCTCACCTGGCCGCCTTCATAAGTACGGAAGTTCCGAATATTGATATTTCGGATGTTGATATTTCCCTGTCCCAGGATCGCCGTGATACGGGCCAATTCACCTGGTTTATCGTCCACATAGACGGTCAACGTTGCAGAGGCTTCCAGTGCACCACGCAGATTGCTGTCCAGATGATTCCGATAGCAAGACCCCTGCGCGAACAAGGTTTCGAGTTCTTTTGCATCATCTTGAGCCAACGCTTCTTTCCACTTCGTCAGCAGTTCAATATAGTCATCGAGGATAGGAAGAAGTGCCTCGCGAGAGTTCTCCGTGATGCCCGCCCAGAGCTTCGCATCCGACGAGGCAATACGTGTAATGTCGCGAAAACCACCCGCCGCCATTCGTCCGAGCACGCCGTCATCTTTCTGCGCAAGTAGAAGGGAGAGGCTACTCGCCACAACATGCGGGAGATGGGAGACCGAGGCCACACGAACATCATGTTCTTCCGGTGTCATGTACATCGGCACTGCACCGATCCTTCGAATCATTTCTTCCAAATCTTTCAGTTTCTGAACCGGAATGGAAGCATTCTCCTGCAGGCAGAGTACATACAACGCATTCTCAAATAGCGTCTCACTACCGCAGGCGTATCCATGACGTTCGGAACCGGCCATCGGGTGGCCACCCACAAAATTCGGCAACGTGATGGTTCGCATCACCGGCCGTTTGACCGAAGCTACGTCTGTGATGAGACCGATATCCAAGGTCGCCAACTTGGGCTCCATCTTCGCAATGGCATCGATCGGTGCACAAAGGATCACCAGATCACAACCATTCAGGATCGATAGATCATCGTCGCCCTCGCCCGTACGGAATTCGGAAATGACACCCTCTGCGCAAGCCATTTCACCCGCTTTCGCATCCGGATCCACCGCCACGATCTCGGCCACCTCCGTGCGTCCATGAATCGCCTTCGCTAAAGACCCACCAATCAGGCCAAGCCCGACGATACCAACTCTGTTGATGCCCAAGGGCTTCGACTCTTCGCTCATCGCAGTACACCTCGCTTCTCCAAGTAAAGACTATTATACCATGAGGACGTAGTGTAGGCGATTTCCGACTGAATCACTTATCGTCAATTGAGTCGGAAGAAATCAGCTGTTGTTTTCACCGACCTTCCGACTAGACAATCGATTCTATCTACAGTCGGACTGTTTTCTCCTTGTTTACGTGGTGTCTTCCGACTAGAGCAAGAAAACTCCTAGCAGTCGGAGGAATTGGAGTAGTTGCGGTTTCCACTTTCCGACTACAGGAAAGAACTCCATTTCAGTCGGAAGTTATATTTTCATTTTCAACTTTTTAGTCCGACTACAGAACACTGTTTTTATCTAGTCGGAATCATCACTTGCATCGGCTTGGTTTTCTTCCGACCAGTGAAAGAAAATGCATTCTAGTCGGAAAAACCACCCGCCAAGTATCTCAAATCTTCCGACTTCGGCCACAATTGTCTCTGTAGTCGGAAACTGCTTTTTCAGACACAGAAAATTTCCTTCATTCTCTTTCGGAACATCTCTGGGTTGAACGGATAATCGGACGATTCGGATGTAATAATTAGGTTCTTGCCTACAAATATTCCATTCCGCTCGTATTCATTTATTTTTTTCATCGCTCTGCTACGGTAATCATCATCGTCTAGTAGTCCAAAATGCTCATGAAAGATTACTTGCCTGCTTGACCTATTCAGCAACGTAAAATCCGGATACAGCACATGTCCATCAGATAGTTCAAGTGGGTATTCATATCGATAGGGAATGCCAAGTTCGTAATATATGTTCGCTTGAAAAGCCTCTGACTTGGAGCGAACCTTCTCCCCTCGTCTGGTTTGGATTCTCAGTTCATCCAAATGGTACGGATTCCCTTCGAATGGGGTATTCTGCCAAAAATCAACATACATTTCATCATCAAGCATGATTGGTGAGACAAGTCGTCTGCGCGCCTCGTTCAGATTCCGATACACATGTTCCGCTCGATGATTTGCAAGTAGCGACATGTATCGATCAAGCAACCGTAATTCTTTCTTGGCATACATGACGAATCTTTCAAGATAGTCTTTCCTTGCTAACTGCTCGGCGGTCAAGATTTCCGTTCTAGATATATATTTACCATGAGAATTCTCACCGGAAACAAAGTAGTATTGAGGTGTAGTTTTCGAGCAGTCTACTCGCAATGTACCCGCAGGCGCATTGTTCAATTCTCTTTCAGCGACTTGTAGTGTCTTCTCAAGAATCTCCCTTCGTTCCATCAGCACACTCTGCAATGTATCCATATATCGATTCCTCCTCGTGTAAGTACTGTCCCTACATTGAACAATTTTCTTCGTGTCAAAATCAATATGATATACAAGTAGTACTATAATCTCTTGCATGCAAAAAGTTGCGTCCCACTTTCGTGTCGCGCAACCTCGTTTGCTTCTTCTACTCTGGACCTGGGGTGCTTCTTTCTCGCGACCTTCCCATGTCACTTTCCTCTCATCTCATAGTCGCGGTCAATGGACTCATGCCACTCACGATTCATCTTGCCTTTCTTTCTCACACTGCAGATTGCCTCGCTGACACAATCATAATTCAACGCAGTACCTGCCTCATCGCAGCAGTAGTTCACCGCATTATCTTCCCGAATGCCGAAGGATTTCGCTGTGCTGACCGCATCGATATTCGCACCCAAGAACAGAAATTCCCACCCCTTCGTCTGCTTCTTCTCAATCATTTTCTTGACCTTCTCCGCGGTAAACTCGTGACTTGCATTCTCCATGCCGTCCGTCGTAATCACAAAGATCGTGTGGGCCGGCACATCCTCCGGACGTGCGTACTTGTGGATATGAGAAATGTGATGGATCGTCTGGCCAATCGCATCCAGCAAAGCTGTGCAACCGCGCACGAAGTATTCCTTATCTGTCATCTTCTTGATTTTCGAGAGTTCTACACGATCATGGATCGTCTCAACTTCCGAGTCAAACAACACCGTGGTCACATAGCAGGAACCTGCTTCCTTCTTCTGCTTCTCAATCATGGAGTTGAATCCGCCGATTGTGTCAGATTCCAGACCGCTCATCGAACCGCTTCGATCTAGGATAAATACGACCTCCGTAATATCCTTGTTTCCTTCCACCTTCTTCTCGTCGACTTCATCTTCTTTCTCAATTATATCTGGCAGAAGCACCTGCATCTCGTTCTTCTTCTCGTCTTTATTCCATTTCTTCATGATATTCTTCATATTGTGTTCCTCCTGTTTCAGTACTTGCGTTTCTCTTTTGTACAAGTACATTAAACAGGATTTCGGCAAGCAAAAGGTCGCCCCTCAGGCGACACTTTGGGAAGCGTCAAGATTGGGGCGACCATTCATTTACTCAAATCTTCAGGCTTTACGTCTCTTCGTTTGAAATATCGATGATGCAGAATTCTGAGATCGTTCCGCTCTTATAGGGAATCGCCCAATCTGCAATACCGGATGTAATGATGAAAGTCGTATTCTTTCTTGTCTCCTTACCATAGGTAGCGTCATTCGCCCCAATCAGTTCACCCATCACGCCGATGGGGATCAGTTGTCCACCATGCGTATGTCCGCTCAACACCAGATCACAACCCGCCTTGGCTTCTGCATCGTAATCGTTAGGCTGATGGTTCAACACGATGGTGTATCGCGAAGGATCCAGAGGTGAGATCAAGTCTTCGATCTGCATACGCTTCATCGAGCGGTCCTTCCGTCCGACCAGATAGTAATGTTCGCCGATAGGAACGATCTCATCTTCCAACACTGTCACGCCATTTTGTTCTAGGCATGCCGTCAATTCATCGTATGTAAAATCACGTGAATTGCCGTACCCTCGATCATGGTTACCAGGAACATAGAATACGCCGTAAGTCGATTGGAATTCCCCAAGCGCCTCACAGGCCACTTCCATCTCTTCCCGCACACTATCGTCATCCACGAAATCGCCACTGATCACAAGCAGATCCGGCTGCTGTGCCTGAATCGTCTCTAGATGCTTGGCAAAACCTTCTCCGTCGAAGCAGACGCCCACATGTGAATCTGCAATCAACGCGATTCGCAAATCAGACACCTCCTTATCGGTAGTCACCTGATAGTTGGTCTGGCACACGTGCATCGCCAGATAGTAGGCAATACTCATATACACAATGGTCATAACTAGTGCCAATGCACACGGAATCCAAAGTGGGATATGTCTTCTCGGCGCGCGCGTTTCCTTGTCTTTCCCTTCGGTTGGCTCACTTTCCTCTATCAGATTCTTCTTCTGGTCACGCTTAGCCAGGATCTTCTCCACGATCTCAAAGATTACTCGAAGGATCGTCCAGCCCACAAGCAGATGCAGAACCGGTACGACCCAGAAATAAGGTCGAATCACACACAGCAAAACCAGCACCGCAACCGGTATTGCAGCGATACACGATTTGTGACGTCGCGTCTTAGGTGGGAAATCTTTCGGTTTTCTTCCATTCATTAATACAGCCCGGAACTGAAGATACATATAGAACATCCCAAGTCCCAGCACGATAACAATACCTACGATCAGTAAGCCCCACAGCATTTAGTTTTTCCCCTCTTTCTTGCCACCAATGCCTGCAGTCAATGCCTGCGTCGGGCAATTCCGCACACAATCTCCACAGCGGACACATTCCATACTGTTCGGATTCTTCGACGGGTCGATATTCATTTTACACACATTCTCACATGCATGACAATGCGTGCATTTCTCTGGATCCAGATGCATCCGATAGAGTGCCACTTTATTAAAGAATCCGTAGAAAGCACCCAGCGGGCACAGATATTTACAGAATGGCCTCCATAGAATCAGCCCGGACATGATAATCAACAGCAGCACGATCAGTTTCCAGTTGAACAGCACACCAAGTCTTCCGCGCACCAGTTTATTGGACGCCGCCTGTATACATCCAGCTATGGTGCCGGATGGACACACATACTTACAGAAAGTAGGTGTTAATGGAATCGAGAGCGGTAGCATAATCACCAGCACCAATAGTATCACATACTTCAAATATCGAAGGTACTTATCTAACGCAAATCGATTACGTTTCACGAACGGAATCATGTATATCAGATCCTGCAAGAAGCCGAAAGGGCACAGAAATCCGCAGACCGCGCGTCCCAATAACGCACCGAAGAATATCAGTATGCCCACCACATAATATGGGAATCGGAATTTCATGCCAGAAAGAGTATGCTGCAAAGATCCAATCGGACATGCGCCCACCGCGCCTGGGCAACTATAGCAGTTGAGACCCGGCACGCAGGTCTTCTTCGCCGCACCTGTATAGATCTTACCCGTGAAAAATCCTTTGAAATGGGCATTTTGCAATAGCGTGGCCACACCCTGTATACCCAGATGCAGTCCTTTACTTCTTCGCTTGGATGGTTTCGTTTTCGTTGAATTATCCAATTCCCACACACTCCATGCAGATGCGTACGGCCTTTGCCATCACAGATTTTTCCTGCTCCTTATGAATGCCAATTACAATGAAGACCAAGCCCAGAGCAATTAATGCAACCGTAATGATCCACTTTCTCTTTCCTAACCTGAAATTCATGCGTGTTTCACTTTCTTCTTCATCGTGTGAGGACTTACTTTCCCTTCAAGATCAGAATCGGGATTGGTGGACAATTGCTTCGATTCACGAAAGGCATTTCAATGACTGTATACTTTGAACTATCAAGTGTGGGCAGAAATTCAAGTAGCGCATCCTTCTCTTCGAATCCCGTCTCTCGTCCGTAGTATAGGATCAAGGTCATCAGGCCACCATCCTTCAGAAGTTTCAATCCCTCTTCAATGGCTGGAATACTGGTCTCCTTCTTCGTGAAAATATTGTGGTCCCCTTTCGGCAGCCACCCGAAATTGAAAGTAATACAGGATACCGTTTCCGGTTCTGCGTATTTCCCCATCTCACTGTGACTTTCCAGGTGCAGTTCTGCGCGAGACATTAAGTCTCGTTTCTCCAGTAGTTCTCTTGTACTTCTAATCGCATCTTCCTGAATATCGAAAGCAATGACATGTCCGGTCTCACCAACCAGCTCACTTAAGAAGGCAGTATCGTTGCCACGTCCAGCCGTCGCGTCGATACATAGATCACCGGGAACTACATGCTCTCGGATTACTTTTGAAATAATGTCCAGTGCACTGAAAGAAGGACGTCCGTCCATATGCTTACCTATCTTTCCTGTTTCTTCCGAGAGAGGAAACATTACTCATAATTCTTCGATGTGTTCCCGACCGAGTTCGAGGATGTCCTTCACGTGCTCATCTGCCAGTTCGTAGTGAATCGCCTTTCCGGCACGAGTATTCTTCACAAGCTTATTCTGCTTCAGCACTTTCAGTTGATGGGACACCGCCGACTGATTCATCTCCAGCGCAGCCGCAATATCGCCCACACACATTGGTCCTTCCATCAGTGCACAAAGAATACGAATTCGTGTCGAATCTCCGAACACTTTGAACAGGTCTGCCAGATCGTACAGAACGGCTTCCATATGCATATCCTGTTTCACTTCCGTTCTATTCTCCGCCTTCTTCATGTGTTGTCCCCTCTCTGTTCCGTCTTCTCTATTTCCTGTTCGGTTTGTTCATCGTTTCCCTGCGGTGCATTTAGCTTGTTAAGAATCTGCAAAGCAACATTTCTCGGTCTCGTATTATGTGTCCGAATATGGATATCCGCATATCGCAGATATAGTGGTCGACGTTGGCGATATACACCTGCAATCGTCTGATTCGGAGCCAGTACAACCCCACGGGCTTTCGGATCACCCATACGAAGTTTCAGCATACCAAGATCCACATCCAGATACACCATTGTCGCGATGGAAGACAGATACATCATACCATCCGAACTAAAGATTGCGCTTCCTCCGGTCGCAACTACTTTCAGCGAATCGTCTAAGGAAAGCAATGCACGCTCTTCCGCCTCGAGGAAATACTGCATGCCCTTCTCCTTCTGAATCTGTGAGAGCGACATACCTTCTGCTTCCGCAATCAGATGGTCCGTATCGATAAAGGGGACGTTCAATTCTCGCGCAAGGATTCGTCCGATGGTAGTCTTACCACAACCCGGCATGCCAACCAATACTATCATCTTATCCAAGGCCGCTGCCCCCTTTCCTAAAGTATTTATACTATCAGTATATCAATTCTCCATACAAAACACAGTTGAAATCCGTAATTCCTTCCAAAAATCGTGAAAATGCTACTGCAGCACATGGCCTACATATGCATCTCCTTTGTTATAATGTTCACCATGCGATATATGAGAAAGGTGTTCGTGAGATGGCAAAGACAGATTTTAATCAGAAGCAGTTTCAGAAAATGACCACTTACCCGGTACGTCCATTGATTATGCAACTGGCCGCACCTACTGTCGTCAGTATGTTAGTGACCGGTATTTATAACACCGCAGACACCTACTTTGTATCTCAGCTCGGCACCAGTCAATCCGCTGCCGTAAGTGTCGTATTCTCACTGATGGCATTGATTCAAGCCGTTGGCTTCACACTTGGTATGGGCTCTGGAAGCATCATCTCCCGATCACTGGGTGCCCAGGATCGTGACACTGCCAGCAAGACTTTCACCACTGGATTTATTTCCGCATTGGTAGTCGGTTGTATCATGACCGCTCTAGGTCTCATCTTTATTGAGCCCATTATGAACATTCTGGGTTCTACGGATACCGCGCTGCCTTATGCGAAAGAATATGCTCGCTATATTCTCTTTGGTGCACCAATCATGATGGGCACCTATGTATTGAACAATCTCTGGCGTTGGGAAGGCAAAGCCTTCTTCTCCATGATCGGTATCGGTCTTGGCGGCGTACTCAACATCTTCCTCGACCCATTCTTCATTAACTTCCTGGATATGGGCGTGGCCGGTGCAGCCATTGCTACCCTGATCAGTCAGGTCATCTCCTTTATTCTCCTTCTCGTCCCTGTCCTTTTAAAGAAGAACATCTCTGAGCTGAAGCTTTCACACTTTTCGAGAAGTCCCGCTCTCCACGCTAACATCTGGATTACCGGTCTTCCTTCCCTTCTTCGCCAAGGTCTGGCCAGCATCTCTACGATTTTTCTCAATCAGCAAGGTCGTGCGGTATCCGGCGATGCAGCCCTCTCGGCCATGGGTATCTATTCGAAGGTCACGATGTTAATCTTCTGTATCCTCCTAGGCATCGGTCAGGGGTTCCAGCCGGTCATCGGTTTCAATTCCGGTGCGAAGAAGTATGACCGTATGAAGACAGCCTTCATTTTCACCTGGGTGTTTGGTTCCGCCATCATGTTGGTATTTGCCGTACCATTATTCTTCTTTGCAGAAGATCTAATGCCGTTCTTCATTGAAGACCAAGAAGTAATCGCCATCGGTGCCCGTGCCCTACAATTAGAAGCATTTATTCTTCCAATGCTGACAGTAAATGTTATGTGTAACATGACCTTCCAGTCCATTGGTGAACGATTCAAGGCATCTTTCCTCTCCTGTCTTCGTCAAGGACTCTTCTTCATTCCGCTTGTCTTTATTCTCCCGAATCTCTTCGGCATTCACGGTCTCGAGGCACTCTATCCAATTTGCGACTTCCTCTCCTGTCTGGTAAGTGTCCCCTTCGCCATCCAGTTCCTTGTGAAGATTAATCGCATGCTCCGCAATAAAAATCAGGAAGCCTCAGAAGAATCGCCCAAACCTGAACAGGTTTGATTCTTCATGCGGTGACACGCCCACCTCATGCACTATTTCCCGTAACGTCGCACCAGAGTCGTCCTTTCATTTCATTCATGGCATATTTCGTGTTCATCGGAAGTTCGATCCGAATCCGATCGTACCATGATTTCCAGAGGTACTCATATACATTGTTCTCATCGTAAAGAACGGGCAGATTTGTACACTTCATGCGGGTGACCATCGTCCCCTCCTGTCGATGAATGGCAGCCATCTGATGTGTCTTATCATAAAGGAGAAAATTGTTCCGTGTGAATCTGCGTTCGAAGAAATCTGCCAATGTAGGCATGATCCGATTCTTCGGTGCAATGCAGGAGATCATCACATCGGTATAAGAACGAAATCGCATTGAGCCACTTACATTTCTCACTTCTGCGCGATAGATCTGCATTGCATTTAGTACAACTTGAATCAGTCGCCGTTCGTTAGCACTTGGCTTCATCTTGGAGGTTCGTGTCTCAGATTGCCATTCCTCCTGCGTAATCACCATCCTGCCCAATCGATAACCCAAGCAAATATAGTGGAAAAGGATCATGTCTTTGTTGGGCATGTTCGTCAGGAATACTTCTTTCACCACATCCTGCGCTTCCATACCAATCTTCCTGCTCAATGAGACATATACTCTCTGTGCTTGGTCCCAATCTGTCGTGATCCATGTGGCGGTCTCACCGAGAAGCGGCACACCATCTTCCACGTAGATATGACGTGGTACTTCTCTTCGAGCAAAACTCGCATACACACAACACAGAAAGCCTTCAAACGTACCATCGTATATATATTCCAGTTCATCCGACATAAGTAACGCCTCCTTGCCTTAACGAATTTATGTTCGTTTTCATTGGTATGGCGTCATTATAATGCCGAACGTTCGTTCTTGTCAATAACCCTTTTTCAAAAAAAGGATCATCTCCTCGTGAACCCGTCACTTCAGAGATGACCCCTAGCTTTGACTATATATGGAGCACACAACAACTAATCAACTTTTGTGCCCATGAATCATTTACTTGCCCTCGCAGAGCATCACTTTCTCCTTCGGCGCGAAATTCGTCTCCATGGTCCAGGTGACGGCTTCACAGTTTCTCATGACAAGAACCTGCAGCAAGTGATCAATGCCGTTGGCTTTCCATGCTTGGAGGAATTTACGTGTCGGATGATTGAATATCTCTTCTCTCAATTTCGGATCATCGACTACCTCAAGCTTGCCGGTCACACGAATCTGTGTACCGTTCCCGTTGAAGCACAGTTCTGCCTTCGGATTCTCCATGATCTGCTTGAACACATCTTTCGTGGAAGCAGTATGGAAGATAATGCCCCGATCATCCGCACGGAAAAGCATCATTCCCCTGACACGCGGCTGGTCACCTTCGACTGTAGCAAGATAGAATCCTAAGTTTGCATTCATCAGTTCATACATTTCATCTTTTGTCATATACATACCTCCCGTTGTCTTGGTCAACTTATAGATGGAAATTGTACGCTATGGCCCCGTTGATGAATATCAGAAAACAACCAAGTTTTTTCAAAATCTAACCAGAAAAAGCCTCCGGCTCCGTATATCTTTTGCGGTACTCCTGTGGCGTCGTACCAACACGGGTCAGAAAACAGGAGGAGAAATGTGAAGCACTTCCGAATCCGCTTCGCATCGCCACTTCCGTAACCGACAAATCTTTTCTCTTCAGAAGGAGTTTCGCCGCCTTAATCCTGACCTCAATCAGATAATCAATCGGCGTAATGCCGAGTTCTTTCTTGAAATTACGATTGAAGGACGTCACCGACATATGACCCACTTCGGCCAGTGTCACAAGTGTAATATGCTCTGCGTAGTGTTGTTCGATGTAGTGCTGGGCGCGCGCAATGGAATAATCAGAAGATACCGCACGCATATCCAGTGTCTCGCCCATCAGAGAGCGGATCGTCCAATGCGTAATAATCTCCGCCTGTGCCGCCAACGTAATGTCCGAATTCATCATCTGTTTACTGACTTCGAACACGAATGTATTCAGTGCCTTAAGAATATCGGAACAGAAATCAAATGCCTGTTCCTTGAACACAGGAATCGAAGGTGCATACATCAGATATCGCTTTTCGAAGAATTCCCGTCCGATCAGCACAATATAGCAATGCTGGCATCCCCGACGTGGATGCACCACATCCGGCGATGTAATGTGCGCCTGGTAGGAATGGGCATCCGTTTGGGAATCATTGAAGTCGATCATCACCTCATAACACGGGTAACTGTACGTCTTCGACAACTCACAACGATCCGAACGGACAGGAATGAATACGCCCAGTTCTCCCTGCGCGTATCCATCGTAATCTTTCGAGTTTTGCCAATAATCTGCGACCAGAATCATTCACCTCATATTCGGTAGAAGCACTTAGCATCCGAAGAGTTCTGCCGCCTTAGCCATACGGTCGGCAATTTTCACCTCGAACGGACAGCGGCTCTCACAACTCTGACAGCCGATACATGAGGAGGCCGTAACCCCCAATGCTTCATAATGAGACTGTACACTTTCCGGTACTTTCTCCTGGCTTCGGGCCAGATCGTAGAACTTACTGACCATCGCAATATCGATGTCCATTGGACATGGCTTACAGTGTCCGCAGTATGTGCACATACCTTTGTAAGAATGTGCCGGTGAACTTGCAAGGAGCGATGCATAGTCTTTCTCTTCATCCGAAGCCGTCTCATAGGCCACCGCCTGGTCGACCTGTTCTTTGGTATCATATCCACACAAGGTCGCGGCTACAGCCGGACGTGTCAGCACATAATGGATGCACTGTGTCGGTGTAAAAACCACTCCAAACGGAGACTTCTGTGCATCGAAGAGGTTCCCGCCAAAGTATGGCTTCATGGCCGTCAGACCAATCTCCTTCTCTTCACAGATACGATAGAACTCTGCACGCTCTGGGTCGATACCGGACAAATTCTCATCATAGGTACCGAACATGGAATCTAGGTCCTCCGTCGCCGGTCGCATATCGAACGCTGGATTGATTGAGAACATGATCATCTCGATGAATCCAGATTCTGCCGCCAGCTTGCCGATTCGCGGATTGTGGGTGGAAAGACCAATATGCTTGATCTTCTCACTTTCTTTGAGTTCCATCACATACTTGATGAAATCCGATTCCATACAATTCTGCCAGTCTTGCTCGTCGTCCACGTAGTGGATCATACCGAGATCTACGTAGTCTGAACGAAGGCGGGTCAGCAGGTCTTCGAAGGCCGGCTTCACATAATTCATGTCACGTGTGCGTACATACTGTCCGTTCTGATAAGTCGAACCGATATGTCCCTGCACGATCCAGTTGCTTCGATTCCCTTCGATGGCTTTGCCGATAATATCGCGGGACTTCGGATCAGCCATCCAGCAGTCAATAATATTGATTCCCTTCTCACCCGCATAGCGGATCAGTTCGATTGAATCCTTCTCGTCGTGACGTTCCAGCCACTCTCCGCCGAAGCCAATCTCACTTACCTTCAGTCCTGTTCTACCCAGATCTCTGTACTTCATACTTACTCATTCTCCTGCAATGCTGCAATCTTGGTTTCTTTCTTCTTAATGACGATCTCCTCATCCTGTGCATCGACCAGCGCAGTCGATCCGGCTTCTACCGTTCGATCCAGCAATGCCTCGGAGAACTTATCCTCGACCATAGACTGGATAACACGCTTCAGCGGTCTTGCACCATATTGTGGGTCGTAACCCTTCTTCGCCAGCAGTTCACGTGCCGCATCCGTGAGTTCAATCTCGATACCCAGTTCTTTGACACGTTTGGACAAGCTCTCCGTCAGCAGATCGACGATCTTGAGGATGGACTGCTTACCCAGCATCTTGAAGAAGATAATCTCGTCCACACGGTTAATGAACTCAGGATTGAAGGCCTTCTTCAATTCATCCATCACCATGTCCTTGGCTTCGCTATAGGACTTACCTCCATAGAGCTTACCTACATCCGCCTCATCTACGAATGGATCGTCCTTCTTCTCTGTCGGAATGGAGAAGCCGATATGACGTCCGGCAGAAGTTGTCAGCATACGCGCACCAATATTGGATGTCATAATGATAATCGTATTCTTGAAGTCTACGATTCGACCTTGACCATCGGTCAGACGGCCATCATCTAGAATCTGCAACATGGAGTTGAAGATTTCCGGATGCGCTTTCTCAATCTCGTCAAAGAGCACTACCGAATACGGGCGACGGCGTACTTTCTCCGTCAATTGTCCACCTTCATCGTATCCAACATAACCCGGCGGCGAACCAATAAGCTTGCTGACGTCGTGCTTCTCCATATACTCAGACATGTCGACTCGGATCAACGCATTCTCGTTTCCAAACATCACTTCTGCAAGAGCTTTGGCCAATTCTGTCTTACCTACACCGGTCGTACCGAGGAAGATGAAAGAACCGGACGGGCGCTTCGGATCCTTGAGTCCGAGACGGCTTCTACGAATAGCCTTGGCAATCGCAGTCACCGCTTCGTCCTGACCGATGACACGTTTCTTCAATTCTTCTTCCAATGTCTTCAGGCGTTCTGCATCGCTTTCTGTGATCTTCTTGACTGGCACACCCGTCCAGTTGGCCACAATATCTGCAATATCGTCTGGCGTCAGGGCCAATTCCTGCTCTTCTTTCGAGCTGATGACCTGCTGACGGAGTGTACTTAGACGCTCCTCTAGGAGTACCTCTTCGTCACGAAGTTTCTGTGCCGTCTCGAAGTCCTGATTCGCTACCGCATCCTGCTTCAGACGCATGATCTCATTGATACGCTCGCCGATTTTCTTCGTCTCCTCCGGCTCTGTCGACATCTTGATGCGCAGACGGGAAGCCGCCTCATCGATGAGGTCGATTGCCTTATCCGGCAGGAATCGGTCTGTAATATATCTGCTACTCAAGATAACGGCTGCATCAATCGCCTCATCCGGAATCTTGATATTGTGGTGTTCCTCGAACTTGCTGCGAATACCTTTCAGAATCAGGATTGCATCGGTTGTGCTCGGTTCCTTGACCAGTACCTGCTGGAAACGACGCTCCAACGCAGAATCTTTCTCGATATGCTTTCGGTACTCATCCAATGTAGTTGCGCCAATAACATTCAGTTCACCACGAGCCAGCATCGGCTTCAACATATTGGCTGCATCCATAGAACCTTCAGAATTACCAGCTCCCATGATGGTATGCAGTTCATCGATGAACAGAATGACGTCACCCGCCTCAGTCGCTTCCTCCAAGCCTTTCTTGAAACGCTCTTCGAAGTCACCGCGATAGCGCGTACCTGCCAGCATGGATGCAAGATCTAAAGAGAGGATTCTCTTACCTGCGAGAAGTTCCGGCACATCGTTATTCACAATCTTCAGTGCAAGACCTTCCGCAATCGCGGTCTTGCCTACACCTGGCTCACCAATGAGGCACGGATCATTCTTCGTACGACGTACGAGAATCTGCATGACACGGGAAATCTCATCTTCACGGCCAATCACCGGATCAATTCGGCCCTGACGAGCTTCCTCCGTCAGATCCTTACAGAACTTATCCAAAGTCTTGGTTTTACCGCCCTTCTTGCTCGATTTGCCATCTGATTTCTCGTCCTGCGCACCGTTGCGATTACTACGGGCACGCGCACGCAGGAGGCTCTCCAGATCTGTCGGTACACCCTCTTCATTGTCCTCCGCCCCCTCGCGGTCGGACTCATGCTCTTCATTCTCCGCATCATCCTCATCGAAAGGCGAACGCTCATGCAGGATTGAGATGATATCTGCTGCCGCTTCTTTTGCCTCGAAATCGTGATATGCCAGGATACGGTATGCCGTACACTGCCCCTCTCGAAGGATTGCCAGCAGGACATGTTCCGGTTCGACTACGTTCTTGCCCGTCTTCTTCGTCAGGAATTCTGCCAGATATAGCAGTCTCTTGGTTCGATTCGTGCAATGTGCGAAGATCTCATTCGGATCGGCTTCCCGCTCTGCTGTGGAGCCCATTTCACGACCGGAAATCTTCACGACTTCGTCGACAACATCCTGATGGCTGACACCATACTTCTCCATGATTTCATTGACAGGCGTCATCTGTGTATCAGAAAGTGCCAGCAACACATGTTCTGTGCCGATGTACTCCATGCACAGAGAATTTGAATACATCTGTGCACGAGAGAGCATTTCCATTGTTCTTCTGGATATATTCATAGATCTGAACCTCCTTGTTTCTCATCTTTCTTATCTAGTAGTACTTCTCTGACGAACTCTGCTCTTTTGCGATCACAGTCTTTCGGAAGGAGACTCTCCCCACAGCGCTTCATGACGGAAGCACTACCGATTGTGTTGAGCAGCATCATCAGCTGTCGTTCATTTATTTCTTTTACAAAGCCACAGGCTACACCCAGTCGAAGATCACTCAGACGATTCATCGCCTCGCTCTCCGGCAGGAGCCTTGCATAAGTCAGTTCGCCCATCGAACGATAGATCTTATCTTCCAAGCGGATCTGGTTCTTCTCATAATACTCCTTCCGAAGCTGGCGCTCCAGCTGGATGACCTCATTGATCATTCTTGCAAAATTCGCAATCGTATTCTTCTCAGAAATACCTAATGTAATCGTGTTCGAAATCTGATAAATATTTCCTGAAGGCTTGCTCTTCTCACCATATGCGCCGCGAACTGTGTAGCCCGCTTTCTCCAGCGAATTGGTCAGTGCCGAGATTCTGCCGATGGCCGTAATGACAGGCAAGTGTACCATCACCGAGGCACGAAGTCCGGTACCGGTATTACTCGGATAGGCCGTCAGGAATCCGTACTTCTCCGAGAACGCAATATCTAGGTTCTGCTCTAGATAGATGGCCATATCCTCGGCCTGCTTATAGATGTTCTCCATCGCAAATCCCGGTGCCATAACCTGAATACGGATGTGGTCTTCTTCATTGACCATCACACTGAAATTCTCATCTCTAGAAATAAAAGCACTCTGCCCGAACTGTCCTTTGGCCAATTCTTCTGAAATCAGGTGTTTCTCTATGAGGGCCTTGCGGTCAATCTGCGGAAGTGGTGCAATGTCCATTCTCATCAGAGCATTTCCTGGCATATTCAGCAACACATCTGAGACCTGCTCCAGCACCCGCGCCCGCGTTTCTTCCGTCATCTTATTGGGAAAAGGTACGCCCTTGATATTTCTTGCCAGTCTGATTCGGCTTGAGAGCACGATATCACTGTCATTTCCTGCTTCTAAATACCAGCTCATTGTTGCCCCTCCTCTCCCTTGATGGCCTTGATCTCATCACGCAACTTCGCCGCCTCAAGATAATCTTCTTTCTTAATCGCCTCTTGGAGTGCACGCTCCTTCTCAAGGATCAGTTTCTTCTTCTCTTTCTCTTCTGGCGACAGACCCACCAGCACATCAGCTTCCGTCTCAACCTGTCGGATCTCTGGATCACTCTTGTCGTCCACGTCATGCAGTTCAACGCCACCCACATTCCCAGGCGTTCTGCCCAGATGCTTACTACCCATCTGTGTACGTTGGAACATCGGATCGATCCACTTGGAGAATACCTGATAGCAATCCGGACATCCTAAGAAACCGCTCTTCGTAAATTGACTTTGCGTAATGCCGCAGGTCGGGCAGGTCACATTATCCCCCGCCTCACCAGAAAGTCCTTCAAATCCTAATCCGAATGGCGCGGCCAAAGCACTGGCCAATATATCAAGCGGGCTGGTCATATTTCCGAACCCTTCATCCAATGCACCAGGTAACCCTGCACCGAGCAGTCCATTCTTCAGTGATCCTGGGATGGAGATACCCATCTCTCTCGCACATTCATCGCAAAGCATAAGCATCTGCGGCGCTTTGCCTGTCACCTGCTTCATGATCTTTACATTTGCTTCTCTATCTTTACAACGTTGACACTTCATTTCATGCCACCTCTTCTCTTCTTCCTATCCTTACTTCGTAATCAAGCTGATCAGCATGTTCTTAAAGATATCCATGCGTACCATTGCTTTCTTATCCGGATCGATGCCCGACAGCGCACGGTCAGAAATAGCCGCCTTGATCAGTCGCGCCGTCTTGGTATCCATGACCTCATAGTCAATGAAATTCAGCAAGTAGATCTCCGCCTGCTGTTGGGACAGTGTATCACCCAATGCGTTAATGGTATGCATGAGATAGTTCGTACCTGCCAGGCTCTGCACGCGGGAGATGCGGATCTGTCCACCACCGCCACGTCGGCTCTCTACTATATATCCCTGTCCGTTGGTAAATCGTGTAGAAATCACGTATGTGATCTGAGACGGCACACAATTCACACGTTCAGCCAGATCGCTTCGGTTAATGACCGCCGCGCCATCGTTCTCATCCAGCATCTCTTTGATCATCATTTCAATCACATCGACCAGTCTTGCCATACGATTCCCTTCTTTCTCATATATTTGTGCAAGTGCGCACCTCTTCGTCGCTTCAATATCCGGCGTCGTCCGCATTCGTATCTTCGCCGCTTCATCGCTCAGCATTGTCCGCACTCGCATTCCGCCATGAATTATCAAATCCATGCTTTTGACATTTGACTTTGACTTTCTTTGACTAATTTCATTATAACGCGCCCTTTTTGCTTGTCAACACTTTTCCATAGAATTTCCGCGAATTATCAAATCCGTGGAAATTTCATGGAAATTCTCCCTTCAAACCGCCTCTGCGGGTGTTTTTTCCATAGAATTTCCGTGAAATGTCAAATCCGTGGAAATTCTATGGAAACTTCGCCGCCGCAGCCGCAACGTCCAACGGTATTTCAATCGGAAGTACAAAAAAACTCCCTCCAGCACATCTTCAGCCGAAGGGAGTTTGCAAATACTTGTATTGGGATACAACTTACTTCTTGATGAACTTGTCGTATACGAAGATCAGAGCAACTGCACCGATTACAGAAACGATAAAACCACCGATATAGCTCGTTGCGCCAAGTCCAAGAATACCGAAGATGACGCCGGCTACGATACCACCGACAATACCAAGGATAATGTCCATAATGATACCGTTGCTCTTATTCATGAGTTTGCTTGCTACAAAACCTGCAACACCACCCACAACAATGTCAATCAGTAAGCCAATGATAAAATCCATAACTTATCTCCTCCTCACGTTTGATGATACTTCAAGTATAGCATCATCACGGAGAGACAAATTTATACATTTGGTAAACAATTCCGTATTAGCCAATGAATCGGCGGATTGTCAAAATAGTGCCCATGTCCAAGCTACCCCAGACAACAGCGTCTCGGCTGGAGGAAGCGTGAATGACCTGTCCGCCACCTGCATAGATAGCAACGTGATCGGCAATACCGTCACCGCCTTTTAAGTCATATACGATCACATCACCTATGGCGATATCCGAACGACTGACACCCATTCCGACATATCGGATAGAGTTTGACTGGTGCGGAACCGAGACGCCGACCTGTCGGTAACAATATACAACCAGACCCGAACAGTCCACGCCACCGGAACTCTCGCCACACCATACGTAATCTACGCCCAGCATGGACTTGGCAATGTTGATGATACTCTCACCATTTACACCGGTAATCTTCGGCGGCGGATTACCATTTCCACCACTACTCTTCTTACTGCTGCTCTTCTTTCCGCCACCGGAACTACTCGGCTTTGGTGTCGGCTTCGGTGTTGGTGTCGGCGGAGCCTTGGTCGTTGTATAGGAAACATATACATAGCCCTCCGTGCCATCGTCCAAAGTAACGTGATACCACTGATTATTCGCAACGCCCGAACAGTGCAGTCTTGTGTAGCGGGACATTTCCTTAATGACCTCAGACTCCGTACTGGCCTGGGCACGAAGTTTCAGTCCATCTGCATCGACCCATACCGTACGATCAATCTCATTAAATACCATATTGTAGGAAAGCGATGCGGTCAGAACGTATCCTTCTACACCTTCTCTAGTCACAACCAACGACCATGTATCACCTTGAGAAATCTGTGTGACGCGCGTGGAGCGGTCAATCTCTGCCACCGTCTCAGAATCCATATTCGGCGTCTTCTTGAGAATCGTATTCGTTGTCTTGATATAGTAGTCCTCATTTGTCGGGACAAAAGCACTGGTATCCAGCATCTCAATTGGCAGATCAGAGGAGTCATAGGTCTGCACGATCTGTGCAGTCATGATGTCCTTGTACTTGGCTTCGTTACGCCTTGCGTCATCAAAATAAGTAGCCGCAATCAGCTGACCCTCACCGATGTGCATCAGGCCATCGTCCTGGTTCTGCCCAGCATTGGGGTCCAGCGGGGGTTCTTCCAAGCCTTCCGGGTTATTGGGATCAAATGGTGGTTCCTCTAATCCTTCCGGATTGTTCGGGTCAATCGTTACTTCCGTATTCTCTGTGGGATCTGAAGTTACGCCTGTCGTGGAAGTAGGATCAACGGTAGTTTCTGAGGTTGAACTCTGTGCACTAATGGCCCAGTCTTCGACAAGCACTTCTTCTTGATCATCATATGGATAGGTATCGGCATATGCGCGCGCCACAACGACTCCTGGCGGCGTACTCTCGCGAAGTCCGACTGGAATCAACATTACTGGAAACGTAATCATTAGGCAGATTACAATCGATACGATTGCCAACCGATTTGTACGGTTCTTCTTCCGCTGACGCATGCTTCACCTCCATTATTAATCACTTTCTATTTTACTTGCCCCCCAAATCAAAGTCAAAAAAAGTGACATTTCTCTTATTTTACAATCTTGTGTCGTCTCAGGCATACAGCACGCAATTTACCTATACTTTTCGCACATTTTATGTAGTAAAAAGACTGCCCCGCATGTGCGAGGCAGTCCCTGTGAATACTTGTCTTGTCAGTTGCTCGAAATCAAGCAACGTAAGGATTACTGTTCACCAATCAGGCTCGGAATCACAACCGGATCTTTGCCGAGCAACTCGTTGTTCTCTGGAAGTGCCGGAACAGCGGTCAGGTTTCTGTACTTGACCATACCGGTACCAGCAGGGATGAGCTTACCGATGATAACGTTCTCCTTGAGACCGTAGAGTGGGTCGATCTTACCCTTTACTGCAGCATCGGTCAGGACACGAGTGGTCTCCTGGAAGGAAGCAGCAGACAGGAAGGAGTCGGTCGCCAGAGAAGCTTTGGTAATACCGAGCAGGATACGCTTACCCTTTGCCGGCTCTTTGCCCTCAGCCTCAGCCTTCACGTTTGCATCCTCGAAGTCGAACATGTCGACGGTAGAACCAGTCATGAGATCTGTATCACCCGGATCATCAATTCTGATCTTACGCATCATCTGACGTGTGATTACTTCGATATGCTTATCGTTGATGGTAACACCACCGCTCTTATAAACCTTGATGACTTCGGATACGATGTACTTCTGTACGCCACGAACACCCTTGATCTTCATGATTTCTTGTGGGCTAACTGTACCATCTGTCAGCAGATCTCCAGCCTCTACGAATTCGCCTTCCTTGACCTTGAGGGTTGCGGAATAAGGAATTGCATAGCGCTTCTCTTCGATCTCGATCTCGCTATCCGGATTCGGATTAACAGTGATTGCTTCACCTTCTGGTGTTGCAGGTGTTACAACGATAACCTTCTTATGCTTCTGATCCTCTGTGATGGATACGATACCATCGATTTCAGAGATCGTAGCCTGACCCTTTGGCTTACGAGCTTCGAAAAGTTCCTCAACACGTGGGAGACCCTGTGTAATATCATCGCCGGAAGCGATACCACCGGTATGGAACGTACGCATGGTCAGCTGTGTACCAGGCTCACCGATAGACTGTGCAGCCATGATACCCACTGCTTCACCACCGATCGTCGGCTGGCCGGAAGCAAGGTTCAAACCGTAGCACTTGCTGCAGACACCATGACGAGCACGGCAGTCAAATACGGAACGGATCTTTACCTTCTCATAACCGCAAGACTCAATCTTCTTTGCCAGATCAGCTGTAATTAGATCATTTCTAGCAACAATCAGGTTGTTCTTGTCGTTCAGATCGTAAATATCTTCTGCAGCATAACGTCCTGTGAGACGATCACTGATAGACTTCACAACATCCTTCTTGGTACCCGCAACAGTAGCGATTTCCTTGACCCAAGTAAAATCATCTGTACCGCAATCTTCTTCGGTAACGATAACATCCTGTGCAACATCGACGAGACGACGTGTGAGGTAACCAGAGTCAGCGGTCTTCAGAGCGGTATCGGACAGTGCCTTACGAGCACCGTGGGAAGAGATGAAGAACTCCAACACGTTCATGCCTTCACGGAGGTTAGACTTGATCGGGATTTCGATGGTCTTACCGGATGTATCTGCCATGTTACCACGCATACCAGCGAGCTGCTTGATCTGCTGAGAGGAACCACGGGCACCGGAGTCAGCCATCATCTTGATTGGGTTGTACTCACCAAGAGAATCAATCAATGCCTTTGTGATTGCATCAGTTGTAGAAGACCAAATCTTAACGACTGCTGTATAACGACCATCTTCATCGAGAAGACCTCTCTTATACATCTTGTTGACGTACTCAACTTTATCCTCTGCTTCGTGAACCATCTTCTCCTTAACATCCGGCACGATCATGTCTTCGATACCGATGGAGATACCACCACGGGTAGAATACTTATAACCCATTGCCTTGATGTTATCGAGAAGTTTTGCTGTATCACCGATACCGTGTACACGGATAGAACGGGAAATTACGTCCGCCAATTGCTTCTTACCAACTACGAAATCGCACTCGAGAACAAGCTCGTTGCCTTCCTTTGTACGATCAACATAGCCCAGATCCTGTGGGATGATCTCATTGAAGATGAAACGACCCAATGTGGACTTAACGATTCTTGTCATCGGTGCACCATTGAATTCACGTGTTACACGAATGCCGATCGGTGCATGGAGCTCGAGGTGATGATCACCATAAGCCATAATCGCCTCATCGATAGAGGAGAAGACCATGCCTTCACCCTTCTCATTCGGCTTTGTGATGGTCAGGTAGTAGCAACCGAGAATCATATCCTGTGTCGGAACGGTAACAGGGTTACCATCCTGAGGCTTCAACAGGTTGTTGGTAGAAAGCATGAGGAATCTTGCCTCAGCCTGTGCCTCTGCTGAAAGCGGAACGTGTACAGCCATCTGGTCACCATCGAAGTCAGCGTTGAACGCGGTACAAACGAGTGGGTGGAGCTTAATCGCACGACCTTCAACCAGTACCGGCTCGAATGCCTGAATACCAAGTCTATGGAGCGTCGGTGCACGGTTCAGCATAACCGGATGATCCTTGATAACATCCTCGAGGATATCCCATACGACATCTGCTGCACGCTCAACCATGCGTTTTGCGGTCTTGATGTGCTGTGCATGTCCCTCAAGAACGAGTCTCTTCATAACGAAAGGCTTGAAGAGCTCCAGTGCCATTTCCTTCGGGAGACCGCACTGGTGCATACGAAGTTCCGGACCTACAACGATAACGGAACGACCGGAATAGTCAACACGCTTACCGAGGAGGTTCTGACGGAAACGACCCTGCTTACCTTTGAGCATATCGGACAGAGACTTCAGTGCACGAGAGGAAGCACCTGTAACCGGACGACCACGACGGCCGTTATCGATCAGGGCGTCAACTGCTTCCTGAAGCATTCTCTTCTCGTTTCTAATAATGATTTCCGGTGCACCGAGCTGCAGGAGCTTGGACAGACGGTTATTTCTGTTGATAACACGACGATACAGATCATTCAAGTCAGATGTGGCGAAACGACCGCCATCGAGCTGTACCATAGGACGGAGCTCCGGAGGAAGTACCGGCAGTACATCCAGAATCATCCACTCTGGTTTGTTACCAGACTTCTTGAAGGACTCAAGGACCTCAAGTCTCTTGATGATACGAGCTTTCTTCTGACCACTTGCAGACTGATAGTCCTCATGGAGCTGAGCTGCCAGACCTTCGATATCCAGTTCCTGGAGAAGGAGCTTGACTGCTTCTGCACCCATCATAGCCTTGAAGGCTGTCTTGCCATAGTTCTTGACGTTTTCCTGGTATTCCAATTCGTCAATGATGGCACACTTTGCCAAGTTGGTCGTACCTGGATCTACTACGATATAAGCACCGAAATACAGCACTCTCTCGAGCTGCTTCGGAGATACATCCAGAAGAAGACTCATACGAGACGGTGTACCGCGGAAGTACCAGATATGAGATACCGGAGCGGCCAACTCAATGTGACCCAGACGCTCACGACGTACCTTGGAACGTGTTACTTCAACACCGCAACGATCGCAGATGATGCCCTTGTAACGGATCTTCTTATACTTACCGCAGTGACATTCCCAGTCTTTCTGTGGTCCGAAGATACGCTCGCAGAAAAGACCGTCACGTTCCGGCTTCAGCGTACGATAATTAATCGTTTCTGGCTTTTTTACTTCACCATGAGACCAGCTCTTGATGGTCTCCGGAGATGCCAGGCGAATACCGATTGATTCGAAATGATTCATTTCAAACATATACTTGCTATCTCCTTCCCAACTCACAATTCATCTTCCATGGACGCAAGATCATCCATGCTAGGTTCAATATCATCGCTGGAATCGTCGATCAACTCGCCGTCTTCGCCAACTTCAGAGAAACCTGCTGCGCCCATTTCACTCTCGTCCATCTCATTGAACTTCATAAGAAGATCCTGAGTCGGTTCTGCCAGATTTTCTTCTTCCTCAGCTGCATCCTTGAGCTTGTACTCTTCGTCACCGGTATAGATGCGAACATCCAAAGCCAGAGACTGCAACTCACGAACCAGTACCTTGAAGGATTCTGGAATACCGGCTTCTGGTACGCTCTGTCCCTTAACGATTGCCTCATAGGTCTTCGTACGTCCGGTGATATCGTCGGACTTGACTGTGAGGATCTCCTGCAGAGTGTGTGCAGCACCATATGCCTCGAGGGCCCAAACTTCCATCTCACCGAAACGCTGACCACCAAACTGTGCTTTACCACCGAGAGGCTGCTGGGTAACCAGTGAATATGGACCAATAGAACGGGCGTGAATCTTATCGTCAACGAGGTGATGGAGCTTGAGGTAATACATAACACCAACGGTGATACGGTTCTCGAAAGGCTCACCTGTACGTCCATCGTAGAGGATCGTCTTACCATCTTCATCAATACCAGCCAGCTGGAATGCCTGAACGATATCGTTCTCGTTTGCACCATCGAAAACCGGCGTTGCAACCTTCCAGTTCAGCGCACGCGCTGCACGACCGAGGTGTACTTCAAGAAGCTGACCGATGTTCATACGAGACGGAACGCCGAGAGGATTCAATACGATATCCAGTGGTGTACCATCTGGCAGGAAAGGCATATCCTCTTCCGGAAGAATTCTGGAAACAACACCCTTGTTACCATGACGACCAGCCATCTTATCACCAACAGAGAGCTTTCTCTTCTGTGCGATATAGACACGAACCAGTTTGTTCACGCTACCCTTCAAAACATTCTCGTCTTCCTTCGTGAATGTCTTGACATCTACAACGATACCTGACTCACCATGTGGAACACGAACGGATGTATCACGAACTTCACGAATCTTCTCACCGAAGATTGCACGGTAGAGACGTTCTTCCGGTGTCAGTTCTGTCTCACCCTTCGGTGTAACCTTACCAACAAGGATATCACCTGCACGAACCTCAGCACCGATACGGATCACACCGTTCTCGTCGAGTTCCTTGAGGGCGTCATCACTAACGTTCGGAATCTCACGTGTGATCTCTTCCGCACCGAGCTTGGTGTCACGAGCTTCACACTCATACTCTTCAATATGGATGGATGTATATACATCATCGCGGACCATACGCTCGTTAATCAGAACGGCGTCCTCGTAGTTGTAACCTTCCCAAGTCATGAAGCCGATGAGTACGTTCTTACCAAGAGCAAGCTCACCACTCTCTGTAGAAGGACCATCTGCAATGACATCACCCTTCTTGACTGTCTCGCCCATACGAACGATTGGGCGCTGGTTGATGCATGTACTCTGGTTGGATCTCTGATACTTGGTCAGACGATACTCATGTTCTTTTCCATCTGCAGAAGTGATTACGATGCGATCCGCAGAAACGAACGTAACCTGACCATCCTGCTTCGCTACCTTACAAACACCGGAGTCCTTCGCTGCACGATACTCCATACCGGTACCAATGATTGGCGCTTCCGGCTTAATGAGCGGTACAGCCTGACGCTGCATGTTGGAGCCCATGAGTGCACGGTTCGCGTCATCGTTTCCGAGGAATGGGATCAAGGATGTTGCAACGGATACCAACTGCTTCGGCGATACGTCCATGTAGTCAACACCGGACGGATCCACTTCGATGAACTGGTCGAGGTGACGGCATACAACCTTCTTGCTGATAAAATGTCCCTGCTCGTCGATTGGCTCATTGGCCTGTGCGATGTTGAAGTTATCCTCACGGTCGGCTGTCATGTAGACAACATCCTTTGTAACAACACCTTTCTCCTTATCGTACACACGATATGGTGTCTCAACGAAACCATAGTGGTTGACCTTTGCATAAGTTGCCAGGGAGTTGATCAAACCGATGTTCGGACCTTCAGGTGTCTCAATCGGGCACATACGACCATAGTGAGAGGAGTGAACGTCTCGAACTTCGAAGTTTGCACGGTCACGGGAAAGACCGCCAGGTCCCAATGCAGAGAGACGACGCTTATGTGTCAACTCAGCCAATGGGTTCGGCTGATCCATGAACTGAGACAACTGAGAAGATCCGAAGAACTCCTTCACAGCTGCGCTGACCGGACGAGTATTGACGAGCTGGTTCGGATGAGTCGGCTCTTCGTCGGATACAGCATTCATGCGCTCTCTGATATTTCTTTCCATACGAGAGAAACCAATACGGATCTGATTCTGCAGGAGTTCACCAACAGAACGGATACGACGGTTACCCAAGTGGTCGATGTTATCTCTTGAACCAACACCATACTCCAGACCAAGTAAGTAGCTGACGGAAGCGATAATATCCTCGATGATGAGGTGCTTCGGCATCAGTTCGCCGACTTGCGCACGCAAAGCATTCATCAATGCTTCGGCATACTCCGTTTTCTTAGCTGTTGCACGAACTTCGGAGATGATGTTACGAAGAATCGTTGTACGAACCATCTCGTTGATTGGAGTCTGATCAATATCGAAGCCCTTCAGTTCCTTGGCAGAGAAGCTCGCACGGATGTACTTGTCGCAATCTACACGTGCGTTACCAATAACCTTGAATGGTTGATCAGAAATTCTGTCTGCATCACCGATCTTCGTGATTGGGTAAACATACACTTCGTTGATACCAGCATCCTGAATCTCCCAAGCCTTATCGGAAGTGATCACTTCACCAGCCTTGAGAAGTACTTCACCCTCATCAGTGATAATATCGGATACTGCTTTGTGGCCCTTGATACGAGCAGCCAGAGACAGTTTCTTATTAATCTTATAAATACCTACGCGAGCGAGATCGTAACGCTTCGGGTCGAAGAACATGTTGTTCAACAATGTCTCTGCACCCTCCAGAGAAGTAGGTTCACCTGGACGAAGCTTGTGATACAACTCAGCTAAGCCTTCCTCACGGTTGTGGGAATTATCCTTGGCAATCGTCTCTCTGAGGAATTTCTCATCGCCGAAAAGCTCGATGATTTCTTCATCAGTACCGATACCCAAAGAACGGAGGAATACCGTCAACGGGAACTTACGGGCACGGTCTACACGCACGTAAATAATGCCGTTTTGATCGGTCTCATACTCCAACCAAGCACCACGGTTCGGGATAACTTGTGAAGTATATAAGAATGCATCGGACTTGTCGTGAATAATATCAAAATAAGCACCCGGTGAACGAACGAGCTGGCTGATGATAACACGCTCAGCACCGTTGATAATGAATGTACCATGCTCTGTCATGATCGGGAAATCACCGATGAATACATCCTGATCCTCGACCTTGCCGGTACGCTTGTTCACGAGACGGACCTTTACTCTCAGCGGCGCTGCAAAGTTAGTATCCTTCTCCTTGCACTGTTCAATTGTGTTCTGTGGATTGTCAATGTCGAATTCTTTGCCGATGAAAGAAAGCTCCATGTCGCCTGAGAAATCCTTAATCGGGGACACCTCTTCCAAAACTTCCATCAGTCCTTCGTCAAGGAACCACTGATAGGAATTCTTCTGAACTTCGATCAGATCTGGGACCTCGATGACTTCGTCGATATGAGAATAGGACATTCTCTCTGCTCTTCCCTGCTTGATGGGACGCACCATTACACATCACCTCACGACTTCGCAAATGGCTCATTTGCGTGTACGCAGAGCTTTTCTGCGCACTTTCCTATACGTTCTCAGATGATTTCATCTCACATGAGGGGAATCATCCGTCGTCAAAATGGGCAGAATACCCCTACCCATTGTAACGCAATATAGAATAGTACCACGAAAGATTTCAAGTGTCAACGATAATTTTCTGACACTTGGTAAAAGCACGTTCATCTATGATGAAGGGGCTGTCTCGCCGTGATGAACCTGCATCACTTTGAAGACAACCCCCAATGCTTGTAAACTTGTTATTGCGTACCCTTCTTCTTATTAGGAGAAGAAATCGATCAGACCATGGTTAACAACGGTTGAATAAGCAGAATCAGAAATGACACCATTGGACCATGTAGTGTAGTTTTCAGAAGCCATCTGTGAACGAAGCGTGTCCATCCAAGCTGGTACTGCATCACAATAGTAGTAAAGCTTTACGCTAGTACCACAGTCAATGATCGTCATGTCGCCTGCCTTACGTGAAGAATCAAAGAGCCAGTCCACCAGTTTCTGATCTTCATCTGCAAGTTTCGGTTCGCTTCCATCGCCAGGATCAACCGGTGCGAAGCTCTTCGACTCGGTTACACCACTGCAGTATCCGCCACTAATGAAATTACTCATATCCGCAGAATTCTCTTTGGCCAACTTGATGAACTCGTCTTCGGAAGTTGCCTTCGCCATCAGATCCTCTGCATCCTTATGTGCTTCCTGAAGTGCGGCAGCCTTCTGCTCTTCTGTAGCCTCCAAATCAGAAAGTGTGTCATTTCTCAACACGATGACACGATACGAAGCCGTCGTCTCATCTTCAATATAAGTTTCTTCAAACATTGCTGCAAAATAACCCTGATCCTCAGTATCCTTGAAAACCATTGTTGTGTTCGGCTTGGTATCTGGATTGAAGCACAACTCTGCAAACTCAGGAGAAGCATTCGTCAGATTTGCCTTGGTACCGCCTACCTTGGACATGGTTACTTCACCATTCTCGAAACGCTCCTTGTATTCATCGGAAGTAAACTCCAGCGCACGTGTCTGGAACTCTTCTACATCCTTGCAGTTGTCCGTGATCTTGTGAGCTTTCTTCTCTGCTTCTGCCAGAAGTTCAGCCTTCTCTTCCTCTGTGCATGTCTCAGGAAGTTCTGCACTTACGAAGAAGAGCTGGTATTTAACGTAAGTATATGACTCCGGAGATTCGTCGAATTTCTTCTGGATTGTCTCTTGATTCGGAACAAGATTGGTCTGCTGTAGATAAGTACGGAATTCTTCAATTACCGCTGCACGCTTCATGATACGGCGATAAATCTGTACGGTCATACCTGTACCATAAGTGCTCTGCAGATATTGATCAGCCGTCATATTCGAGCCACGGAGCTGATTCATGTACTCGCATGTCGCACGAACCGAATCTACCTGAGCTTCTACATAACGATCTGTCGCAACCGGCTTAAATCCGGAATTCATTGCTTCTTCGTAAAGAAGATAGTCAGTCTGTGCAGCATTTGCTGCTTCCTCCCACAGTCTCTCACGGTATGTGGCACCGGTATCCGGATCACAAACTTCATCTAACTGGGAAGCATCGCTAATGAGACCATAGGACATGCACTGGTTGACAGCTACGGTGAAGTAGTAATTCATCTCTACGATTGGGACACGCTTCACTGTCTTCTCTTTTCCGTCTGTAGTCTTGACGATCTTTGCGCCAGTGAGCACTTTGGCCGGCAAGCCAATCTGCATGGCAACATAGGAGAAACAGATCAGCAGTGTCAATACGATTGACACAGCAATAATGATCTTATTCTTCTTTGAGACCTTCATATGTTTCTTCGTCTTTGCTTTAGAAGATTTATCTGTCTTAGACATATCTATGCCCTTCCTTCTATCATACTTAAAATAGTCAGCACGCCTCATTATAATTCGGAGAAACCGATATTGCAAGAAAAGAATAGAGATACATAACGTTTCGTCATGCATCTCTATGTCGATTTTTAACGCGTTTTAGACAGCGAATCCATATCAAATGTCGAACAGAACATCAACCAGTTCCATTAAATCTGCATTATCTTCTCCTGCACACTCGAGGAGCACCTCGAAGAAACGGTCTTCTGTAGAATTTGTAAAAGCATTTCTGTGCACATACTCACGAAGAATACCGTGGAACGCTTCACGCCCGATAATCTCTTCCATCTGGTACAGTCCGACCTTGCCATATGAATATGCAGCCTGAATGTAACTTTCAGTTTTCTCAAAGTCATAGAATGGACGGTTGATTGGAATAATTCCGTTCGCTTCCATCGAAGTTTTCCATCTTTCGTCCGTCAAATCAAATCCATCTCGAGAATAGAGCTCCATCTCATCTTCTACTCCGAGATATTCATAGAACACAAATTCCGTATAGGAGGCGAAAGACTCATCCAACCACGGTTCCATGCCAGAATTATTGCCAACAATACCCATGAACCACTGGTGTCCCAATTCGTGGGCAACTACGACACACATCTGCTCGTAGGGGAAATATTCATAAGCATTGGTTGTGCAGTAGAACTTGTCGACCGTGCAGATGATCAGGTTTGGATACTCCATTCCACCGGCATCGATCGGTGCCAATATGATATCCACCTCAGGATATGGGTATTTACCAAATGCAGCGTTAAATGCCGCAAATGAATCTTTTGCCGCTTGGAGAGATGTCTTCGCACACTCGTCCATCGTTTCTCCGCATGGATGCGCTTCGTCATATACCAGACGGATATGGATGCCATCGTAATCATCCTCGAAGAACTTGAAGTTCTCGCTTGCACAGAATACGAAATCGCGAACACAGGGTGCTTCGATCGTGTAAGTGTTTTTGCCGTCTGCATTCGTAGGCGTATTCTCCACACCTGTAGAAAGAAGCTTCATCTTCTCTGGAAGCGTGAGACTGACGTGATAGTCGGAGATCTCAGAATAGAAACATTCACCGAAACTATAGAATGCTTCATGCGAGAAACCCTTGCCCTCATCGTATACGGCTAGGATCGGGTAGAAATTAGTAACGTTATATACGCCGTCACTCATACCATAACGGTCTGCAACAAGTGGGATTGTTGCCTTGAAATCGTAAGACAACGTCATCTCTGCGCCCGGCGCCAGTTTCTGATCAAGCGGAATCCACACAACCGAAACATCTGTATCACGCTGATATTCGAGAGGCTGTGCAGTTGTCTCGTTCATGATGTTCGTGATTTCTGTCTCGGCACCTTCCTTGACTTCGACGTCCTGGAATCCTTCTATTTTCCCCTTGGTAAAAAGACTTGAGTAGTCACGCAAGCAGAGTTGATCCCATTCTTCACTGGAGTTGTTAAAGAAGCGGATTACGACATGTCCGCTCACAGAGTGATCTTTCTCATTAAGTTCCAGAACCATATCATACTGGAAGCGTTCTTCTTCCGGTAGAAACTGAATCGCACAGTTCTCTTCTGGAATATTGGCCTTCAGTCCGAAGGGGTACGTCTCCTCAGTCGTGGATTCAGTCGTAGCCTCGTTTGTCGACTCAGATGTCGTCTCAGTCGTCTCCTTTGGTTCTTCCGTCGTCTCTGAATACTCTGGTAAGGAAAACTTCTTCTTTGACTTCGAATTCTTCTTATTTGTCTCTTCCTTTGAGCAGGCTACTAAGCCAAGCATCATCGCAAGGATCAGCGTTGCAGATGCTATGCGTGTATAATGTTTCATTCTCTTTCTCCTCTTACGTATAGATAAATGCGCGCACACTATTGTAATGTTCTTGTCCAATGCACAAAAGACTGTATCGAAATATAGACGACAAGAAACGAAGATTCGTTTCAAGCAAAGAAACAAAGTGCGATAACATGGCAGATGGCGCCAAAATCTACCAAGATATGGAAGGTCATGTGCGCAAATTTGAATCGCATGAAGAACAGGATGACACTTGTCGTGTAGCAGAGGCCACCAGCCAGCAATAGCCAGAACGTGACATGAGATGCTTGAGAATAGAGGATTGGAAAACATAGCACAATCATCCAGCCCATAAGCAGATAAAGCAGTGATGAAAATACATAGGAGAAGGCCGTCTTCGAGAATGCGATTGCCTTCACCAAAGTTCCACCGATTACCACGCACCATTGAGCGATACATAGACCCAGTCCCCATTTACCGCCAATCGTAGTCAGACAGATTGGGGTATACGCACCGGCAATTGCGTAGAAGATCATGATGTGATCCAGTCGATTGAATATGGCCTTCTGGACCGTACCATGCTTCATCGTGTGATCGATTGTCGACATCAAGAACATGAGGAATGTGCAGATACAGAATATTGAGATGGCGACCGTGTCCAAGATCGGATGACCGGTCGTGCTGTTGATATATGCATGAACGGCGGCATAAGGGATAATACCCAGCATAAACAGTGCCATGACACCATGGGTCGTGGAATTACCGATTTCTTCGCCAAAAGTCTCTTCATTCTTGGCCTTTCTGCTTGTTTCACCTTCTGCCCAATCCAAATCCTTCAGACCTTCTTCAAGTGAATCGGCAGCAACAGGCTCACTATTTCCTTTCTGATTCTTCGAACCTTCTAACCAGTTACGCCAGAATGTTTTGTTCGTAGACATTCTAATTCCTCCTTACGGCTCACTATCGCCGAAAACATCAATCTTCTCCGCTTCACCATGTACATCTGGGAAATCCAATTCTTTGTTCTCTTCCTTGTTCCTTTTCACAACTTCTTCCACGTTCTCTTTCTTCTCTTCAACGTTTGAAGTTGGCTCTTCTGCATTTGAAGTTGGCGCAACAGCTGCCAATGAGATGACCTTTGTCTCCGCTTCTGCCGGTCGTGAAGAGGGGGCAGTTGCGGCCAGCGAGATGACTTGCGTCTTCTCTTCCAATCTGGAGGTCGGTGCTGTCGCGGTCAGTGCAATCACTTGGGTATCACTGGATGTTGCCTCAATTGCAGGTACAACTGTCGTAGCTTCAATGGTTGGAGAAGCAGTTTCTTCACGACGAAGTTCAGTCGTTGGTGCCTGCTCCGGTTTCATGGTATATGTCTCTTCCGCGATCTCGTCATTCTCGTCCTTGATAATCGTGCCCAGTGGTTCGGGAACTACCGGTGCTGCCTCTGCAAATGCCGGGATCTGATGAGCCTGGGTCCGACGGAAGTGTGCGAAGTCATGCTTCTGCTTCTTCTCGGTTATATAGGCTTTATAGTAGAAATGTACGATCTGCGCCAAGATATAGCCGATAATGATGCTCGGCAACAACTTATAAGCCATTCGTTCTGCTGTTTTCTCAGACACCATTCCAGTTAAGCCCGCAAATGGTGCATGTGTCACTTCGTAGATTCGATGAAGGAACATGGAGAGCAGAGATTTTCCTATATTACGGCCGTTGTGCGCAATACTTTCTTCCACTTTCGGCAGGAACCACTTGGAAATATACGGAAGAATGGAATAAGTCGCAAGACCGACTGCCACCCAGATTTTCTTCTTCCAACAAGCCCAGATTCCCGTCAAGACAAAGGCAAGCAAGAAGCATACACTCATCAAACGTTCAATCAGGCTGATCTCGCGCGATAAATTGGCTTCATAGGTAAAGAGAACCGGGAATGAAAACACGAACAGGATAGACAGCAATAATGCACCGAGAAAAACATCGACGATGATATCACGTTTCATTTCCGTTTCTTACCTCCTGTTAACTTCACATAGGTAGAAGTATTATACCGCTTCAGCTCTCCCTTGTCACTTATTCGCACGCGTGATAGAATTTCCCCAGAATGAACCTTGGAGGCGTAATCCATGACCAAACTGATCCTAGCCAGCAAATCTCCCCGGCGTGCCGAACTACTTGGGCGCATGGGGTTCTCTTTCGAAATCGCCGAAGCCAAGGTTGATGAATCATCGATTAGTGCGAGCATCATGACCAGAAATCTCGGTTTAGGTGGTGCGCCGGCAGGCTTGAATCCTTTGGGCGCAAGTTCACTCGGTATGTCGGTCATTCAGCCAGCATTGCCACCCATGTACCATATTGCAGAGGAGATCGTCCAAACACTTGCATTGGCTAAGGCCTCCGCAGTTTTCAACCCGTTACAAGAGGCAGATGCCGAAGGAAATAAAGATGTAGTAGTAATCGGTTCCGACACGATCGTAGTATCCGCACAGCAGATTTTAGGCAAACCGAAGGATGCGGAAGATGCCAAAGAAATGTTGATTACGCTAAGTGGGCAGACACACCGCGTATATACCGGTGTCACCGTTCTTTCTCAAGACGGTGCAGAAACCTTCGTCTCCTATGCAGATGTAACATTCCATGCTTTGGATGAGATTCAGATGGCGCTTATTGAGAAATATGTCGCAGGCGGTTCACCCTTGGATAAAGCCGGTGCTTACGGTATCCAAGACGAAGGTGCGCTCCTGATTGACGCCATAAATGGAGACTACTACGCGGTCGTTGGATTGCCGATTTCTCCACTTTACCACGTTCTCTCTAAGTACGTTGATAGCAGTTTTTGATGAGTGTTAGCCGAAAAGCGGGGTGCTGAAGTAACGTTCAGCAGTATCTGGAAGTACAGTTACGACGGTCTTTCCTTTACCCAATTTCTTGGCCATCGCCAGCGCAGCAGCTACATTGGAACCAGAAGAAATACCACACATCAGACCTTCTTTTCTTGCTAGATCCTTGGCTGTACCGATTGCTTCGTCGTCCGTAACAACGTATACATCTTCAAAAATCTCTGTATTAAGATTATCTGGAATCAATCCGTCTCCGATGCCCATCTGCAAGTGTGAACCGATGTTACCACCGGCAAGAATTGCTGCATTTTCAGGTTCCACTGCCCAGATCGTAATATTCGGATTCTGTGCTTTGAGTACTTCACCAATGCCGGACAGCGTACCACCAGTACCGATTCCGGCACAGAAACCGTCGATGGGACCTGCAACTTGTTCAAGAATCTCTATGCCGGTATGGTGGCGATGAACCATCGGATTAGCCGGATTAGTGAACTGCTGCGGAACATATACATTCGGGTCTTCTTCCTGCATCTTCATGGCAAGTTTCAGACATTCATCGATTGCTTTACCAATATCACCATCATCGTGGATCAACTTCACTTCTGCACCATAGTGTTCAACCAGATAACGACGTTCGCAGGAGACGGAATCCGGCATAATGATGATCGTCTTATATCCACGAACAGCGCCTACTAATGCAAGTCCAATTCCCTGATTGCCGGAAGTTGGCTCAACAATAATTGTATTCTTCGTGATAATGCCGTCATGTTCGGCCTGTTCGATCATGTTCAGCGCAGTTCTCGTCTTGATGGAACCGCCCACATTCAGGCCTTCATACTTGACCAATACGCGGGCACAATCCGAGCCAACCATGCGAGATGACAACTGAATCATCGGTGTATGACCAACTGCTTCTAAGACATTGTTGTAAACCATATTATCCTACTTTCCGCGGAGCGAACCTCCGGAAGAATTCTTTATTACTGACTAGATATTTTAAACGCTTCACCGCAGGAGTGCAAGAATAGCTTATGTTGTATGCGCACATTTTCCTGTATGCCTTGCAACTTTCCTTGGTTTGCCGTGGTACTTTACCGTGAAATATGTATAATGGTCATATAATATATGTGAATCGTCTTTCGGAGGTAGCATGAATACAGTTGAACACTTGGACGACAAACAACATAACTATGGAGAGCTTCTTTTTTTTGTTCTGTTCATCCCGTGGATAGCCTGCATCATCTTGGCTGAGACGACTCTCTATGGCGCATGTCTCTGCCATCTGGATACATTGTGGCTACTGCTTATGTTTTTCTTCCCATTTGCCATCGTAAGCATCAAGCTCCTTCTGTTTGATAAGATGCAACTTGTCTATAAGACTCTTCTACTACTCGTCATGTGTGTATTCGGTTTCCAGTTCTTCAATGTGGTCTGTAACCCGGATCTTTATCTGACCGTGCTCTGTATCATAGCCGCATATGGTATAGATTTCCGCAAGATATTACGCGTGTACCTTGTCGAATCCGTTCTGCTAGTCTGCATGTATACAATACTTGCCGTCACTGGCATCATTCCGAACATCATTAATCACCAACACGGTATGACACGCTATGCACTTGGAAGCATCTGGTGTACAGATTATTCTGCCAAGTTTTTCTTCATGATGCTGATCTGTCTCTACCTTTATAGCAAGAAAATGAAGTGGTTCCACTGGCTTGGACTGACTGCACTTTCAGCTGTCGTTTTCTATTTCACCTTTGGGAAACTTGACTTTATCTGTATGATCTTGGCACTAGCCGTATTTTTCTTCAATGAACAGTTGCAGAAACAGGCAAATGATTCCAAGTTGAAGCATCTCTGGGAGACACTTCTCGAGAAATTGGCACCATTATTCACACCAGTCGCCGTCATCATCATGACCGGATTGACGCTCGCCTATTCACCTTCAATTTCCATTCTTCAGAAATTGAACGATACGCTCTCTGGAAGACTTAAACTCGGTCACCGTGCTTTCTCGGAAATCGGTCTAAGGCTCTTCGGACAAGATGTAACTTGGATCGGCATGGGCAATGTCTCCAATGATCAGGTTCCCGAAGGCTACAACTTTGTCGACTGTTCTTATCTGAATATCCTATTCACCTTTGGTATTATCACAGCAATCATTGTCATCGGTGTATTCTCATATATCGCCTTCCGCAAGCGTAAAGATCTGCGTTTTGTTCTGGTAGTTGCTTTGATTTCACTTAACTGCATCGTTGCACATCACTTTGCAGAGATGGCCTACAATCCGTTCTGGCTGGCCCTCCTAGCTAAGCAGTCTGTGGATGCAGAAGGCACGCCACTCGCTTCTATTCTTCCCAAGACGAGGTTAGCAACAGCTATGGCAAGTAAGGATGGCGAAGCATGACATTAGGTGAGAAAACATACAAAAATCTTGGCTTTATCTTGCTAGACTTGCTCTGTGTGTTGGGTACTTTTCTCTGTTCTTTCTATGGATATCTCTATTTGAAAGACAATTCTATCCCCAGCTTCGACATCTATGATGGCGCCTATCGTATCGTCGTTGCTTTAATCCTGCTCACTCACCTATTCTATGCATTTTCAGGCGAATGCTATTCGGATATTTTGCGACGCAGTTTCCTCGAAGAATCACGTGTGATCGTTTGGCACAACATGAAACTACTAGGTACAATTCTTTTCGTCCTGTTCTTCTTGAAAGAATCCGCTACTTATTCCCGTATGGTGCTTGCCGTCTTCTTCTGTCTGAATACTATACTGATGACTTTATGCAGACAGATTTGGAAGAAACATCTTCTCAAAGTACGTGCTTCTTCTGGTAGCCACAATCGTCACCTTCTGCTCATTACAGAACAAGCGCAAACTGAAATGTTGAAAGACCAGCTCACTCCGAAGGCCTACAGCGGATATGATCTCGTTGGTACCACAGATGCTTCCTCTTATCTTAGCGCCATCAAGGAGAATGTCGTCGACGAAGTTCTGGTGTGCCTCTCAGATGAAGCAACACGTGCGACGATTATTGAGTCGCTGCTTGATATTGGTCTCACCGTACACATCGACATCGGTCAGTTCTTCAAAGAAGCACCGAATTCACATATGAACAACATTAACGACCGCTCCGTCATCACCACAGCCGTCAATCCGATTACTTTTCGGCAGGCATTTATTAAGCGATGCATCGACATCGTTGGCGCAATATTCGGACTAATCTTCACGGTGATTCTGTTCATCATATTTGCACCGATCATTTTCATTCAGAGTCCGGGACACATTATCTTCAAGCAGAAACGTGTCGGCAAGAATGGTCGTGTTTTCAACTTCTACAAGTTCCGTTCCATGTATCCTGATGCAGAAGCGCGTAAGCAGTCGCTGATGGTGCAGAATAAGATGGAAGGTCTAATGTTTAAGATGGATGACGATCCCCGTATCATCCCCATCGGACGTTTCCTCCGAAAGACCAGTCTTGACGAATTCCCTCAGTTCTGGAACGTGCTCAAGGGTGACATGAGCTTGGTTGGTACTCGACCACCCACATTGGATGAATATGAGAAGTATACACTCTACCACGCCAGCCGTCTGTCTATCAAACCAGGCATTACGGGGCTGTGGCAGATTTCCGGCCGTTCTAGTATCACTGACTTTGAAGAAGTGGTGAAACTTGACCGTGAATACATCAGAAACTTCTCACTGACGGAGGACCTACGCATCATGCTACGCACCCTATTTGTGGTTCTCACTCATAGAGGGGCGGTATAGTTTCAAAACGATATCCTATGGTACAATGTTTTCAAGAACAGCGTGGACTTAGCAAGGCATAATGATATCTTCTTTTATTGATTAACGAAGAGAATAAGGAGGCATCTAGCGGTGAATTACATCATCTTCGGTGGTTCTGGTTTTATTGGTACACACCTCATTCGATATTTGAAGAATGAAGTTGTCCATTCGGAAGACCGAATCATAGATATTGATCTTGTTATGCCTGGAGAAGAAGGTATAGTACCCGGTGTGGTTGAGAAGTTTGACGATGTCGATTATATCCGCTATGATGTCAGAAATAAGATTCGGCTTGATATCACTACAACAAGCGAAGATATTATTTTCAACTTGGCTGCCATTCATAGGACACCCGGTCATCCAGATTATGAGTATTTCGAGACAAACATTCTAGGTGCTACCAATGTTACTGAATACGCGGAAAATGCTGGCATTCAGAAAATTCTTTTCACCAGTTCCATTGCACCTTATGGTGCATCTGAAGAATTGAAAGCTGAAGATACACTTCCCACGCCGAATACGCCTTATGGCATCAGCAAACTTGTAGCCGAACAGATTCACAAGACTTGGCAGGCAAAAGATTGTTCTCGAGAACTCACAATTCTTCGTCCAGGCGTCGTATACGGGAAAGGCGAACACGGAAATTTCACCAGACTTTACAAAGGTCTGAAGAAGAAATACTTCTTCTACACCGGACGAAAGGATACGATCAAAGCCTCCATCTACGTGGAAGAACTAGTCCGCTTCATGAGATATCGTATGATTGACCATGCATTCCCAGGAGTTGATACCTACAATTGCACGTTCGAACCAGCATATAATATTGAACAAATATGCAATACCATTATGGATGTCACAGATACGAAACACCATGTTTTCCGTATGCCAGGTTGGCTTCTTAAAACTGCAGCAGTCATGCTCATGCCATTTGGCGGCAAGAAACTTGGGCTTCATCCGGCCCGAGTAAAAAAACTCATGATTTCTACAAATATCAGTGGAAAGAAACTTGCCGAGTCTGGATATTCGTTCCATTACACTTTCAAGGAGTCTTTGGAAGATTGGTATAAGGACTGTAATCGAGAAGGGTTGTTCTGATTATGTCTGACAAAATCAAAATTATCGTTGCTACACATAAAGCTTATCGAATGCCGGAAGACAAGATGTATCTTCCCGTTCATGTTGGTGCAGAGGGTAAAGATCTCAACCTCGGGTATCAGAAGGATAACGAAGGAGAGAATATCTCTTCCCTGAATCCGCAGTTTTGTGAATTGACCGGTCTTTATTGGGCGTGGAAAAACCTCGATGCCGAGTATATCGGTCTCGTTCACTATCGAAGAGTTTTCCGTGGAAAAAGAAAAGACAAGAATCCTTTCCAGCAGATTCTGACGCAAGAAGAAATTGAACCCATTCTTACAGAGCATTCGGTCATCGTTCCGAAAAAGCGTCGTTATTACATAGAAACGCTCTATCAACACTATCAGCACAACCACCATATCGACGAACTCGACATGGCCGAACAGATTATGAAAGAAAAATATCCACAGTACGAAGAAGCCTATCAGAAAGCACTCCACCGCACTTGGGGATATATGTTCAATATGATGATTCTCCGAGCTGATCTGCTGGACGAATACTGTAACTGGATTTTTAGTATTCTCTTTGAATTGAATAATCGTCTCACAAAGAAGGATCAGACGGCTTTCGAAGCCAGATTCCCAGGAAGAGTCAGTGAACGGTTGTTCAACGTATGGCTCACATATAAGTTGGATCATGGGGAGATCAAGGAAAATCAAGTGAAGGAAATCCCCTTTCTCTATATGGAGAAAATCAACAAATTCAAGAAAGGGCTCACTTTCCTAAAAGCCAAATTTGTTGGCAAAAAGCCGGAAAAGAGTTGTTAGAGTATGAATGAAGTCGTTGCTATAGTAGTTACATATAATCGCAAAGAACTTCTCCTCAACTGTATCGATCATTTACGTCGATTAGAGGGTTCTTCAGTCGACATTCTCATTGTCGACAATGCTAGTACAGATGGAACAAAGTCGGTTCTTGAGCATTTCATCAACGATGGTACGATTCTTTACACAAATACTGGGAGCAACCTTGGTGGCGCAGGTGGTTTTCAATACGGAATAAACGAAGCGATGAAGCACAACTACAAATACTTATGGTTGATGGATGATGACACTTACCAGACTCCAAACAGTTTGACAGAACTACTAAAGGCTGATCAAGCATTAGGCGGGAAATATGGTTTTCTGTCCGGCATTGCCAACTGGACAGATGGAACTTTATGTAATATGAACATCCAGAAAATCAGTCTCAAGAAGAAGATTTCAGACTATTCCCAACAAGTAACTCCAGTAATTATGGCAACATTCGTCTCCTTCTTTATTCAATCAGATACCGTGAAGGAATTCGGACTTCCCATTAAAGAATTCTTCATCTGGTCAGATGATTTGGAATATTCCCGTCGAATTTCAATGAAATATCCATGTTATACAGCAAACCGGAGCATTGCTGTTCATAACATGGCAAGTAATAATAAGGTTGGAATTGAGCAGGAAAGTCCCGATCGTCTGTGGCGTTATGAATACCTCTACCGAAATGAGGTATATGTATACCGACGTGAAGGCTTAAGAGGACGCGCATATCTTCTTCTTCGTGTCATTCTCCACTCGCTTCGCGTTATTTTTAAGGCCACCGGAAGTCGCAAGAAAAAACTTCAGGTCATTTGGAAATCTTACCATGCTGGCAGAAAATTCAATCCACCGATATGTTTCTGCGGCGATAGTCTCACGTAATCGCTATATAGCAAGTTCCGTATGATATAATGATGACACTACTATCCTAGAAAGCATGACATTCTGACCATGGAACGTCCTAATTTGAAAAACAATTTCATATTTCGCCTGCTGTATGACATGGTGACAGTCGTTCTACCTTTCATTACTATGCCATATGTTACAAGAGTATTGGGGCCAGATGGTTGTGGAATATACAGCTACACACATGCCAATGTGACATATTTTGTTCTTTTTGCTGTCCTTGGAACAAGTGGATATGGTATACGGACCATTTCTCGTAATCGCGATAACAGAAATACTTATTCGACTATATTTTGGGAAATCGAAATGCTCACAATATGTTCCTCGCTTATCGCACTCGCTGGTTTTTTCTGTTTCTTCCTGTTTTTAGAGCAGTATAGGACGTACTATCTGATTCTTTCTATTTTTATAGTCTCTGCCTTACTAGATATATCTTGGTTCTTTACTGGACTTGAACAACTCAGTTATATGACATGTGTATTCGTAACAGTCAAAGTACTTGGAACAATTAGTATTTTCGTATTCGTCAGATCGTCAGATGATCTGCTTGTATACTTTATCATTAATGCTTCTGTTCAGTTCTTGAGCAATCTCTCTATGTGGATTTTTGCGCACAAATTTCTTGTGCGAATACCAATGAAAGAGTTGCACATTTTTCGTCACCTAAAAGAGACTTTGATATTCTTTATTCCTACAATAGCAATCTCCATCTACACTGTTCTTGATAAGACTTTGATTGGCTTGATTACACAAGAGACGGCACAAAATGGTTTCTATGATAATGCTACTCAAGTTATCAACGGAGTGAAGACATTGGTATATGTCTCGATAGGATTCGTCATGGGAGCACGAACTTCATATCTATTTGCCAATAATCGCACCAAAGAAGTGAAGGAAAAAATAGAATTATCTATGAACTATATCATGTTTCTTGCAATTGGATTCGGGTTCGGAATTCTCGGTGTAGCTAGTAATTTTGTTCCACTGTTTCTCGGTAAGAAATTCGCAGGTGCAATCCCACTGCTCAAATTAATGACACCGCTCATCGCGATTGTTGGCATCAGCAACTGCTTAGGTTCCCTGTATTACAACCCTGTCGGCAAGAGAAAAACAAGTGCTGGATTCATCATTATCGGTGCGCTATCAAATCTACTATGCAACCTTATTCTGATTCCACATTATGGTGCCCGCGGCGCAACAATAGGCACAATCATTGCTGAATCTGTCATCTCCTTGTTATATCTATTCTTCTGTGATCGTTTCTTCTCGCTTAAACAACTGTTTCTAATCAGTTATCGCAAACTATTTGCAGGTGGACTCATGCTTCTTGAAGTCATAATGATTGGGAAATGGAGTTTTAATCCATATGTTGTCACGCTATGTCAAATTATCGTAGGTGGGGTCACATACATTGTTTTGCTATTTATACTGCGTGATCCAATCATTCAAACTATAACACAATATATAGAAAAATCACTTGCAAACAAAAGGAGCAGATGCCATGAAGATTGACCAAAATTTCGAAAAACAGTTAATCGAAATGGGTTTCTTTGACGAAGAAACTCGTTGCGATACACTCATATCAAAAGAAACCAAAAAACTGTGGGCTATTGAATTAGATATACTTCGAGAATTTCAGCGAGTATGTGCAAAATACTCCTTAACATACTTTGCTGATTCTGGTACACTTCTTGGTGCAATCCGACATAAAGGATTTATTCCATGGGATGACGATATAGATATAGTAATGCCACGAAAAGACTTCAACATTTTGGTATCTGTTGCAGCAAAAGAATTTATGGGAAATTATTGTTTTCTATCTCCATATCACCAGACAGAATACCCTCGTAACCACGCTCAAATCATAAATACATCCTCAACAATGATTTTGAAAGAAGAATTAGGCAGATACTCTTATGACCAAGGCATATTTATGGATGTATTTCCACTTGATACTGTTCCAGAAAAAAAGGTATCCTTCAACTTGTATATGGTGCGCTGTTATTGGCTAATGGGATTACGTCGAGTTAAATATGCTTTCTTTGGCGATGCTAAACTGTCAAAAAAAAGAGTTTTGCTGTCGAAAATAGTCGGTCCACTTATTCGAAAGAAATGGGTCTCATACAAGCGCTACGAGGCACATTGTTCAAAATACAGTGGGATTGAACATGGTCTGACTGAGAAATTTACTTTTCGTGCTGGGCACAGGAAGCAACTGTATCATATGAAGCATGAGTGGTACAGTGAAAATTCGAATGTTGATTTTGAAATGCTCAAGATTTCAATTCCTCAAGGGTATGATAATGTGCTAAAAAGTTTCTATGGAGCAGAATATATGACACCCAAAAACAGTGCTTCACTCCATGGATGTGTTATTATTGATGTAGACGTTTCCTACAATGAATGGGTAAAGAAAGGTACTACAGCGAAATGAGAGTATTTAACGAGAAAGAAGAAATTAGTTATTCCGATACGAAAAATTTCTTCAATAATAGGGCTAAGAAATACAAAACAGATAATCCCTATTCTGTCACAATGTACCAAGACAATCATCCTGAATTGGTGAAAGAAAGAAATGCTCATGAGACAGCAAAACTTCTTCCTATGTTGCGTTTAGATAAAGACAGTAAAGTATTGGATGTGGCCTGTGGAATTGGACGCTGGTCTGATGCAATTACTTGTTGTATTTCTGAATATTGTGGTATTGATTTTTGCGATGAACTAATTGAACTTGCCAAAACTAGAAATCTAGGAAACAATAACAGAAGTTTCTTTATAGGCGCAAGCACCGATGTACAGGATCTTTTGTCTAAAAACAGCAAAACTGGTTTTAACAGATTCCTTTTCATTGGTTCTCTAATGTATTTGAATGATGATGACGTGTTACATACACTTTCATCTATCGAAGAAATCAGCATGGAGCATTCAATCATTTGCATACGAGAGCCGATAGGGTTGGACTCACGACTTACGCTGAAGGACCAGTTCTCAGAAGAACTAGTTGACTATTACAACGCAATTTACAGAACAAGAGACCAGTTATTTACCTTGTTTTCAAAAACTTTGTTGTGTAGGGGATACCGTATCACTAATGAAGGTTTTTTGTTTGACGAAGCCGCTCTCAACAATAGGAAAGAGACCGCACAATATTACTTCATTCTTGAAAGATAAGGTCGTAAAAGCAGATGAAAAAGATTGTCACTTTCGGAGTATTTGATTACTTTCACATTGGTCACCTAAATGTATTTAAACAGTGCAAAGAATATGCAGACTATTTGATTGTTGCAGTACAAGACGGTGACAGTATATTAAGATATAAGCCGTCTGCCGAAGTTCTATATTCAACAGAAGAACGTGTAGAGCTTCTATCGGCTATGAGAATTGTCGATGAAGTATATGTGTATGATTCAGTATCTCCAGAAACGCTCGAAAAAATAGAATTTGATATCCTTGCTTTGGGAGAAGATCATGTAGGTGAGCGATTTGACAAGGTTGTCGCTTGGTGTCAGGTGCACGGCAAATCTGTAGTAAGATTAAAACGCACAGACGGAATTAGCTCCTCACAAATAAAGAGAAACTTTAAGTAATACGTTTACTTTATGATAGTTTTCATCTTTTTTAGTGTAATTTCTAACGGATCAAGGAAAACATATTCTTTGAGCAGTTGTTTCTCATCATATTGTTCTAGTACATGAATTAACACTGGGAATTCGGTACAGCCCAACACAACAACTTTACGATTGAATTTTTCTAAAAATCCTATCCATTCATAGTACGTATCTCTCGATATCGTGTTAGTTTTCACTGATTCAATAAAAGAACGTATTTGTGTATAATTGCTCTCTCCTGGATTGATTAATTTAGCTCTGTCACTCAATATTCCCTCATATACTCGTTTCTGCAAAGTGCCTTCAGCAGCAATTAACAATGCTTCATCAAGATTATTGTTTTGCATATAATCACCGAGTATTTGAATAATATTGAGTACTTTTTCCTTCCTTACAGTACAAATCTTAAATACATCTGGCAAAAAAGCATGTGCCGTCCCACATACTAAGACAATATGGTCCGCCCCCATATCACACAACTTTTTAATGCTAGACGAAATCATTGTTACGACCTGATCATAATCATCACCGTATAAAAGTGCTCTTGTTCTGCTAGGCATTGTAAAATCATTATCCATGATAATATGGGGAAAATCTCGTTCTTTTCCTGTTGAAAATGCTTCTAGGATTCTCCGATAAAAATCCAATGTTGCGTACGCACCAAAACCACCTACAAGTCCAATCGTTTCTTTATACATATTACACCTTCCAATCTTGATTCATCCCGTAATTGCCACCAATTATAGCTAATTCAACCAAGTTTATCAAAAGCCAAGCAGTATTGATGGAAATCGGCCTTGAGTATAGAATGACGATAGAATTGATCATAGGAGGAATTAGATTATGGGCGAGACATTACAAATACTGGAAACGCGTCGAAGCTGCCGTGCGTATAAGTCGGAGCTGATTGAGGACGAGAAGCTGCAGGCGATCATTAAGGCAGGTACTTATGCAGCGACCGGAATGGGTAGACAGTCGCCAATCATCATTGCTGTCACCAACAAGGAAATACGTGACCGCCTTTCGAAGATGAATGCAGCCGTCATGGGCGCAAGTTCGGATCCTTTCTACGGTGCACCAGAGCTGCTCATCGTGCTGGCCGACAAATCTATCCCGACCTACCTTTACGATGGAAGCCTAGTCATGGGTAACCTCATGAATGCGGCCGCAGACTTAGGTGTCAGCAGTTGCTGGATCCATAGAGCGAAAGAAGAGTTCGAGTCTCCGGAGGGCAAGGAAATCCTTAGAAGTCTTGGCATTGAAGGCGACTACGAAGGAATTGGGCATGTCGTACTAGGTTATGCTGCGGCTCCTCTTCAGGCACCGGCGCCAAGAAAGAGCAATTACGTTTACACCATCAAGTAAATCTCACGATTTTAGTTTCGGAAGGAACTGTCTTCCAAAATATACTCAAATTACTGTTGCTTTTTTCTGCTTTGCATGGTAACGTTGTAGTCGTTGTGAAGTATTCCATTTTCTATGGATCGCACACAGTTTGACCGCCACGTTTCTGTGGTTTAAAGGCCATACGGACAGCCAGGTCAAATGCCGAAGCGGCAGTTGTTTTACTGCCTTATTGAGTGGGAAGTTCGAATTCCCTTAATGTTGATAAGTTGGTTACGTAACTTGTGAATAATCAATAAGAGTGCGATGAGCTTTGGCTGCAGGACCTCTTGCCAGTGGGCGTGTGTCACGTTTCTCGGTGATTCTATCAGTTGTGAACCATCTTATGTAGGAAAGGATGGGGCATATGACACACGAGAAGTTACGTCTCTACGGCTTCAATAACCTGACGAAATCTCTAAGTTTCAACATTTACGATGTCTGCTATGCCAAGACAGCACGTGAACAGAAGGATTATATTGCCTATATCGATGAGCAGTATAACTCCGAGCGTCTGACCAAAATTCTCACAAATCTGACTGAAATGATTGGTGCTCAAGTATTGAGTATTTCTAAACAAGACTATGAGCCACAGGGGGCTTCGGTCACCTTGTTGATTGCAGAAGAGTCCATGATTCCTCACATTGAATCGGAAGCGGTCGTGGCTCATCTTGATAAGAGTCACGTTACCGTTCATACCTATCCGGAATTTCACCCGGACACAGCCATCGCCACCTTCCGTGTGGACATCGATGTAGAGACCTGTGGAGAGATTTCTCCGCTTTCGACGCTGGATTATCTTATTGGTAGTTTCGACTCTGATATCATCACGATGGACTATCGTGTACGCGGGTTTACTCGCGATGTCTCGGGGCGGAAGCTCTTCCGAGATCGAAATATCGTCTCGATTCAGGACTATATCGACAAGAAGACTTTGCAGCGCTATGACGCAATTGATATCAATGTCTACCAGGCGAACATGTTCCACACCAAGATGCTCATCAAGGAAGTCGATCTGCAGAACTATTTGTTCAAGACAGATGTCTATGAGATTGCACCGAAAACGCGTCTGGAGATTACGAACAATCTGCGTCGCGAGATGATCGAGATTTTCTCAGGCGCGAATGTTTTCGAATCACCTGAAGAAGACAGTGAAGTCTGACGCGCAATAAAGGTGATTCTCTCGGATATCTATCCGCGTAGAAATAGAAAGGCAGGTATTTGAAGTCCACGTGCAAGAAGATTTTCTGACAAGACAGCGTCGCGCTCCTATTGCCGAAGCACTCGAAGCTTATGCTTCTGAGCGGATCGTTCCTTTCGACGTGCCTGGGCATAAGCATGGTCGCGGCAATCCGGAACTGACTTCATTTCTCGGAGAACGCGCCATGTCATTGGATGTCAATTCCATGAAGCCATTAGACAATCTGTGTCATCCGATTTCTGTCATCAAAGAAGCGGAGGATCTGGCCGCTGAAGCTTTCGGTGCACGAGCCGCATTCTTCATGGTAGGTGGCACGACATCTTCGGTGCAAGCTATGGTTTTCACCGTAGCCAAGCGTGGCGAAGAGATTATTGTGCCGCGTAATGTCCATCGCAGTGTCATCAACGCGATGGTACTCTGCGGTGTCATTCCTGTGTATGTAGATCCAGGAGCCAGCGAACAACTGGGCATTGCGCTCGGCATGAAGCTTCGCGATGTGGAGACGGCCATCCTGACTCATCCAAATGCTAAGGCCATATTCGTCAATAACCCGACCTACTATGGAATCTGTTCAGATCTCCCGCGTATTGTCCAACTTGCTCATGCACACGGCATGCTGGTCATTGTTGACGAAGCCCACGGTACGCACCTTTCTTTCTCGTCCAATCTACCTGTTTCGGCCATGCATGCCGGCGCCGATATGGCCGCCGTCTCCATGCACAAGTCCGGTGGTTCCCTCACGCAGAGTGCTTTTCTATTAGTCGGCGGAACCTCGTCCGAGGAAGAAAGGGACGAGGGTTCTAGACCAAGCATCGATCCGACATATGTCCGTCAGATCATTAACTTGACGCAGACCACCTCCGGCTCTTACCTATTCCTGTCAAGCTTAGACTTGTCGCGCAAGCGTCTGGCTCTGCACGGTTCGTCGCTCTTTGATCATGTCATCGAGATGGCGGAATATGCGCGCACGGAGATTAATAGCATTGGCGGATACTACGCCATTGGTTCAGAATTGATTGACCACGATTCAATCTATGATTTCGACCGCACCAAGCTCGTCATTCACACGTTGCCAGTCGGTCTGGCCGGTATCGAGGTCTACGATTTACTTCGCGACGAATACGATATACAGATGGAATTCGGCGATTTCGGGAACTGCCTGGCCTACTTGTCTGTCGGTGACCGCATTCGTGATATCGAACGTCTGGTCGGCGCATTATCTGAGATTAAACGTCACTTTGGCAAAGAACCCATTGTGTCGTTACCGAATAACTACATCGCCCCGATTGTGGCGCTTTCTCCCCAGGAAGCATTCTATGCCTCAAGCGAAGCCGTCTCAATGCAGTCGTCGATTGGGCGGATTGCTTCTGAGAGCATCATGTGCTATCCGCCGGGAATTCCGGTTCTGGCACCTGGTGAAGAGATTACGGAGGAAGTCCTGGACTACCTTCGTTATGCGAAAGAGAAAGGTTGTCAGATTACAGGTGCAAAAGACGCAACCTTGGAAACGTTGCGCGTGGTGAAATAGACGAACAAATACTTCATATAGGAAGGGAAATACATGGATCTTTGGTTTTCTGAATTTCATAGTCCGGACGTCAAGTTGTCGATTTCTGTCGACAAGCAGCTCTGCAGTGTGCAAAGTGAGTTCCAGCGGATCGATGTCTTCGAGTCACCGGAATTCGGTCGTTTCTTAACGCTTGATGGTTACATGATGCTCACCCAGAAAGATGAGTTCATCTATCACGAAATGATGGTACATGTTCCAATGTGCGTCAATCCGGATATTGCGAATGTCTTAGTCATTGGAGCCGGTGACGGTGGCGTAGTCCGTGAGCTCACCCGCTACGCTACGATTAGGCATATCGATGTTGTCGAGATTGACGAGGAAGTCGTGAAAGTCTCGACAAAATACCTTCCCTTCACCGCTTGTGGTTTCGACGATCCACGTGTGACCTGTCACTTCGAAGACGGACTCAAATATGTACGTCATCACGATGATGAGTATGACCTGATCATCGTTGACTCTACCGATCCTTTCGGACCCGGTGAAGGTCTTTTCACCAAAGAATTCTACGGCAATTGCTATCGTGCGCTGAAAGAAGACGGCATTATGGTCAATCAGAATGAGAGTCCCTTCTACGCGAACGATGCCCGTGCGATGCAACGTGCGCATAAGCGTATTCTCGCAAACTTCCCCGTCTGCAAGGTCTATCAGGCACACATTCCGACCTACCCGTCCGGTCACTGGCTGTTCGGGTTTGCTTCTAAGAAGTATCACCCGATTCGCGATATGCATGCAGCGAACTGGCGAGCACTTGGATTGGAAACGAAATACTACAACACGAATCTGCACCGCGGTGCATTTGCATTGCCGAATTATGTACAGTCCCTGTTGGAAGCCATGGAAGAACTTCCGAATAACGATACCACACAAACAATGACTGGGGGTGAAGCTTGATGATTGACCGCATTGAGAAAAATCTCTTTGCACTGAACTGTCCGTATGACGACGCGGAGGCCGTAATCTTCGGCGCTGGATTCGATGGCACAACATCGTTCCGTCCGGGCACACGTTTCGGACCGGCCGCGATGCGTAATGAAAGCATCGGATTAGAATCGTTCAGTCCGTATCAGGACAAGGACTTGGAGGATGCTCCAATCTGCGATTCCGGTGATTTGGACCTGCCCTTCGGAGACGCTGCAGTGGCTCTGGACATGATTGAAGAGGAGACCACACGAATTCTCCGTGACGGTAAACTTCCGATTATGTTAGGTGGTGAACACTTGGTGAGTCTCGGTGCTCTGCGTGCCGTAGCCAAGAAATATCCGGATGTTGTCGTACTGCATTTCGACGCGCATTGTGATCTGCGTCAGGACTATATCGGAAGTCCACTTTCCCACGCATGCGTGATACGTCGGGTACACGACATCGTCGGTGACGGTCGCATCTATCAGTTCGGTATTCGTTCCGGCACGAAAGAGGAATTCGAATTCGCAAAGACACATACGAAGATGGAGCGATTCCGTGCGGATAGTTATGACGAAATTCTTACTCAACTTCGCAATCAGAACGATCCGGTTCCTGTCTATCTGACCGTCGACCTCGATGTGTTGGACCCTCGCGAATTCCCCGGTACCGGGACCCCGGAAGCCGGTGGCCTCTCGTTCGAAGACCTGCGATCCTGTCTGATGTGCCTGGCGGACATCAACCTCGTCGGTATGGATTTCGTAGAGCTCTCCCCGCCTTACGACGCAAGTGGATGCAGCACCGCTCTCGCGCTGAAGATTCTACGCGAGACACTCATTATGAAATACGGAAAATAGAAATAGAAGGAGATTCAATCTATGGGAAAAGCACTTATTATCGGTTGTGGTGGTGTCGCTTCGGTGGCCATCGCGAAATGTTGTCAGAACAGTGATGTGTTTACGGAAATCATGATTGCGAGCCGTACACTGAGTAAATGTGATGCGCTGAAAGAGAAACTTCAGCCGACGACAAAGACGATTATTCACACAAGTAAAGTCGACGCAGATAATGTGGACGAGTTAGTCGCGCTGATGGAATCGTTCCGTCCGGACGTATGCCTCAACCTGGCATTACCATATCAGGACCTGACCATCATGGATGCCTGTCTGGCAACGAAGACGCCTTATGTAGATACCGCAAACTATGAGCCGGTCGATACGGCAAAATTCGAGTACAAATGGCAGTGGGCATACCACGACCGCTTCAAGGAGGCTGGTATTACAGCTTTGCTCGGAAGTGGATTCGACCCAGGCGTGACGGGTGTTTTCTCCGCCTATGCATTGAAGCACCAGTTCGATGAGATCAACTACATCGATATTCTGGACTGTAATGGCGGCGACCATGGTTACCCATTCGCCACGAACTTCAACCCGGAAATCAATATTCGTGAAGTATCTGCCAAGGGCAGTTACTGGGAAGACGGCAAGTGGGTCGAGACTGAGCCGATGGAGATCCATCGCGTTTACAACTTTGACCAGGTCGGCGAGAAAGACATGTACCTGTTGCACCACGAAGAACTCGAGTCCTTGGGCAAGAACATCCCAGGCATCAAGCGTATCCGCTTCTTCATGACATTCGGTAAGAGCTATCTCACTCACTTGAAGTGTCTGGAGAACGTCGGCATGACCTCGATTGAACCGGTCATTTACGAAGGTCACGAAATCGTTCCGCTCCAATTCTTGAAATTCATGTTGCCGGATCCGGCCTCTCTGGGACCGAGAACCGTCGGTAAGACCAATATTGGCTGCATCTTCAAGGGCAAGAAAGACGGCAAGGAGAAGAACTACTATCTCTATAACGTATGCGACCATCAGGCTTGCTACCGCGAAGTTGGTTCACAGGCTATTTCCTATACAACTGGTGTACCGGCCATGATTGGCGCAATGCTCGTCATGAACGGCACATGGAAGCGACCAGGTGTATATAACATTGAAGAATTTGATCCGGATCCGTTCATGGATGCACTCAACAAATGGGGACTCCCGTGGATCGAGGATTTCAACCCGACCGAGGTGGAGTAATTGATGAATCTGGAGACAATTCCGACGCCAGCTTACGTCATCGACATGCACGATTTAACGCACAATGCGGCCATTCTGAAGGATGTGGCAGACCGTTCCGGTGCCCATATCCTTCTGGCGCAGAAGGCGTTCTCTTGCTATGCGACCTACTCAGAACTTGCCAAATATCTGTCCGGCACAACGGCCAGCGGCTATCATGAGGCGCGGCTCGGCTACGAAGAGATGGGACAGCCATATGGCAAGGAGACACATGTCTATGCACCGGCCTTCACTTCTTCAGATATGGACAAATTGCTCCCCATCTGTGATCACATTATCTTCAATTCACTGTCTCAATGGTCTGCACACCGTGAGCATGTCCTCTCCTATGCAACTTCTGTAGAACATGGGAATGTCCCCTTCTATGCAACTTCTGTAGAACGTGGGAATGTCCTCTTCTATGCAACTTCTGTAGAACGTGGGAATGTCCCCTCTTTCGGACTTCGAATCAATCCGGAATATTCAGAGATTGAGACGGCCATCTATAACCCGTGCGTCAGTGGCTCACGGCTTGGTATTCTACGCGTCGCTATTGATCAGGCGCTGAATGTCGATCTCCCCGAAAGTCTTGCCTTCGCACCGCTTTCTGAGAAATGGGATCATTCTATCTTGGCCGGTATCTCCGGTCTTCATTTCCACACACATTGTGAACAAGGATTTGCACCACTTTCTCGCACAATTCACGTCATCGAGGAACGCTTCGGAGATCTTCTTATGCTTCCTCAAATCAAATGGCTCAACCTCGGTGGCGGTCACCATATCACCAAGGACGACTACGACCGAGATGGATTAGTTGCCGAGTTGCAACGCCTGGCTGAGACCTATCATGTTACAATCTATCTGGAACCTGGCGAAGCAGTAGCCATGGAAGCCGGCTACCTGGTCGGCACTGTGCTGGATATTGTGGAGAACGACTTGAAGATTGCTATCTTGGATGTGTCGGCAGCCTGTCATATGCCCGATGTGCTGGAGATGCCCTATTGTCCGCCGCTTCGTGGTGCAGGCAAACCGAATGAGAAACCCTTCACCTATCGTCTGGCCGGTAATACATGTCTGGCCGGTGATGTCATCGGTGATTTCTCCTTCGACCACGAACTTCAAATCGGTGAACGCTTGGTGTTCGAAGATATGGCGATGTATACCATGGTCAAAGACAACACTTTCAACGGTATGCCTCTCCCCGCTATCTGGCTTCTGAAAGAAGACGGTTCCGCCACATGCGTGAAGTCTTTCACATATGAAGATTTCAAAGCCCGACTCTGAAATACCTATACTCTTATTGGGCTTAAGGTTCGTAAGAATTTCTTAGGGCTCATCTGTTTCACATTCTTCTATTCGCTACTTCTGCCACCGGTTTGCTTCTGGGGTTATTGTCAGGAATTCCTCGGCAATAAGCGAAAGTGGAAATAGGCGACTCGTTCTCAAATACACATGCATCGATTCCCCCACACGATTTACCCATATCTGTGGTTGATAGAAACAAGCATTGCGATTACAATTGCTGTATATTTTAGTCATCACACTTACGGAAGAGGTATCCCTCTTTCATGAAGGAGGCATATATGAAGAAGAAACTGATCACGTTCATGGCCATCACAACAGCCCTGTCTTTGGTAGGGTGTAAGCAGGTCGATGAAGCCAAAGAGAGCGTCAAAGATAAGATCAACGATGAGATCTCAGATGTATCCAAGGACATCGAGAGCTACATAGATGAGGCGACGGATATCTCGCACCACATTCAGAGCTACATTGACGAGGAGACGGACCTGTCGATTGGTAAGTCATCGTCTGCAGATGCGCCAACGGAAGGGAGTACCGAGGCTGGTACCGCCGACAATTTCTCTCCGGACCTCACCTTCTCCATTTCCACAACAGATGGCAACACCATCACAGAGCAGGTCTTCGCCGAGCATAAGATTACCATGATCAACTTCTGGGAACCATGGTGTGGACCCTGTGTAGGAGAGATTCCGGACCTCGAGAAACTCTATGAGCATTACAAAGACCAGGGGTTCTATATCATCGGCGTTTACTCCACAATCGGGCAGGACGATGAGGTGAACGATATCATCTCTACGAATGGGCTTACCTACCCGATTGCAGAATACGATTCAGCCTTCGATCCCTTCCAGACCGGCTATGTTCCAACCACTATCTTTGTCGACCAGCAAGGACATGTCATCTCTATGGAGAATGGTTATGGTGACAACGTGCTTGTCGGATCGAACTCCTACGATAAATGGTCGCAGATTGTTGAGAATCTACTCAAGTAGTTGCAGTTTTTGCAACATTTCTCATTCTAACTTTCAAATGCGAATGACAAGCTGAAGCCCCGAAGCATTCGGGGCTTCAGTGCTTTTCAGAAAGATAGGACAAGAGAAAAAGTGGAAACGAGGCCTTAAAAAACGCACTATTTTTGCAACGGTTTCTCATCCTCTTGCAAAATCGGGGCTGTTCCTATTTTCAAATGATTCATGAGGTTGTATAATTACAAAGATTGAGCTGGAATATGCTGAAGGCAAGTGTTTTTCCCAAATCGAAAGATGGCTACAAGGTTTTTTCCGGCAACGTTGATTTAGATTAATTGTATGGAGGATTACAAGCTATGGCACTGAAGAATGAGTATTTGATCCGTGTCTTCGACAAGATTAAGCAAAGAGATCCGAATGAGAAGGAATTCCATCAGGCAGCACTCGAGGTTCTCGAGTCTCTCGAGCCGGTCATCGACCGTCATCCGGAATATGAGGAGCAGGCTCTGATGGAGAGAATCGTGGAGCCGGAGCGTATCATCACTTTCCGTGTTCCGTGGCTGGACGACAAGGGTAACGTTCAGGTAAACCGTGGTTACCGTGTACAGTTCAACTCTTCCATCGGACCATATAAGGGTGGTATCCGTCTGCATCCTTCCGTTAACCTCTCTATCTTGAAGTTCCTCGGTTTCGAGCAGTGCTTCAAGAACTCCCTCACAGGTCTTCCGATCGGTGGTGGTAAGGGTGGTTCCGACTTCGATCCGAAGGGTAAGTCTGATCGCGAAGTAATGCGCTTCTGCCAGAGCTTCATGACTGAGCTCTCTAAGCACATCGGTCAGTTCACAGACGTACCGGCCGGCGATATCGGTACAGGTGCTCGTGAGATTGGTTATATGTATGGTCAGTACAAGCGTCTCAACAACGACTATGTTGGCGTACTTACAGGTAAGGGCCTGGCTTATGGCGGTTCCCTCGCTCGTACAGAAGCTACAGGTTACGGCCTCTGCTACTTCACAGCTGAGATGCTCGCTGCGAAGGGCACTTCTTTCGAAGGCAAGACAGTCTGCATTTCCGGTTCCGGTAACGTTGCAATCTTCGCTTGCGAGAAGGCTACAAAGCTCGGTGGTAAGGTTGTTACCTTGTCTGACTCCAACGGCTTCATCTATGATCCGGATGGAATCAAGCTCGACATCGTGAAGGAAATCAAGTTAGTTAAGCGTGGCAGAATCAGTGAGTATGTTGCTCAGGTTCCAACCGCTACTTACACTGAAGGCAAGCGTCCATGGGGCACAAAGTGCGATATCGCTCTTCCTTGCGCAACACAGAACGAGCTCGACCTCGACAATGCGAAGGACCTCGTTGCAAACGGCGTGAAGTTCGTTGCTGAGGGTGCAAACATGCCGACAACTCCAGATGCAACTGTATACTTCCAGCAGAATGGCGTATACTTCGCTCCTGGTAAGGCTGCAAATGCTGGTGGTGTTGCTACCTCCGCTCTGGAAATGTGCCAGAACTCCGCTCGTCTTTCTTGGACATTCGAAGAAGTTGATGAGAAGCTCCACGGCATCATGAAGAACATCTACAAGAACGCTGCTGCTTCTGCTAAGGAATACGGCGATCCGGACAACCTCGTTATGGGTGCAAACATCGCAGGTTTCCAGAAGATTGCCGATGCAATGATGGCTCAGGGTATCGCTTACTAATCGTTTGCAATCCTAGTTCTATAGAAACTCAAAGAGGTCGTCTCCCCTTGTTGGGAGGCGATCTCTTATCTTTTTCACGCTTCTGCCTTGCTTGGTGCCAATAGTCAACAAAAAGTCAACAGAATGAGGGGTTTCGTTGACTTCTGATTGACTTTCGCTCTTTCGCGACCCGCTTGGTGCCAATAGTCAACAAAAAGTCAACAGAATGAGGGGTTTCGTTGACTTCTGATTGACTTCCACTCTTTCACGACCCGCTTGGTGCCATTAGTCAATAAAAAGTCAACAGAATAAGGGGTTTCGTTGACT
>JAZLMM010000018.1:0-17847 GCA_045598705.1 Oscillospiraceae bacterium
AAAAAGTCAACAGAATGAGGGGTTTCGTTGACTTCTGATTGACTTCCACTCTTTCACGACCCGCTTGGTGCCAATAGTCAATAAAAAGTCAACAGAATAAGGGGTTTCGTTGACTTCTGATTGACTTCCACTCTTATTTGACAGATAAAATGTAGTTCACTAAAATTACAACGTAGATCCTGTATGGATAGTGTCATACATAGCTAACTCATGCGATAGAAAAGGAATATGGTTTATGTTTCTCATTGACAGGAAAATCAGAATACCCTTAACAATCATCAGCCTAGTGATTATACTGATCGGTCTCGCTATCATCTTTCTTCCTCCTGTGTTCATCAAGGCAATCCATCGCGGGGATGTGGAAACTTGTGATGGGGTAATTACCGACTATCATTGCTATCTGTCAAATTCCAGATCAAACAGCTATACCTGTGATCTCACAGTCGATATCGGTGGCCAACTCGTCGCTGTCAGCCAAGATGGCTGCACATTTGGTCAATATGACATGGGGCAGCATGTCATGCTCTACCATTTGAACGATGTCTATGCATTGAGTCGTGATGATGTCTTCCGCCCCACCTCTCATTTACGTACAGCGGGGCTGACCGTGTCTAGTTTTGGTTTGCTTGTTCTGGTAATCGCCAACCTGACAAATCTACGTTCACGTGGCTGGAAGAATCTCTTTAGCTAAATCTGCATAGAAGAAGCACCGCTCGATGTTCGTCGGACGGTGCTTGTTTCTTCGTATTATCGTATATTCGTCGATGCAGGAAGGCTCGTCGCCACCTTCACCCTCGCGAGCATTTACTCCTCTTCTTCTACTTCTTCCAGTGCATTGTCCAAACGGCGCGAGATATCATACACGTCTTGTTTCAGTTCGAAGAAGCCTACTTTCGGCAGGCCATCTGTCAAGGCAGAGCCGCCGTTAATCAGTGCCTCCCAATCGGAAAAAGAACGCTCGAAAAGGAATGCCTGCTTAGTCTCATCGTCCCCGCTGACACAGCCAAATGTGTCGATGTAGGCCAGAATGGTGTTCTTATACTGTGGGATGCGGATTAGTTCGCCCGGCAACATCTCCCACTCGGAAATGGGGGCCGCATCTTTGGCATCTACATAAGAGAGCACCTCGCCACTATCGGTCGTGCGCATCTCCTCACGGAGTTCTTCACGAACCTCCATCAAGACTTGGCCCAGTAGGTTCTCGCCGCGCCATTTCGTAATGTCCTGCACTTCCGGATCCGAAGTGGACAGCAGGATACCCCAGTCCTTGTCACGGGGTGAGCATTCCGCAAGAATTGCATTGCCAGTAGCAAGTAGCGTCTCCAGCATAGAAGGGTTCTGCGCAAATTTGGCACGAATTCCGCGCTTCACAACGATGAAACGTGTTCGCTTCCACAAGGCAGCATCGAAGCCATCGAAGAACTCTCTTCCTAGAATCTTACACTGTTCGGGATCGTTCGTACGCATGATCTCTTCGCCCAGTTCAGTCTGGCCGAACATCATGACCTTCTGGTACATCATGAACTGCTCAGAGTGGAGATAATGGCGTCCGGCATAGTCGAACTCCGCCGGGTACCAGTTGCAGAAACAGCCGTTCTCTTCATATTCACGGTGAAAAGCAATGATTTCATTCTTCATAATCGGCCCCTCCGTCTTGCATAGGAATTTCATACCCCTATTCTATCAGAAAAGCACCGACTTCGCACGCACATCCATCTCATGCTGGTGTCCGTTCATTTCACCGCTTTCCTCACTTCTCTCACATCATTCAGCACGCATGATCTTTACATGACGAATCCTACGCAAAAAAGACTGCCTCCCTTGCGGGAAGCAGTCTTCTCTGATGTTTGTTAATTTGTTTCGTCGCTCGAAGCGCGCTCGGCGCTTCTTCCCGTTCAGAAGAATCAACGATCAACCAAACAATGCGAGGAGCGTACCTGCTGCAACGGCGGAACCGATAACACCTGCAACGTTCGGGCCCATAGCATGCATGAGCAGGAAGTTACTCGGATCGGCTTTCTGACCTTCTACGTTGGAAACACGAGCAGCCATTGGAACAGCGGATACACCAGCGGAACCAATCAACGGGTTGATCTTACCCTTACTGAGGAAGCACATCACATTACCGATCAAGAGACCACCGAATGTAGAGAATGCAAATGCAATCAAGCCGAGGCCGATGATTTCGATGGTTTCAATTTTCAAGAAGTTCTCACCCATAGCGGTAGCGCCAACGGTAGTACCGAGGAAGATGGTAACGATGTTGCAAAGTGCGTTCTGAGCTGTATCGGAAAGTCGCTCTGTCACACCGGACTCCTTGAAGAGGTTACCCAGCATCAGCATACCAAGCAGTGCGCCTACGGAAGGCAGAACCAGTGTGCAGACGATGGTAACGATAACCGGGAAGCAAACCTTCTCAACCTTGGAAACCGGACGAGTCTGCTTCATCTTGATCTTTCTGGTCTTCTCAGTCGTCATCAACTTCATGATCGGCGGCTGGATGATAGGGATCATCGCCATATAGGAATATGCTGCGATGGCGATAGCCGAGAGACGATCCGGCGCAAGTTTCGTGGTCAGGTAGATAGCTGTCGGGCCGTCAGCACCACCGATGATGGCAATGGAAGCAGCCTCAGCTGCTGTAAAACCAATAACGGAAGCCATGACGAATGCGAAGGAAATACCGAACTGTGCACCTGCACCCATGAAGAGGGACGAAGGTCTGGAGATCAACGGTCCGAAGTCTGTCATGGCACCAACAGCCATGAAGATCAAGCATGGGAAGATACCAAGCTTAACGCCAAGGTAAATGTAATCCAGAAGTCCCGGATCCAGTCCTTCTTTAGCACCGCCAATGAGATTCCAGTGAACGTGACCGCCTTCGAAAATTTCGGCGTGGTAAAGACCAGCAATCGGAAGGTTGCTAAGAAGCATACCGAAAGCAATCGGAAGGAGAAGAAGCGGTTCGCACTTCTTACCGATTGCCATGTAAATCAGGATACCTGCAATGACGATCATGACACCCTGCTGCCAGGTCATGGCCATGATGCCGCTTGCATCCCAAATGTTTTTCAATGCATCAATAAACACGAGTCAAGTCCTCCTAACTTAAGAAATAGTCAGAAGAACGTCGTCGGTTGCTACCGTTGCGCCCTTAGAAGTAAGAACCTGACCAACTGTACCGGAGCATGGGGCATAGATCTCGTTCTCCATCTTCATTGCTTCGAGAACGACTACAAGATCGCCTTCCTTCACAGCCTGACCAGCAGAAACCTGCAATTTCAGGATGGTACCCGGAAGAGGTGCCTTAACTGGGGTACCGGAAACCGGGCCAGCTGCTGGTGCCGGAGCTGCAGCAGGAGCCGCTGCTGGTGCTGCAACCGGAGCCGCTGCTGCAGGTGCGGCAACGACTGCTGTAGTCTTCAGAAGGTTAGCCTTACCCTTCTCCACTTCAACTTCGTATACTTTATCGTTAATTGTTACGTTGTAAATCATTCTAGCGTCTCTCCTTTACTTGTTTTCCACCAGCGAGATGGACTTGAAAATCAGCTCATTGAGCGGGATGCCCGTGTTGTCGCTGACGATCGCCATGATCATAGCGGCTGTCTTCTCATCACAGTTCTTGAGTTTCAGAGAACCAGAAGAGAATTCCTCGCCAAGATCTTCCGCCGGAGCAACTACTGCACCAGAAGGATTGGCAGTCGGCGCTTGTTCTTTCTCTTTGGAAAGCGAACCGACAACTGCACCGAAAATGCGGATGATGGCAAAGATGATGAAGAGTACAGCAAATACAACTGCCCACGTGAATAGCGCAACGCCAACAGCTTTACCAAAGCTGTATACTTTCTCGCCCTCTTTTATAGCCTCATCCAGTAAGAGTAATGTCGGATTCATGAAGATCAATCCTCCTTCTTCTCGATGGTGTAGTTCACTGTGTTGGATTCCTTCTCCTCACGCGCATCGAAGAACTTCTCTGCAACCTGAGGGAACGCGATGTAGGAAAGAACATCCTCATCGGAACGGGCGCGCTTGCCAAGCTCAGCCTTGGTCTTCTCGAAAGCCGGCTCGAGCGTATCTGCAAATCTGCATGTGATTGGCTGCTCATCACCAAGAACCTTCTTTGCAAGTTCTTCGCTTACCGGACCCGGTGCCTGACCATACTCACCCTTGAAGTAAGCCTTCACTTCCTTCGTGATGTTCTTATATCTGCCAAGCAGAACGTTGTTGGTTGCCTGTGTACCGACCATCTGAGCAAGTGGTGTAACGAGCGGTGGATAACCCATGTCCTTACGAACAACCGGAACCTCAGCGAGTACTTCGTCGAGCTTATCTTCCTTACCCATCTCCTTGAGCTGCTTCAAGAGGTTAGAGAGCATACCGCCCGGAACCTGGTATGTAAGGATATCGGCCTTTGTGCCAAGAACATATGGATTGAGAAGTCCATCATCCAGGAACTTCTTCTTTACAGGTGCGAAGAAATCGCTGATTTCCTTCAACTTCGCTGCATCCAAGCCAGTCTCGTAGCCAACCTGCTCGAGCGCATACTTCATGGACTCAGTAGCCGGCTGAGCTGTACCACCAGCGAACTGGGAGATCGCGCAGTCGATACCATCGCAACCAGCTTCTACAGCCTTCATGTAAGTAATTGGGCCCAGACCTGTTGTTGCGTGAGTGTGGAGGAATACCGGGATCTTGACGGAAGACTTGAGTGCCTTGATCAGGTCATATGCTTCCTGTGGTCCCATGATACCGGCCATATCCTTGATACAAATGGAATTTACACCCATGTCCTCGAGTTCTTTGCCCATCTGAGCGTACTTCTCAAGTGTGTGAACCGGGCTTGTTGTGTAGCAGATGCAACCCTGCGCGTGCTTACCGCATTTCAGTGTCTCATCGACTGCAACCTTGATGTTGCGGAAGTCGTTCAAAGCGTCGAAAATACGGAAAATGTCCATTCCGTTTTCAGCTGCTTTGCGAACAAAAAGTCTTACCACGTCATCCGGATAATGCTTATATCCAAGGATGTTCTGTCCTCTCAACAGCATCTGAAGAGGGGTCTTCGGGCACTTTGCCTTAATCTTGCGAAGTCTCTCCCACGGATCTTCATCCAAGAAGCGGAGGCAGGAATCAAATGTAGCACCGCCCCAGCACTCCAGCGAATAGTAGCCGGCATTGTCGAGTGTTTCGAGAATGTCTTCGAAGTCGGAGAACGGCAAACGGGTAGCAATCAAGGACTGCTGCGCATCACGCAGTACCGTCTCGGTAATGTTAACTTTCATAAAGTCACGCTCCTTATATTAATTTTTTTGAAAACGTAGTAAAAGGAAAAAGCGGGGTGAGAATCCAACTTTTTCCTTTTACAGTATATCCGACTTAATCTATCAAAACAAGGGAATTACACCCTTTTAGCAAGAAAAACATCGAAAGTTCGAAACCAAATGTCTCCTTCAAATCCTACTCTTGTTCTCTCATCTATTTTCGCTTCACCGGGAACCAGAGCTGGCATTTCTGTTCGGGGCCGAAATCCCCTGTCTGAGCATACCACTCGATATTGTACGCGTTGCGAAGTTCATACTCGCCGTTCGCCGGAAGCCATTCCTTCCAGACCTTGGTGTTGGTGTCCTGAAGTGTCGCCATGGAGCAGTCAAAGATCGCCCACTCCCCGCTAGGGATCTCCCAAATACTCATCTCCTCCGGAATATCTCCGCCATCGTATCGTCCGGCGATCATGTAGTCGAACTGCCCATTCACCCCGATGTCGTCAATGCAGATACCGAACTCACCGATGCCATGTTCCATGATGTACTTCTCGATTGCTCCAATATCCGCTTCGTCCGTCGGCATGCCGTTCATCAGGTGCGGGGCATATGTGCTGATACACTCCTCCCAGTACTTCGGGATATCCTCGTACGAGGTCTCTGCGTCAAATCTACGCTTGAAACCAACTACCTTTATGCTGTCTTTCTTCTCCATTCTGAATTCCATACTGTCTCCTCCTTGCACGGATACACTGACATTCATTCTAAGGAATGTCTTGATGTTGCCGCGGGCCTTCCGGACGTCCATGGGCGTGACGCCGTGATATCTGACAAAAGCCTTGTCAAAACTACCCGGTGTCTCATAACCGTACTTGAGTGCGATATCGATAATAGGGGTGGTCGTATGCTGAAGCTCAACTGCCGCCAGATACAATTTCCGATTTCTCATATACTCACCGAGGCTGTACCCGGTGAGCACCCGAAAGCCATTCTGCAGATACATGCAGGAGATGTGTACGTGTGCCGCCACTTCATCCGGTCCCTCGATGTCGAGAAGATGCTCCTCCATATAGTCAATGGCGCTTTGTAAACACGTGATCCACTCCATATCTTCCTCCGTTACGTCTCGAAGTCCCGGCACCCGCCGTGCTTCATCTGATTGATGTCTAGTTCTTCTGCGATCGCATATTCAGTGTAACAAAGCATCGTCCGACATTCTTCTCCGAAAGCAAAATGAATTGTCGATATCTGGCAAAAGCACTTGCACCGATGTCTTTCGGTGCAAGTTTATTTGAACCATTTGTTCTTGCGACCTATCAATGAGAGGATTAGGATCGTGAGTAACGAAAGAAGGATTACATAGAGATAGCCGTATTTCCAAGCAAGCTCCGGCATATTCTGGAAGTTCATCCCATACCACCCTACGATAATGGTCAGTGGGAAGAAGATCGTCGTAATAATGGTGAAGCGCTTCATGGTACTATTCAATTTCTGGTCGAGGAAGGTCGCATACGCATCCGAAATGTGATCAGCGATATTACTCAGCGCATTCATATCGTCACGAAGACGTGTCATCTTATTTGTCAGGTTGGAAATATAGATCAGATTATCTTCATCGAGGATCTCATTATCGTTCTCTTCGAGTGTCTCCGCGATGTCGATGATCTGGTCGTAGTAGTTCACATATTTCAGGGCTTTCTTCTTCAGTCCCAGTAATTCCACGTTGAAAGCTTCTTTGGCGTTACCTTCTACAATGGATTCTTCCATCTCGGTCAACTCATTACGAAGTTTCTCTGCGATCATGTTGCCTTCCGATAACAAGCCGTCTACGAAGTAGCAGATGACTTTCTCTTCACACATCTTATTCGAAGGGATCTTCTTAATGGCCTGCAAGAAGCTACTCACCGTTGAACCATCCTCGTCCTGAATATCCACGACCAAGATGAAGTTCTTCATGACATAGAGGGAAAGAGAATCCTCGTGTCCGTCGCGGTTAATCACACGAAGTTCGGCAAAAGTATAGTTCTCATGCACATCCACGCCGGTACGAAATAACGGATTCGCCTTCTGGCTGGCCTCCATCGTCTCATCATCTAGGCCAATCACTTGGCCCACATTAAGAAGTTCATCGCTCTTCACGATACCGACAGCAAGTCTGTCTCCGCTCACCTGATCGAAGCTGATGGGCTTCATACCATCGTTGATTTCGTAGAACATGTTCTGCCTCCTTTTCCACCTTTTCCCAACTGGATAACCTGATCTGCACCGGCAACGGTCGAGAGTCTGTGGGCAATAATAAATCCCGTACGGCCCCGCGTCATATTCTCAAAAGCTTCCACGATACGCTTCTCCGTCAAGGTATCGACCGCCGAAGTCGCCTCGTCGAGGATTAGCAAGGATGGATCCATCAAGAGCACACGCGCAATGCAGAGTAGCTGCTTCTGCCCCTCCGAAAGCGAGATCTCCTTACCGGGCACCGTATCATATCCATCCGGCAGACGCATGATGAATCCATGAGCGCGCGCCGCCTGGGCCGCCGCAATGATCTCTTCCTCTGTCGCATCCGGTCGTCCATAAGCGATGTTCTCACGGATCGACGCCTCCAGCAACCACGTCTCTTGAAGCACCATGCCGAAGCGGCGGCGTAGCGCTGAACGTGGGATATCACGGATATTCTCCCCGTCGATGATGATCTCACCCGCTTCCGGCTCATAGAACCGCATCAGCAGATTCATCAGAGTGGTTTTGCCACATCCCGTCGGACCAATAATGGCGACCTTCTGTCCCGGCTCCACCGTAAGGCTGAAGTCGTCGAATATCTGCTTATCTTTCTGATATCCGAACGTCACATGTTGGAAAAGCACTTCCCCCAAGCCTTCGGGGTCGCCGTCCGTCAGGTTGCCCTCCGCTACATCTTCGGCCTCCTCCGGAAGATCGAGGATGGCGAACACGCGGGTCAAAGAGGCGAAAGCGGCCATGACCTGGGTTGTAATATTCGTTAAGTCGTTGATCGGCTTGCTGAAGTTTTTCCAGTAGAGGATAAACGTGGTGATATTACCAATCGAGAGGCCGCCGAACCAGACGCCCAGCGCGCCGATCAGAATATAGGTGGTGTTATCCACGAATCGCGTCACCGGATTCGGAAGCGAAGAGGCGAAAGCCGCCATGACCGAAGACTTCTCCAGTTCTTCGTTCTTCTTTCGGAAACTTCCCAAGAACTTGTCCTCACAGTTGAATGCTTTGATTTCTTTGCGGCCGTAGAGGTTCTCCTCCACATCGGCAGAGATGGCGCCGACCAGCCCCTGTTGGGACTTGAAGTGTTTGGTCGTCTTCTTCGCAATCGTGGTCGCCGTCCAGATCATCAGCACCGCCATCGGTAGCACGATGAGTGTCATGCGCCAGCTGATCCACACCATGAAGGCAACTGTACCCAGGATGGTCACCAGTACCGTGAACAGGTTAAGAAGTCCCTGCAAGGTGCCCTCAGAAATTGCATCCGCATCGTTAATGAAGTGCGTGGCGGTATCGCCTTGCGGGTGGGTGTCGTAGAAAGAGATTGGCAGTCGCGTCAACTTGACCGACAGCGAACGGCGCACTTCCAGTGCAGTCTTGGCCGCAACGACGTTGGCAAAATAACTTACGACCCATGTGAAAAGTGCCGCAACGAGGTACATAGCGAGTAGAATGAGGGCGTGATGCCCAAGGTATGTGAGGTCGACCGCACCCGTATCGCCCATGTGATCGATCGTCCGTCCAAGATAGGCCGGGGCGACGACCTGTAGCGCGCCACCGCAGACAGCCGCAAGGATCAGAAGGATCATGGAGAACTTCGACGTACCGGTGAAGCGCAGAAGCGCCGTCAGGTCTCGAAGCGAGATCTTCGACTTGCCATCCGACATCTTGGCCGCGTCCGGCGAGAGATTCGCCATGCCGCTCAGCATTGAATCTTTAGCCATTACTCCACACCTCCCATCTCCTGAGATTGCGCAATTCGCGCGTATGCTTCGCAGTCTGCAAGCAAGTCTTCATGCTTGCCCTGCCCGACTACGCTACCGTTATCCATCACCAGGATCCAGTTCGCATCCTGGATCTCCGAGATCTTGGAAGAAACCTCCACCACCGTTCGCTGATGACTTGCCGTATGTGCCGCAAGGGCTGACGAGAAGCGCGCCGAGGTCTCTCGGTCGAGCGCCGCCGTGCAGTCGTCAAGAAGCAGGATCTCACTATCCGTACACAGGGCACGGGCAATGGCCAGACGCTGTCTCTGACCGCCGGAGAAGTTCTTCCCCTTCGGTTCCACGTGTGCTTCCAGACCACCCTTCTCACATATGAAATCCCAGGCCTGTGCTACTTCGCATCGTGCCTGGATCTCTTCTTCAGCAAGTGGCGTACTGCGGCCCAGTAGTATATTCTCCCGGATTGTTCCTTCGAACAGCGCCGTCGTCTGGAAGACCGGTGCCATGCGAGTATGTAAGGTCCAATCATCGATCGTAAGCAAGTTGTGTCCGTCTACGATAATCTGACCCTTCGTGATGTCATAGAGATGGAGAAGTAGCGCAATAATCGTAGACTTGCCCGAACCGGTCGTGCCGATGATGCCCAATTTCTCGCCTTTACGCAGTTCGAAGGAAACATCTTTCAAAGCGTAATATTCTTCTGCATCCGCACGATCCGTCAGGTATGAGAACCAGACATGCTCCCACTTGACCAGCACCTTCTGATGCTCACTCTTCGTCGCACTTCCGTCTGTTGCGCTATCTGCTTCGTCAGGTGTGGCGTGCTGCTTCTTCGCATCCGAATCATCGCCGTCATGTGTGACCACCTTTGCCGGTTCAAGTTCCAGCACAGACTCGATTCGTTCCGCCGAGACGAAAGAACGTGAGAAGATGACTACCAAGTTACCAAGCTTATTCAGTTCGTCAAAAATACTGAAAATATAGTTAATGAATGTCAATAGCATGCCGGCTGTCAGGGCTCCGGACGAGATTCGATATCCGCCGACCCACAGCACGAAGACGACCGCTGCGTTCATAATAAGGATCGTGATCGGACGCAACAAAGCAGAATATTTTCCCACGGAGATCGACTCCTCCGCATAGGCTTCTCCCGCCTGATCCGTCACCTCCTGATGATATTTCTCTCTGGAAAAAGCTCTCACCACGCGGATGCCGGCTAATCTTTCATTTACCACCTGACTGATACGGTCCAGCTTCTTCTGCACCACTTTGTAGCGAACGAAGGTGACGCGAATGATGAGTAGAAGCGTCACGAAGAAGAGCGCTGAACCCACACCGATGACTACCGCCATCGGGGCATCCAGGATAACGGCGGCCAGCACACCGCCGATCGTGATGAAAGGTACACGCGAGCAAAGTCGGATCACCATCGACACCGCCGTGGTAACCTGATTCACATCACTGGTCATCGCCACGTGTAGGAACGGCACGCCACATCGTTCTTGTTGTGCGATGGAGAGGGAGTCCACCTTCGTCAGTAAGCGGTCACGCAGTCGCGCCGCTACACCGGAACTGGCCTTCGCCGCGCAGTACTGGCAGATGGCCGCCATCGCAAGCCCCAGTGCCGTCATGCCGAACATGAGGAGCGCCGTGCGGACGATGTATCCGCGGCTGTCGCTACGAAAACCGGTATCCACGATGCGTCCCATCAGGACAGGCAGGCACAGCTCCAAGATTGCCTCGACGAGTTTCGTCAGCGGGCCTAGAATGAATTCACCCCGATAAGGTCGGAGTTCTCTGAAAATCTCACGGTACTTCTTCATATCTGCTTATTGACTGTCTTATATTCCCCATCTTCGATGTAGTACGGGCAGTCCTTCCTGTGACCTTCCATCAAGCGCTCCCAAGCGTCCTGATCGATCGGTGCCTCACAGAAGTACTCCCCGCTCAGTTCATCGTATATATAGTTCGAACATCTTTCGCAGTCGCTCATTTTCTTACCTCTCGTTCCACCTACCATAATGGCTCTTCCGGTATTCACTCGGCATCTCGCCGATGTGTTTTCGAAATGCTTCGGCAAAATAACTTGGGCCGGAGAAGCCTACTTCATATGCGATGTCATTAATCGGCATATCCGTCTCCACTAGTAACTGGGCTCCCTTACGAAGTCGGAAAGTCGTAAGATAGATTACCGGCGTCTGATGCAGATACTTCCCGAACACCTTGCAACAGTTGGTCTTCCCCAAGTTTCCTGCTCGACAGATATCCTCCAGCGTAATCTTATTTCGATAGTTCTCTTCAATGTAAGAGAGCATCTTCTTCAGTTGAGTCAGCTGAGGAGAACTCGTACGCGTCGTCGCCATCTCTTCTACAGAATGAATGTAGATCTTCTCCCACATCAAGAAGAACCACCCAATTGAGACGAGGTCCATGGTGTTCTCGTGACGCATATAGTATACACGAGAAACGCTGTCCAGAACATTTCTCTGCCACTCAATCTTAGGTGTCAGATATAGATGGGTGAAGTCGGCATTATCGATGACCGGTAGAACATAGTGCTGTTCAATATCCGAAGTCGCACACAGAATGTGAGGATGGAATCGCAAGGCTACAAATTCACACTCGGACATGTCTTCAGAGTAGAATCGATGCATCTGACGCGCATTGATGAAGATGCCCTCCCCTGTCGCAAGATGACAGATTTCCCCGTCTACATTACAAGTCATTCCCCCACGTAGGACCATGGTGAACTCGACCTCATCGTGCCAGTGATTATCCCGCGAATAGTTCGGATACCGGGACAGGAAGAACCTGCGGATCTGTGCCGGATACGCTGTTCCTGCAAGGTTGAAATCCGGCGATACCGGACGTCTTATGTCGTTGCCCTTGTCTTTCTTCAGATCTTCTCCCATTTCTTATGTCCTTTTCTTCGGCTTCTCTCGCGCGTCATTATAATTGCTCGCGGTCACTTCTCGTTCTTCTCTTGCTCCTTAAGTATACGACGAAGTGCATCGTTCATCTCATCATTATCACGATCTTCGTTCTTTCTCGCAACGAAAACACTAATTCCGAAGCAGATGCCAAAGCCAAGAATAAATCCGATCCAGGCTGAAGGTTGCGTAGCGTGGAACCATCTGAACTTCCACACTGCAAGAAGCACAACAACAAGGATGCTGCCAAACATGCCCAACGTGCGTGTGCTTACGCGGGCATTACGGAAGAGGCAATCCGACATGAAGAGAAAGCGGATCAAGGCCACGACGACAGCGATCACTAGGAACTGCAGAAGCGTCTCCTTCGAGAGCATACCGGGATGTGCGAAGATTGTGGAGATTTTCGCCTGTTCGGCTGCAACATCACTCGGTGAGAGCCACATCACCAGAAGGGCCACCAGCACCTGGCACACGAATGCAATACTTGCACATTCTAGACTTTTACGAATACTATGTTTCTCCATATGTCCCCCCTTATTTCAATCCAAGACGTTCCCGCAGTTCATCTGCGTACATACGGGAGGCGATCAGCCGTTCACCATTGTCCATGGTGATGCGTATACGGTGGTTGATATCCGTCCGCAGCGACTGGATGTGCTTCAAGCTGATTAGATTCGATTTGCTCACACGGAAAAAGCCCGAAGCCGCAAGTTGCTGCTCGAGCTCGTACATTTTTGCATCGGATTCGTAGACTGCTGACTTCGTATAGACGAAGCATTTCCGCTCCATCGCTTCCAGATACAGGACTTCATCCAGTCCAAGGAGGAAGACTTCGCCGTCCTTCTTGACTGTCAGCTTACTGTCCAACACGCGCACCATGGAGACGAGTTTCTCCACCTCCGGCGTAAGCGCTGGGCAGGTGATGGAGATCTCCGTATCCGGATAGTCCGGCTGAATATTGATTGATATCTTCATAGGCTTCCCTCAATGAATCAGTCTTTGCTTAAGCCCTCCTTACGGTAGGCGAGGAAGAAGAACACCAGGATTAATAAGGCATTCACCCCGATAATCAAGACATTCTCTATACCTATCTTATCATTTTCAATGTTCTGTACAATATCATACATCTGTTGCGTATAGGCAAATCTTGCAACTCGGGCCACTGTATCGTTGAACTGCGCGATCATCGGCAAGAAACTGAACACGCACATGATTGGTACCTGAAGGCTCGTCGCGGACATCTGATCCTTCGACCACATACCGATGACCGCACCCAGCAGAATAGAGATCACCATTCCCACAGCCATCACGTCCATGTATCGGGTCCATGCTTGGCCCTCCATTCCGCAGCCTTTGCTCATGAAGACAGTGCCAATCGTACAACAGCAGAAAACATAGGCCCCCACGCCCAGCAGGTACTCCCACGGGCGGACATAACTCATCATGAGCGCCCGAAGCGTCCCTTTCTCCTTCTCTTCCGAGATGATTGCACTCATCGAAGTAATCGGCGCCATCGCCAGGTACATAATGCTGAATAGCTTGAGGTAGAACAGTTCCGGCATGTCCTCCATCTTCACCGCATAATTCATAATGACCGTCAATACCGGGAAGAGAAAAAACTGGATTAGTACTGTCTTATTCTTCCTCGTGTCCCACACCTGTTTCTTCCAAATTGCTATGGTTGTATGCATTTAAGTCTCCTCCACTTGATCAATCTTTCTATTCCCACATTATTCTTCCAGACGTTTTCCGGTCAGCGCCATGAATACCGTCTCCAGATTCGGTTCTTGAGAATGAATCATTGCCAGGTCATTCTCTTCCAACGCCTTCCGCACTGCTGCAGTCATCTCATCAAGTTGCTGCAATCGGTGCGTCGCGTCGTCTTCTCTCATCTTCAGGTCTTTCGAGGCTCCCGAAGTATCAAATGACCACGTTTGTGCGCGTCCGTCCCGCGTAGTCAGGACGATTTTCTTGGTCTGGTCGTAACGCAGGCAGATCTCCTTCGGAGACCCAGACTCGATGATCCGGCCTTCGTGGAGCAGCACCAGATGGTCGCAGAGTTTCTCCGCCTCTGCCATGTTATGTGTTGTCAGAAGAATCACGGTGCCCGCCTCTTTGCGAGCACGGATGATCTCATGGATCTCATTGGCCGTCTGCGGGTCGAGGCCACTGGTCGGCTCATCAAGAAGCAGTACTTTCGGTTTGGTCAGTAGCGCGCGAGCCAGACGAAGTCTCTCCTTCATGCCCTTGGAAAGTTTCGACACTTCCACACGCCGCGCCGATTCGAGCTTCACTTCCGTCAATACCTGCGCGATGGCTCGATCGTCCACACCATAAATATCTGCGAACACTTTGAGATTCTGGTAACAGTTCAATCGCTCGTAAAGGCCGAAATCATCCATCATGATGCCGAACTGCTTCTTGTCCGCACCCGACAGCACCGAGACGCGCTTTCCCATAATCATGACTTCCCCACTCTCGGCACGGAGCTGACCCATCAGAATTCGAATGAGGGTGGTTTTGCCGGCGCCGGAAGGGCCAAGAAGGCCAAATATCTCCCCGTCCTGTATGGTCATGGAAATCCCATCTAATACCGTCTTCTCTCCAAAACGTTTGGTTACATCAACGATAGAAATCATATGCTCATCCTCTCCGGTTTCGGTCTTACAAGACCTGATTTACAACCGAAGGATAGCGAGAAGTGGTGTCCGAATCAATACGCATTCGCTCAAGTTGCCAAATGACACACATGAGATGCATAGATGGAAACACTAAGAACTTTCTTGGGCCCGTTCCTTGAAAAATCTTACTTAAAAATAGAACAACGTATCAGAGAAACTGCATACCTCGTCGTCTGCATCATTATATTCGGAACATTCTCGCATAGAGCACAATGATAAAGACACTAGCTACCAGTACTCCAGAAGCAATTTTCAAACAATTCGTAGCGGTATCGCGATATTTCTCTTCTTCCTCTTGGCTCTTCGCTTGCTTGATTTTGCCACACATGGCAAGGGCGTTTGCTGAGAGTACCACAGAAACGAGGCCGAACATGGTGCATATCAGAAAGATGCTGATCACAAGCACAATTGTGATTTTCTTCTGAAGATCCGCGCAAGAACCCGGCATGTAGGTCGGCTGTGGCTGATTGCATGGTTGATTCATAGCATTCAGATCTTGTGGCATCGTAAATGTCGGTTGCGGAATCGTCGAATTCATCATCGGAACGGATGTCTGATTCATTGGATTACTATCCAGATTGGCTCCACAATTCTGGCAGTATTTCGTCCCACCGGATTCTTGTCCACAGAAATTACAAATCGCCATGTTCACGTCCACCTTCTATTCAAATTTGACGGTCATCCGATTACTATGTTTCACCGAAAATGCCATCACTTTTCATCACATTTTATAGTATACTTCGCAATTTTGCTTAAGTAAAAGTCTTCCGCGCCTATTTTCACAGTGGTATTTCAGCAAAGACGCCTTGTCCACTCTCCATACTTCTATGAATGGCTACTTTATAAGAACGTAGAGTCTGAAGATTCCATAGAACAATCAGTAACCAGCGTGAAGAAGTTTTACAAATTTCTTAAGGAAACTGGACGCAGCAATTCGGATGTCGCGGATGAAGCTATACGGGATTTGATTTGCATGGAATAGTGGTAGGGATAGGGCTGTTTCAAAACTGTTTCATTCACAGAGGAACCGCCTCAGAAACGAACAGGCTTGAGGGTATTTGGCCAACATCTCTTCGTCAGAAATCATTGTGAATCCGTCATAGGTAAAACGAGGAACAGTAATGCAGGTGATGAACGTTCCCTCGGTCACTGTGCGTGCATGTTTTGATGCAAAGATCGTTCCTTTCGGCACATAGATCAACGGCTCTGCGTCTTCTTCCACACCGAGTTTTCGAATAGTAAGTGTTCCGTCTTCCTGAAGGAGGCAAATTTCAAGTTCAGAACCTCGTACATAATTCCAGTATTCATCACAATCGATTTGATGGAATTTTGTCCGTTCTGTAGGACCCACGTAGTAATAGATCGATCCCGATTGCGCGCGGCCCTGACCCTCGTGGACATAATGGCACTCACAAAATGAACCATTCTCCGCATGAATCTGCATTTCAAAACGTTTTGCCAGTTCTTCTGCCGTCATCTTGATATCCTCACAATCCGCCGATTTCCTTGAGCATGCATAGTCGCGGCTCGTTGGTATCATAATTAAAGCTGTGGTATGGACCTGCATCGCAAAATTCTTTATATCGGCATGCTTGGCAAGTCTTGGTCTTGGGATATTTCGGCTGACGAAAAATCTCAAACCGATTGTTCCACACCTCGGTGAAACTGTCCGTACGTACATTCCCTTGAATGGTCTCTGGTCGGCGTTCAATATCCAAGCAGGCTCCAATTGACCCATCCGCTGCTACGCTGGCCACGCGGGTCCCTGCAATGCATCGATAGATCCATTCTCTTACTTCCGCCTCATACTCTACCCCAAGGAAATGGCAACAACCATACGTCACCGGCATGTTCAAGTCGCGTTTTGCTTTGATGAAATCCAGAACCTGACGGTACTCGTCGCCCTCAAGCATGTACTCTTTATTCATCAGCGCACTGCCCATCGGTTCGATGGACATAACACGCCAAGTGTCGATATCCAGTCCCAACATAATTTGATAGAGATCTTCCAGTTCATGAAGATTCTTCTTATGCACGACCGTAGTCACCATGATATTCCCAAAAACCTGTCTGTCGATTAGATTCTGAAGTCCCCGCATCGCTAGATCATAGGCACCCGGCGTTTGGCGGAATGCATCATGAGTGGAAGGAAGTCCGTCTATACTCACGGCCACCTCACGCATGCCCGCCTTCTTCAGTTTCTCGGCTACCTCTTTCGTGATCAAAGTAGCATTGGTCGTCATTCCCCAGTGGTAGCCCAGGTCGCGAGCATATTCCATAATCTCGAAGAAATTCGGATTCATGAGCGGTTCTCCGCCCGTAATCTCAAGAATGATGTCCTTCAGATCGAAGTTCTCTTTTACATGATCAAGGAGTGCTTTCCACTCATCTTTACTTAATTCGTCTCCATGCTTTCTCTCACGACTACAATGACTGCCACAATGTAAACAGTTCAGATTGCAGTTCAGCGTAAGTTCGAGGAAGAAATGGCGAAGGGGATGCTTTACCGCCATTTCCCTGTTATATTCAATACAACTATTAAAGAGTAATTCTTTTACTTCACTTATTGACGCCATAAATACCCTTGCTACCCAAACATATTATTTTGCATACGGACCATCGGGAGCTGGATTCGTTCCATAAGCAACTGCAACTTCAACCGGACTATTGTGGTGCGATTGAATGGTAGAAATCGCGTCTTCATCTTCTTTGTTTGAGTCAATGATCACTCCCCCCGCAACGATCGCACCCGCGGCCGCAGCCGCAATAATCGAACCAATCAATATTTTCTTCGCAGTAGGCTTCATAAAACATACACCCCTCTCAAATCAAAACACGAACCATCATTTTGTCATATTATATCAAAAAATAGGAACTTAAAAGGTTCTTCACGTTTTCTTGGGAAATGGAGATCTTTTTGTCAGGCAAGAAATGTTCCTTGTTTCTTCCAGACAAGACCGTTTCCGACTGGAATGAACAAATGTCGCTGTAGTCGGAACATCTAGGACCACTTTTCACG
>JAZLMM010000019.1:0-14034 GCA_045598705.1 Oscillospiraceae bacterium
CCTTCCGACCAGTAAAAGAAACTGAATTCTAGTCGGAAAAATCACTCGCATCTTTCATTTTCTCTTCCGACTACAGAACACTTTAGTCTCTCCAGTCGGAAATCCCACGTTTTGCACCAGCATGTTATTTCTCCATTTCAATTCTTCTGATTCCTCATTTCCCAAGTTTCCGTGAAAAACCAGAATTTTAAGATTCCCCAGCTGGTTGATAGGATGGATTTCAGCATTTAGTGAAACACATCCGATTGCTCCATGACTCATCATTTGCAACCCAACTTACGGAGCCGGTGTTCCTGGTTCCGGTTCCGGTGTCGGCGGTTCTGGCTCTGGTGTCGGTGGCTCTGGCTCTGGTGTCGGCGGTTCTGGAACAGGTGTTGGTGTTGGTGTCGGATCAGCCGGGACCGGTGTCGGGGTTGGGGCCGCCGGAACAGGTGTCGGCGTAGGATCCGCCGGCGCTGGTGTCGGGGTTGGATTAGCCGGTGGCGTATTCGGATCGGCCGGAACAGGTGTCGGTGTAGGCGTCGGATTAGCCGGTGCATTCGGATCAGGAGTTGGAGTTGGTGTCGTAACCGGATCTCCAAGATTACCTGACGGATCCATATTATAGGTCGAGCCATCTGCCCCCAACGTACCTACATGAACAACTTCATCACGAGCTGGGTAATAGCTTGAGAAATATGGTTCTTTCTTGATTTCGTTTCCATCCTTGTCATACCAGACCTTATAGGACTTATACTCATATCCCGTACGGCCAGAAGTCACCGTTGTCTTGGTGCCTGCTGCCAAAGTCGGATCCGCCACATATGTGGTAGATGCAGAAATCGTACGTACATGCTCGCCCACCAATTCAATACGCTGTCCATCCGGCAGAAGTCGTCCATATACGGCAACGGTCACCTTCTGGTCCGCATATACAGCATGAATGGCAATCGGGTATTCAGTGTTATTCGTAAAGCGGAAGTTCGGACTTGTCCACGTTACCGTAGCATCCGTACCCTTGTCCACATATGTACTCGGAATCGAGTGATTCTTACGCTCATCTACCTGAAGATCAGCCTTGGTTACACTCTGATACAACATTGTATTGGCTTGACAAATCCCGCCGCCCAATTCATCACGCATGCTTCCGTTGAATATACCATGCGCCATCTTGTAGCCCTTCTCTTCCGTTCGTTTACCGATATAATCGTTGAAGTTGAATTGCTCGCCTGGCTGCAGAACCAGTCCATCCAGTTTCTCGCAGATCAGACGGATATTCGTGTTACGATTCTCATTCGAGGTAGTCTCGGAAGTGGTCGTAGCAATCATGCCGAAGTTCGCCTTCAAATCGTCAGAAGAAGTCGTCGGCTCAGTAATCTCAGCCTTCACCGTAATGACAGTCTGATACTCCGCCGCCTCCAACTTTGCCTTCACATCTTTGATCGCCTGATCAATATCGACCTTGCATCCCTTCTGCGACTCCGTGATCTCGAATTCCAGTTTCTCCAGATTGAAGTCACCGAGCTGCGCTTCGACAAGTTCTGTGTTATACGGGGACAACGTCTCGCGAACCAACGTATCGATGTCTACGCCATCTATATTGAGCGATGTCGTGAAAGTATAATCCTTGGGTGTCTTGGACAAGTCGTCAATGGTATGGAATCGGTCTACGATTGCGTCATCTCCGGCAAAAACACTCGTCCTTCCGTAGTTATATGCTTCTTCGATGACCGCTTCTGCATTGCTTTCGAACTTCAGGTCACCCGTCTTCAGCGGAACTTTCTCATCGCCCACCTGAAACTGAATATCCAACTTCACTTCATCCGTAGAAGCGAACTTCTTCAAGACCTCATCCTTCGACATACCAGCCACACTCTGGCCATTGATCGTAATACCCGGATAGAAATTCGGATCGTCCACGATCTTACGCATCTGCTCCAGATCCGCAGGGCTCACCTTCTCGACAGTCGACACCGCCGGCTCGTCAGAAGAGTTATTCTTCCTCACAACACCGAAGTACACGCCCGTACCGATTGCGCCCAGCGCCACGACGCCCGCGACCGAAGCGATGATGATTTTCTTCACATTTTTCGGTCCCTTGGAGCCCTTGTCAGTCGAGGTGATCTCCTCATCGTTCTTTGGCTTACTATCCGCCTTGTTACTTGTTCCCTCAATATTCTTCTTTGGCAAAGCTTCAATTTCTTTCATCTTCGTCAGCTCCTCATTTGATATTCAAGTCAATAGTATTCTTTTCTCATTGTATACGATAAAGAGAAAAATAAGAATCCTTTAATAATTTTCTTCTGTTCAATCCTTCAGCACCTGCAGTTCGCAATTTGGAATCCCGCCTTCCCAGAACTCCGCGCGGGATCTGCCCTTCACCTGACAGGTGATACAAGCATTCATGGCACCATGTCCCAAGATCAGAACATCCTTCCCTGCCGCCAAGTCCGGTTCCACTACTTCTTTGAGAAAATCACCCGTTCTTTCAAAGAGCGCATCCAATGATTCGCCGCCTTCGACCGGTGTCGTATAGTCTTCCGGATGGAAGAAGAACACACGAACCGGGCAGTCCGGCCGATCGAAGACCTTCTCCGTGCCTTCGCACACGCCGAATCCGAATTCCTTCAGACGGTCATCGTAAATGATCGGCACATCGCGGCCTTCTAAGACCAGTGCAGCCGTCTCACGTGCACGATCCAACGGTGAGCAGTAGCAGACATCGAAGTGAACATCCTTATACTTTTTCGCCGCCTCTTTGGCCATCTCCACGCCCGCCGCGTTAATATGCGTGTTGACCTGTCCCTGAAGCTTATACGCATCGTTCCAATCCGTGCGAGCATGTCTCATGATATAAAGCATTAGTTAGTCCCCCACTCTTTCAGGATGACCGGCAGTAGTGCATCGAGCACTTCCTCAATCTGGGATGCAGTCTTCATGTACACCAGATAATCTTGCCCGTACGGATCAAGAATCTGGCCGGATATTTCTGGAATATAGTAGTCAGACAACATCTCCTGTAGCGAGAAGATGTGCTCGCCCATGTCAGAATAATCGATGCGAATGCGTCGTGAAATATCGTTGGTCATGCACAGGATCAGATCCTGCTGAGCAATCATCTCCGGCGTCAACTGGACAGAAGTTCTTTCGGACAGATCCTCGTCATATCGGAAGTGGGCAATGCGTACAGAATCCAATGTGAAAGGTGTCCCCTCCTCGGCATAGAGACCGGCGGATGTCACCTCAACGGTAACTTCCTGATCGGGCTGTTCCCGGAGCATATGCGGTGCGTGCTTCGCCCATAGATGACGGAAAGCCGCTTCTGCTAGTGGGCTTCGACATGTATTGCCGGCGCATACGAATAGCACTTTCCGTTTCGTATCTTGATGCGCCAACGGGATGGTCCCTTCTTGCTTACCTGCTGCAGCCTTATTCAGACGATTCATATATGCCGCGCCCATTTCTTCAGCAGGGAAAGCCGGTGCGTAGATGACCTTTGCGCCTGCTTCGTCCAGCGTGCGAAGTCCATCGAAGAGTCCATGGGAAGCATCGTACACATCCTCCGTCTTGCCATATTCATAGAGGAGAATCTTCTCCATCTGATCTGCGTAACTACTGCGAATCATCTGTGCGATAGAAGTTCCGACAAAGAGTCCTACCGGAGTCTCCTTTTGGAGCAAAGCCTGGTCAACAGCTTCCTTATAGTACGCTGAATAATTGGTAGAATCACCCGTACCGATTACTTTGACTTCGCAAGATGGGGCATAGTGGCGGTACTTCATTCCCGGTGCCATGGGTGCCTCACCCGGTTCCATCTCCCGCTCTATCACTTCTTCCGGTTTCTCGATTCCCGCTGCCGCTAGTGCCTCCTCCATCAAGGACATCGTAATCGCGCCCGGACGCAGGATCTGTGGCCAGTTTCCAGTCGCATCGACGACAGTCGACTCTAATCCCACCTGGCATTCACCGCCCTCTACGATATAAGGAATACGTCCATCCATATCCTTCATGACATGTTCTGCTTTCGTCGGTGAAGGACTTCCGGAAAGGTTAGCAGACGGCGCCGCAACCGGCACACCGCTTCGTCTGATCAGTTCCTGCGCACCCGCATGGATTGGGAAACGAACGCCCACCGTATCACGCCCCGCCGTTACCACGTCCGGCACGATCGATGCTTTACGCATAATGATTGTAATCGGTCCTGGCATGAAAGCATCGATCAGCACTTGTGCAATCGGGGTCACTTCCGAAGTCAGTTGCGGAATCATATCTTTACTTGCAATATGCACAATCAACGGATTATCCGAAGGTCTGCCCTTCGCTTGATATACCTTCTCGACCGCTTCCGGCATCAGGGCATTGCATCCCAGGCCATAGACCGTCTCCGTCGGCATGCCCACGACCTCACCGTCCGCAAGTGCGCGCGCCGCCGCATCCAGATTCGCCTCGTCTTCAGGAAGAACGAGCACCGTGTCGAAATCACGCACCACGTTCGCTCTCTGCTCAGCGTTCTCTTCAACGCTCTGCACTGCGCCCTGTTGAACGCCTTGACGTTCACTCGCATTCGTCTCCTGAGCCTTCTCTTCAGTCGATTCCTCAGTCGGCGCCATTGCTGGGATGTCGGGGATATCCGGTAAGCTCGGCATATAAGGAGTGATGGACATCGGCACAATTGCGGCGCCTTCTTGATCATCATCCAACGATGTCACAGCCGAGGGAATTGGTGCAGGCACAATCTCGGCGTTACGCATCGTGTTTTCTGTATGTGCATTCAACTGGGCGAAGAACTCTTCTTCGTCCATCATAGAATAATCGTAATAATCTTCCATCCCGTCGGGGGAGAGACCTGACTCGGCCGCCTCTCGTTGCGCCTCAATATCTTTCATGACACGAGCCAGCGCACCGGTTGGCTGATTCTCTTCCTCACGCTTCTTATCGTTTCGATTTGCCCAGTTGCCAAACATGATCCCTTCACCTCTCTTCTCTCATTTTACGACATTGCGCGCCTGATTTCTATTCAGCCGTGCAGTTTTCTTACACTTTTCCGTCGAATCTGCCATATCTGTCATAGCAATCTTCCACGAGCACAGAAATAGGTATCATTACGCCTCGTCATCCTCTGAATCTGAAGCATCACCAAGCTTATTCGCACGATCCGCCAACGTCAGCTGTCGCACAATCTCCTCGAGGTCTCCGGCTAGAATTTCTTCTAGGCGATAGAGCGTGAGTCCAATGCGATGGTCGGTCACGCGTCCCTGGTGATAGTTGTAGGTACGGATCTTCTCGGAGCGGTCACCGGTACCGACCTGAGAACGTCGTTCCGCCGCAATCGCACCGGTCTGTTTACTTTCTTCCATCTCCAGCAGTCGGCTCTGTAGCACCGCCATCGCCTTGGCACGATTCTTGTGCTGGCTACGCTCATCCTGACAGGTCACCACAAGACCCGTCGGCAAGTGCGTAATACGAATCGCAGAGTCTGTACGGTTGACGTGCTGTCCACCGGCACCGGATGCACGGTAGGTATCAATCTTCAGATCATTCGGATTGATGTTAATCTCCACCTCATCGACTTCCGGCAGCACCGCTACCGTTGCCGTTGAAGTATGCACACGACCACCTGATTCGGTCACCGGCACACGCTGCACACGATGCACGCCACTCTCGTATTTGAAGCAGCTATATGCACCACGTCCCTCGATGGAGAATACCAGTTTCTGATATCCACCCAGTTCCGTATCGTTACTGTCGATATACTCTGTCTTCCATCCTTTACTCAGGGCAAAAGCACCATACATCTTATAGAGGTCACTGACAAAGAGTGCGGCCTCTTCCCCGCCTGCGCCGGCTCGGATCTCCATGATGACAGACCGTTCATCCTTCGGATCCTTGACCGCCAGCAAATCCTCCAAGTCAATATTAATGCTCTCAAGTTCCGCCTCCAGGCTTGCGACTTCCTCCGCTGCCATCTGGCGCATCTCCTCATCCTGCTCGGCAGTATGGAGCTCACGTGCCTCCATCAACTCGCGGCTCACCCGCTCCTTATCGTGGATACGCGTCACCACCGGTTCCAGGTCACTTAATTCTTTGGTCAGTTTCAGATATCGCTGTCCGTCACTCACGATTGATGGGTCCGCCATAGACGCCACGATCTCGTCGTAACGGCTCAGGATCTGCTGCATTCTCTCTTGTTCATGATTCATTGGTAAAACCACCTCATTACATCTTCGTACTTCATGGATTGCTTGGGGAATCTATGCCCTAGCTAGAAGTACTTCTCTGATGCAATCTTCATGATCATGGTATAGATAGGTTTCTGTTCCTCAGTCAAGGTCTCCAGTACGACCTCCGGCACTATTTTCACATTATCGGCAAAACCCAACTCACAGTCTGCGCCGCCGTTCCAGAGGATCACACTTCGTGTCGTGGTTGAATAGCTCTTGAAGAAGAAGCCAGACTTCTGCATCGTCTCTAATTGCGCACTACCAAGATAGGCGACGAGGTAGTTCTTCCTAGTCATCAGTTCATAGACCGTTTTCCATTGTTCTTGAGTAAGCGGCACATCGCCCTTCTGGTCCGCAATAATCAGCATCCTGCCCATGCACGATTCATCCACGGGCGGTGGATTGTACAGTTCTTCTTCCAGATCATATACATGTCGTGTTGTGAATGCAGACGGACCGTTGAGTGACTCGCCGTAGAACATGATGTCATAGTTACGGGACTGGATGTATTCGATGGCCTCCGTCACCTTCTTCGATTCCTCATTCCAGATTCGGTTCTTCCGCGCCGCGTCGTTGACCAATGCACTGGTCATCCAGATGAAGAATCCCATCAGAATCGCAGTAAATAGTAGAGTCACAGTCAGCCGTTTCGCGTTCATGCCCAAACCTCGAGAAATAGTATACGTGAGATATTATACCATTTCTTCCATAAGAATCGTGACGCGTTCCTGAATCGTCTTACTCACCTGCTCTGCACTCTTCGAACCATCGAAGTAAGCAGGCGCTTCTTCCAACACAATGTCCATGATCACCGGATTCGTCTGAACCGAACCCGATACTCGCTCGATCAGCTGGATGAACCGTTCAGCATTCTCTTGATTACATACGGCCTCACTTTCGATTCGACCCGGCTCATTACGAAACAGCTCAACTTTTCGATTGTAATCTGCGATTTCCGCATCGAATGCTTTCTGCGCGCTCGAACGAGCGACCCAGACACCTCTCGTATCTACTGAAGCGAAACGATCCAATGTACTCGGTTGTAGCATAAAGAGGATGAAGTCCCAAGCCTCTTCCTTACATTCGGAGAAAGCAGAAATCCCAACGGAAATCATCGCTTCTGCAGAGATTCCCTTGCCTGCCGACGTTGGCCACCCAAGGAAAAGCGGATGATTCGAACAAAGATCCGCATACATCGCAAAGCCCCACAAGGCGTCCGCGCCGAATGTATCTAATGCGCATACACCATCTTCCATCATCAATGAATTTGGGGAGTGGTACCCCCAGCTATCGTACTCCTCCATAAGTGCCCTCTCTTTGTCCGCCGAGATACGTCCACCATACTTCTTCGCAATGTCTAAGAGTCGGATAAAATCCGGGCTGTCGAAATGTGCCACATTCTGATCGAAATCAACGTAATGGTTCATGTCGTGATAAAGAAGTTCGAGTAGTATTCCGGTCTGGTCCGTTACCGCAAGATTCGCAAAATTCAGTCGGTTACTGTAACCCATAATCGGATAGATCGCAGGTCCCAGTGCGTCGATCTTCTGCTCGAAGATCTCCGGCGTCCAATCTTCCATCTCACCAAGTGTGGCAGGATTGCCGACGAACCCTCCCACCGACACGGCCAGCGGCATCTGATACAGTTTCCCATTCATCTCAAATGCACGGAAAACATTGTCAAAGTAAAGACTTCGATCAATACCTTGGGGGCCGTCTAGATATGTATTAAGGTCTACCAGCACACGCTCGGTATTGAACTGGCTATATGCCGCACAATTGAGCAGAATATCCGGGCCACTTCCTGATTTCATGCTCAGTAGAATCTGGTCCGCCATGTCATTCCTCATTTTGTCGTAGGGAAGTCCGGTGTCCCCCTCCGGCAGATACATTCGAACACGCGTCTTACTGTTGGGATTGGCGTTATAGTCAGTCAATAGTCGTTCGAATTTCGTATCACCTTCACAGGTCGCAACGTATATCACGCGTTTTCCCGCATGAGGATTCTTCTCTTCTCGATGAAGCTTGATCATATGACCTTTCACCGTCGAAGTCTCGCCTGTACCGGTGTAAACATTCGAAAGATAGCACACCTCTCGTTGGTCCGCACTGACTTTTATATCCTCGAGGTTGTTCGGACGTACCACATCCGTGTAGTCAAAGTTCACCATCACTTCTTCCGTGCCTTGAAGCAGATCACATCGAGTAATGTCCGAACCTTCCATTCGCTTAATGATGACACCATTACTCTCTATCCAAGAACTGTGCGTGGGGTTCTTAATCTCGACGACCTCCCCAAGTTTCGCCGTTTCCGGATCCACTTTCTGCATGAAATATTTGCTTTCATCGATTCCATCGAAATCATAATCCGATTGCTTAGAAATCAGATAGATATCTCCATCGATTCTGATCAAGTTGACGAGTTCATTGTCACACAAGCCACATCCGATTTGCTTGCCTTTCGGATCGATCAGCAATACCCCATTCACACTATATGAAGTAGTCAGGAAATTACCATTATCTAATGCTAGATATTCCATACAGCAATCCAATACTTCGCTTGACATCGCATGAATTCGCTCACCCTTTTCATTCAGGAAAACGACTTTCGTATGAGTGGACTGTTGCATCGGGTTGAACTCGTTCAACACCACTCCAAATTCCTGATCGTCTTTGCTTAGCGTACCTACCCAGCTTTCATACAAATCAAACTTGATTTGTTCCACCAGTTGACCGTTCATGTCGCAAATCAGGATACCTTCTTCACTCGTAGAATGTTGAAGTTCATAATAACGCAGTAAATCTCCCTGTTTGTTGCAATTGAGCTGATCCATCTCCTCTTGTTCCGCCTCAGAAAGTTCGCGCGACACGTTATAACGAAGCAGAACATAATCTTTCCAGAAGGTGGTGGCATACACCTTAATGTCTGCATATTCTTCACCCTGTGGCATGGCAAACTCCACTTCCGTGGAAGAGAAATATGGTTCACTCTCCGCCACATACAACGGGCGTCCTGCCGCATCGGTCTCGACACTTGGCACACTTTCACTGGATGCAGCCGTCTCAGTCTGCGATGCATCGCCACTGTTACTTTCACCCGAATCTTTCTTACAGGCCGCAAGTGGCAGCATCAGCGCACCACATAGCAACCATGCCAACACACGACTTCTGGTATTCATGCTCTTCATATTGAACCTCCACCCAAATCTCCAAGCACCCACGCTTGCCGCTCAACAGAATCTTCTTAATCGAACAAATGGAAAATAACTACATCCACTCTGATTTTATATAAGCAAAACAACTCCATCACAAAGTGACAGAGTTGTCATAATTAACCAATCTGGCAAAAAATGGTGCATTTTTGGCAAAAAATATGTTCTTCACGTTTTCTTGGGAAATGGAGATTGTTTTTTCAGGCAAGAAATGTTGAATGTTCAGGAGTATTCGCAGATTACACCGTTATGATACATTTCTCTTCATAGTATGGTAATAACGAATCGTGCGTAACAAAAGACATATTCTCAGCCTTAGCCTGGGCGATCAGCATTCGATCAAACGGATCGCAATGCGGAGGTGCCCCCTCTGCCCTTGTAATTGTCTCGAGTGCAAACACATGCTTATCCCTTACCTCGACAGATAGGAAGCCTGCCTCCTGACAATACTGCGACAGCTCCATTCCAGTAAACTCCACATTATCCGGATGGTTGGCATGCTTAATGGAAACCTCCCAAACAGAAACGGAGCTATAGTATACAGCGTTGTTTTCGTCAAGAATCAGTTCCCGTGCCTTCTTTGGCAACCTTGGGTCTTCATTAAGTGCCCAGATGAGGATGTGCGTATCCAGAAGTATATTCATAACGTACCTCCGAACATCGCCGCTATCTCATCATTATACTGATCCAGGTCTTTCGGCGACTTTAATTTGCCTTTGGCAACTCCAATGCGGCTTGAAACTGGAGCGTCATTGTACACAACCATTTTTACAACAGGCTTTCCATATCTCGCAATAATGATGCATTCTTCTTTACCTGTCTCGATAAGTCTAACAAGATTGGACAGATTTGTCTTTGCTTCAAGGATGTTGACTTGCATGTTTGCCACCTCCTCAATGTTGGTCTTCTTGACCATATTGTATGTCATGAAGACAAGAAACACAAGCCGATTCTGCAATTTTCCTGACCAACTTGACCAGTTTAAATAGCTACAGCGTTGCCCTCGTTAAGCCACTGCCTCACCTCACCGATTTCTGCGGCTCAATCGTGAGCGACGCAACTGGCTCTAACAGAGCGCCGTATTCACCGTAGCACTTCCAATCGAAAAACCAATCGCAAAAAAATACGATTGAAATTATGACTGAAGATATCTTGAAAACACTTAACCTATATTCAGATAGTCAAGGTTATAACATTGCTGCCGCAGTCGCAAAGCCAGAAGCCCGTTTCGCTCATTCATTCACTTCAATCATTAACCCACTACATTGAAATCCATGATTGCAATCACACCAAATGTAATAATTGTACCCACTGCCAAAACACCTAAAACTAACATCGCTCTTTTCTCCTTTCGAAATCTTGGTCTCATCATCTCGTTCTACTGACCAATCATTCTTTTATACGAATGAGTATGAGAAATTGCTACAGAAATGACTTACACGAAACAAAGAAACAGCCATCGTCTCTTTTCCGAAACGATGGCTGCTTCTTTACTCTTGTTTGTTCGTTCTCAACGTCTCACGCCGTCTTAATCTGTAACCTCCAGCGACTGATTAAGATCAAACCTATTGGTAAACATCATTGAATCAGTAGACGAGTATTCATAATCCATGTTCGTATACGTTGGTTTACCCTCTGAATCAAATGTTACCTTATAGATTTCTTGAGGCATCACAAATTGATTCACGGCCTTGGTTTGCTTGACGTAGTAAGTAGCATTTGAACTCAGACTACTTGCACTGAACTCAGCCGTATACACTGTCTCCCCTTCTAATTCAAACGATCCGGTAATCTTAGCAGTATTAATCAGATTCGTACATTCAGAATCACTATAGAGTCCAAACTCCGCTTGCGTCACATCGGGCTCTACAAGATTACTACCCGAAATGTTTGCACTAGGGAAAATCGCCCAAATCACTATATTCTCACAAGTAACTTTCGGAGCAGTCGGCTCATCTGGTGATAACCATTTCGCATAGATAGTAGTATTTTTGTAAATTTTAGCCCCAGACATAGGAACCGGTTGTGTTAGTTCGTTATCATAGAACCAACCAGCGAATACAAATCCACTTCTGTTAGCCGGAATGTAAGGAATGCTTCCTCCAACATTTGTAGGAATAAAGAATGTTGGCTGACCATTATTTGCCATCGTTCCGCCGTTGGCATCAAAAGTAAGCGCTACACTATTCGACCATTGGGCATAGAGAACCGTATCTTGGGTTGGAACGTATTCTCCTGGTTTTACGACCGTGATAAAATCTGAATCTGCATACCAACCAACGAACATGTAGCCATCTCGTTCAGGGAAAGGCAAGGAACTTATCGGCTGATTGGCCATAACACTCTCACTATAGTTTGCCTTACCATTTATCAAACCGCCATTCGTCTCGAAAGTAATCGTAATGCCTGACTTCCACTTCGCATAGAAAACAGTATCCGTCTTCGGCACATATCCATATACATCTACTGATTGGATGAAACTTGAATCTAAATACCAGCCATCGAATACGCACCCCTCTTTACTAGCCATTGGAGCTGTATCGATTTCAGTACCTGACGCAAATGTTTCACTGTACGTTGTGCATGTCACATCTCCGTTCAAATATCCGCCGTTCGCATCCCAAGTAATCGAAATTGGTGCTGCCCATTTTGCATAGAAAATATCATTCTGTTTAGGGACATAGCTCGTCTTCAATGGTTTACTCAAATCGATATCCAAATACCATCCGACAAATACATAACCTTCTCTTACAGGAAATAGACTGTATTCTAGTGGCTGACCCATTGTAACTGTTTCAGTATAGGAAGGGCAATTGGGATCTTCTAACAGATAGCCACCGTTGGCCTCCCAAGTAATTACAACACCATTGTTCCACTTTGCATAGAACGTTACGTTTGTATCAGGAGCAAATGTCTCAACATTCACTTCTAAAGAGAAATCCGGATCCAAATACCAACCATCGAACATATAGCCATCTCGTTCTGGGTAATAGGTACACGACAAAATCTGACCCTTTGGAACAACTTCTACGATGGAAGTCGTGCCCAAATCGCCATCGAAATATCCGCCATTGCCGACCCAAGTAACCTCAACCGGATCAGCCCATTTTGCATAGAATGTCACATTGGAAGTAAGAACAAAGTTCTCAAAGTCTACAGGATTCTTCAAACTCTGGTCAAAATACCATCCTGCAAATACTTTACCGGCCTTATCCGGTAGCTGGTATTGACTGATTGCTTGGTTCTTCGGAAGTGTCTCAGTGATAGAAGTGGTCTCTTCAGCTCCATAGAAGACTCCACCATTCGCATTCCATGTAACCTCATAGCCTGCAACCCATTTTGCATAGTACTCAGCATCGTATAGCGCTACATAGTAGCCCAGATACAATTCATGCGTGCATGCTTGATCTTCGTACCATCCTGCAAAAGCATAACCCCTTCTCTCTGGAATACAGAAATAACCGATGTCTTCCACTTCCTGATTCTTTGCAACATACTGGGTGCATGTTGTGGTTGTTGTGTCACCATAGTAGAATCCGCCATTTGCATTCCAAGTCAGCGCAACTGCCTCACTCCAGTTTGCATACAACGTAACACTTTCTGTCACAATATACGTTTCCAGATCTACTTGATCCGTACAATCTTTATCAAAATACCAACCCTCAAATACATAACCAGTTCTCTCAGGCAGATACAAACTATACTCACCAATGCAAGTATTAAATGGGAACGTCATTGTCAACTCATCATCTGATTCGAAATAACCACCATTTGCATTCAAGGTAACGGTAGCACCTTCACTCCACTTTGCATAGAATGTCATGTCACCAGTTGGAACAACTTCAAACGGATCAACATATTCTGTACATTCTGGATCCAAATACCAGCCATCAAACGCGCTGTTTCCGTTCTTCGGAAGATAGACTGTGTCGATTCCCGCACCAGCACGCACCTTAAGGCTCTCCTCAGTTACGGAAGGATCACCAAAGCAACCGCCGTTAGCGTTGTAAGTCACGTTGTAAAGAACAATACTCTTGTCGACAGTAACAGTTACAACATCCGTATTTACCGTGCACTCACTGTTCTTCAAAACACATCTATATACAAAAGCCGCTGTACCATTGCTTACCAGTACTGTTAGTGTATCGGTCTTTACACCGGAATAATTGCTATTAGTCTCGCTGATATTGCCCCATGTCTCGCCATCTGAGCTTCTCTGCCATTGGTAAGAAGTAGCGTTATTCGAAGTTGCTGTCATACTCAGTTCTTCACCTATCGCTCCAGAAATACTCGTCGGCTGATCTACGATTACTAGGCTTGGCGCTATTCTTACTGTTATTATGTCTGTTGTCTCTGTACACTCACTGTTCTTAACAACGCATCTGTATACAAAACCTGCTGTACCGTTGTTTACCAAGACGGTCAGTGTATCGGTCTTCACACCAGAATAATTGCTGTTTGATGCACTGATGTTACCCCATGTCTCGCCATCTGCACTTCTCTGCCACTGATAGGATGTTGCATTTGTCGCAACAACCGTCGCGTTCCCCTCTTCTCCTGCCAATGCAGAGATATTCTGAGGCTGCGCTGTAATCTTTAGGCTCTTCTCTATACTTACTGTT
>JAZLMM010000020.1:0-39012 GCA_045598705.1 Oscillospiraceae bacterium
AAGCTTATGTAAGGATTTTTCTTTATCGTCTTTTGCTACAGCTATGATTTCTTCAGTGCATATAAGTTCATCGATTGTCACGGAGAAGAATCTTGATATTTCTTTCAGAGAATCAATGCTTGGATACCCTCTTCCAGATTCCCATTTTGAAACCGCTGTTCTGGACACATAAAGAGCTTGTGCAAGCTCCTCCTGTGTAATTCCCTTTGTTTTTCTCAGTTCTTGTAGTTTTTCATTAAACTCCATTTGACACCTCCGGACTCTGCTCGGATTTTCTTTGCTCCACAAATCCGACTACGAACTGATACAACTTAAACAGGCCAGTACTGAGCAGTACAGAACCAATGATATCTGTACACCAGTGAAACCCGGAAAGCAATCTGCCGATAATCATGAATGCTGAAAATGCTGTTGCAAACACATTGACTGTGTTATGAAGTATAACATTTCTGCTTCTTCGGGCTATTTGAAATTTCAAACTTGGCATTACACTTAACACCAGAAGTGTTGTTGATGATGGATATGATGCCTCCATAAATCCGTTAATCAGTATCGGACGATAGTTTATAGGAATCATTTCAAAAGCCAGGTACGCAAATATGACAATCACATAATATATTCCGAGCAAAATAATATCTGCATCCACCTTGAATAAGCTCTTACGTTTTATAAGCTGCCGCAAACCGATAATACCAAAGAATCCGCATATACATATGGGTACAAGTCCAAGCCAATCTGTGATAGTATAGACCGTCATGTGAACCCCTGTCAATTTATGAAACCAAGTGTTTGTTGTTGCAAATCCGATAGTTGTTCCATTCACTCCAACGGTTTGTACATCGATGGACTGAATAAGAATTGTCCATGCTATAAAAGCACTAAGCAGTGTGGTTCCCGCGAACAATTTCTTCTTGTTTTCCATATTTCATTTATCCTTTCGCTTTTTTCAAAGATAAAAACGAAAGTATCAAACGAATAAATTCACAACAAGAAACGTACTGTCACATAAATGATACGAATAGTGTCATCCGATTATTTCTGAACCGCTTTTTGCCGTTTTTAACCACACTCATTAAGTTCAGATTTCCCTATTGCCTCAATCTACAAAAACGTTCCTAATTTCAGAATATCAAGCATACACACTCAATCTGTTTTACACCATCTGTGAAGTCCCTTTTCCAGTTAAATAAAGGGGGCTTCCGGCGGTTCTGGCATTCACTCAAGACCTCCGTGAAGCCCCATCTTACGGCACTTTCACGCACTATTTCCAATTGTTTCTTGTAAGCAGACAAATCGTCTCTACATGCTTGGTAAAAGGAAACATGTCGACGGGCGTCGCACACTCCGGTTGGTATCCGTGTTGTTTGAAGAGCTTGAGGTCTCGGGCTAATGTCGTTGGATCGCAGGAGACGTAGACGATGCGTTGCGGTCCCAGCTTCTGGCACGCTTGGATAAATGACTCGGTGGTGCCTGCTCTGGGCGGATCTAGGAAAACCGTGTCAAATCGTTCTCCGCGAGCGGCAGTCTCTACCATATACGTCGTTGCATCGGCGGCGATGAATCTTGCTTTCTCCATGTGATTCGCTTTGGCGTTCTCACGCGCATCGGCCACTGCCGCCCGATTCAATTCCACACCTGTGAGGGAGATGTCAGAGCAGGAAGAAGCCGCACATAGACCGATGGTACCAATACCACAATAGGCATCGAGGATCTTCTGACCAGGCTTCAGGCTTGCAGCTTCGATTGCAAGAGAATAGAGGCGTTCGGTTTGATCATGATTGATCTGATAGAAAGACTCCGACGAGATCTTGAATCGCACGCCCAGCAGTTCATCCCAGATAAAACCTCTTCCGTACTCATTGATGGTCTTCGCCCCAAGGATCATGGAGTCCGTACGTGTATTCACATTGAGGAGCACCGTCTTCACAGAAGGGTGCTGTTCCAGAAGTTTCTTGATGAAAGCTTTTTTACCAGGGAAAACCGGCGAGCTAACAACCAGAACGACCATGACTTCGCCAGTGGCCATTCCCTTACGAATCAGCACACGCCGTAGAAGTCCACGCTTCGTCTTCTCATCGTATGCCTGAATCTTGAAAGCCGTCTGAAGTCTACGTATACTCATCTGAATGGATGCACACTCAACATCTTCCAGTATGCAGTCATCATTCTCGACAATATGGTGAGTATTCTCTGCATAACGTCCTGCCAAGGTGCGGCGACCGTCGAATCCGTATGCCCAGTGAACTTTGTTGCGGTAGAAACATGGTTTCTCCGCACCTACAATGGGTTTCACTTCACAAGTAGAAGCAAGCAGGTCCTTGACCCACTTGCTCTTCTTGACTAACTGTTGATGATATTCGATGCTGGCATATTCACACCCGCCACACATCTTTGCTACCGGACAGTTGATTGTGTTTTGTTGCTTCTTTACTTCCATGCCTATGTTTCTGTACGATTTCTCTCCTGTGTTTTCTTCTTCATATCATACATCGCATTGTCGGCAATTTGGAAGTACTCATCGAGTCCCATATTCTTTGTTGGGTCAATCTGGACAGAACCAACACTGACAGTAAGTTCAAATGGTATCTTCAATGTTTCGGCTTCTTTCTTCACCGTTGAGCATATCTTACGCTTTAGGACGTTCTCCTCATCCGCATAATGTCGCTCACCGATAATGAGGAATTCATCGCCGCCGTATCTGATGCCACACCATGTTTCGTCGATTGAAGCCTTGATTGCCTGTGCGACCAGACGGATTGCCAAGTCTCCTTGAAGATGACCGTACCGATCGTTGATGATCTTCATCTTATCAATATCCACCATCATCAGCAAGGCATGGTTACCCTTCTCCTTTGTCTCTTCAAGAAGCGGAATACCTTTCATGACAAGTCCTTTGCGATTATAAAGACCAGAGAGCTCATCAATAATCGAGTACTCTTCTAATTGTTTGTTCATGGTGGCCATGATGATATTCTCACGACATCGAAGAAGTCCGATTCGCAGATGCCGTACCCAAGAGTAGATGAAGAAAGTCTGAATAACTTTGAACGTATTCTTGAACACCACGTATCCGATATTGGCAGATTGGCTATGGATCGGAGCGATAAAGTAAATGTTGCCTTTCTCCGAAGGATCCGAGAAAATCGGGAAAATATAGGCGGTGTTAATCTTCTGGTACGGCATTGCTTTACCGTCCCGTTGCGCATAGAGCACGTGCATCTGTTCACCATACCCAAGATATCTTGGCTCGCTTCGCTCAAATATTGATTGAATGAATTCGTCGTCCAGACAAATGCAGAACGTATCCCCTTCGTAATTGTTCTCTGAGCGCTCGAAGAATTCTTGCAAACCATTGTGAATATCCTCTATGGACAGTCGCCCCGCCATCGAATCGTCTAGTGCAGTCAAATGCCAATCGAAAAGTGTACGTTCAATCGGCACATTGTAGATTTGATTGACTGAAGCCAGCTGCGTCTTGCGTATCGGTTCGGAAGCTCTGCATCCACAACTCTCACGGATTACAGGCTTAGAAGGATGACACACTGTGCCTGTTTCACTATCGCCTTCAATCAGTTCAATTAGATGCTTCAGTCCTTCATACCCTGAATTGCTCCAGCCGCGTTCTACAGTTGTAATGGCAGGAACGAATAGTGCTGTGGAACAAATATTGTCAAATCCGGTTACATATACATCCTCAGGCACTGAATATCCGATGTGAGAAAGATACGTCACAACGCCAAGTGCCATGACATCATTGGCACAGATGAAAGCATCTGGAAGTTCGTGATTGGCTAACCACTCTGGGAGTTTCATCTGAACTGCATAATAGCTCCAGTCTCCGTAGATAATATCTTCCGGATGAAGAGAAAGGTCATGCTCGTGAAGCACCTGTTCTAAAGCTCGCTTACGGTCTGCATTTTCCAAATTGTCCTCGATGCCAGAAACGAACACGGCGCGCTTTACGCCATGTTCTTCCACCATGTGTTTGCAGAGTTCATACATGCCGCTATAGTTCTCCGTGCAGATGCAATCTACGCCTTCAAGTTGGTACTCTAGGCAGACTGTCGGTATGCCAGCCGCAAGAATGCGATCCTTGATCAAATTCAGTTCGCCTGCATTCATCAAGGTATTACCCATCAGAATCACTCCGTCATACTTCTTCAAATCAGGCAGATTCAGGATGTTGAGCTCTCCTTGCATATTATCATTCAGACTGTCATGGGAAGCATACTCTATAAAGAAGTGAATCTCGCAGTCGAATTCTTCTGCGCCACGCTTGATGCCTTGCAAAGAAGACAGTAAATATTCATCGCTCCACCCGTTTCCAAAAATAGCAATTTTACGACTCATTTCTTCTCCCTCATCTTACTCCGTCAAAAGTGTGTCCAATGTGTAAAGATCATGCTACGCAGATAAGTATCGATACGAACATACTACATTTCTGTTATGTATTTTATGGGAGGAACGTGAAAACAATTCGTGAATTAATCTTTACAAGCCGCCGGCGCAGACCCGACATAGGACACCTCAGCCCGTCCGGAAGTGGCATCGTTAATAAGCGTCAACAGTATTTCTTTCTCTTCTTTGGTACAGAAGACAGGAACTACCGGACGTTCCTCGTACATCACCTCGCCCAATACAAATCCTCTTTTCTGCATCGTGTATTGGAACTTGTCCGACATACTATAGTCCAGTTTCACCAGATACTGTTCCAGAAGCTTCATGTGAAGAATCCCTGCCGCATCAATGCCTTGTACTGCCGCAGTAGAATAGGCACGTGTCAGTCCACCGGTCCCTAGAAGAACACCCCCGAAATATCGCGTGACCACGCAAATTGTGTCTTCAAGTTCTCTATGAAGAAGCACATCCAGTACCGGCATACCAGCCGTTCCAGATGGTTCGCCATCGTCACTATATCGCTGTTCCATTGGGGAAGTACCTGCTCGGTATGCATATACGTGATGTCTGGCATCTGGGAATTCTTTCTTGATACGACGCAAAAAATCCGTAGCTTCTTCGCCGGATGCGACAGGTGCCACATCGGCGATAAATACGGATTTCTTCACTTCATATTCAATTCTAGAGGCTCGCTCGACGGTATTCCAGCTGTCTCTTGCCAAATCAGACCATCTCCTTATATCGCTGATAAGCCATCATAAGAAGTGAACGATCCTGACTATAAGTGACCATATTGAGTGCATCATCGACCGGGAAGAAGCCACCGTCAGAGAAATTCTGTTCTGCATTGGGCTTCACTTCATTACTGGTCGTACGCATCACATACCACACAATCTTGTTACAGACCGGCTTCTGTCTAGTAATCGAATAGAACTCATAATTCGTTCGACCAATTGGGAAAAGCACCTTGGCCTCGACACCTGCTTCGTAGGATACGCGTTGCAACGCTACTTCTTCCGGCTTCTCGTTCGTTCGAATCACGCCTTTCGGGAAACACCATTCTGCCTTCTCATTCTGAAGTAATAGGACTGAATCTCCAAAGAAAACGATTCCACCTGCACAATTGCGTTCTAACATATCCCTCACCTCGACTATCGGTTTCTTCTAATATTTTAACATGTTGCAAGCAAAATCAATCACTTTATGTGCAAATATCGCTTATTTTTCTTTTCCCGCACTGCAGCCCACTTTTATTGATATTGTGACTATTTATGAATATAATTAAGTGTGTTTTGTAGTATCATGCCAATGATACTAGAATTACCTTACTAAAGAAGGGGACAATTATGGCTAATTCAATGTCACGAGAGCAGAAGCGGATGAAGGCAAGACGTCTTCGTAAGATTGTTCTCGGTCTGTTCGCACTTTGTGCAATCATGCTCGTTGCAAATATCGTCTGTGGAATCATTCTCATAGTCAATTCTGGAAAATCGAAAGACAAGGATAAGGAGACGGACACCACGACCACAACCGCATCCACCATCGATCCTTCCAGTAGCGATTCTTCCGTAGATCCAACTGGCGATTCCACTATGGACACCACGCTCACTTCTGATACAAGCGCAACGCCTTCTGGTGTCGAAGTGAATGAATATCTCCCAGAGAATGCTCTGGCCGAACAGTATTGGGGACCGCTTCCCGAAGTCGCTGAAGTGAAGCCTGTCCAGCATAACGAAGTGCACGGTATCTACGTAGGCGCCGCCGCTCATATGGACGACAACATTGCACTGGCTCAGCGCACAGATATCAATGCTTTCGTACTGGACCTGAAGGATGAAGCAGGCGGAATCATGTTCAACAGCAACAACGAATTTGCGAAGGACATGAAGCTCTACAGCTACTCCCGAAACAAAGATACCGGTGAAGATTCTTGGAAAGAACTCGGCAGTTATATTACCTCCTCATATGACTTGGATGCTGTCGTGAAGCGTTGCCACGATAACGGTATCAAGGTCATTGGCCGTATCGTCTGCTTCAATGACATTTCCCTTGCGAAGAACCACCCAGAGATGAGCATCAAAGACGCAAATGGCAACCCGATGCACTTCAAACTTGAAGGTTATAAGATGTTCGTAAATCCTTACGATCCGGAAGTCTGGAATTTCTTGATTGATATCGCGAATGAGGCCATCGAGCATGGTGTAGATGAGATTCAGTTCGACTATGTACGTTTCCCAACCATCAGTACAAAGAGTGGTGAATCTCCATATTTTGGACCGGAAGATACGACTCCAACCCGTATCGATGCCATCAACCGTTTCCTGCAGACTGCCCGTCGTAAGATTCAGGATCCGACCGGCATCCCAGTAACTGCTGACGTGTTCGGTATCATCCTCTCCAGTGAACTCGATGGCAAATTGATTGGTCAGGGATGGAGTACGGTAGGTCTGACCGGTGTCGACGCGGTATGCCCAATGTTGTACCCTTCTCATTATGCAGATAATACATCGCTCAATGGTAAACTCTTCGATCACCCCGATCTCTATCCTCACGATGTCATGTATAATGCGTTGATGTGTGGTAAGAGTGCCGCCGATCAAGAAGGATATGCGACCGTCCGACCTTATGTGCAGGCTTTCACCGCCACCTATATCAAGCATCACTTGAACTACAAAGACCCAGAGGTCAACGCTCAAATTCAAGCCATCGAGGAAGCCGGCTACGATGAGTGGATCCTGTGGCAGTCCGCCGGAGATTACACGAACCGTTATGGCACAACGTAACCGGATAGATACCAATACGACTATCAATTTGAGGAGTCTGTCTCAAAACTAATTTGAGGCAGACTCCTTTTATTCTTCGCGTCATAGTATTCTTGGCTAAGAAATACTCCTTGTTGCACCGCTCGAAACAAGCATTGTTTCGCTCAGAAAAACTTCTGTTCAAAATGAAAATCATTTCGTCATTTCGTATTTATATGTGTTAATATGTTTATAAAGAAATTGGGGAAAGCAGGGTATTTTCACATGCGATCATTACATGCTTTTGCCGGTGGTGTTCATCCACTTGGTAACAAAAATACCGACGTTCTGCCTTCAATCCATCTTCATGGATTCTCCGAAGTGGAGCTTCTGATGCAGCAGCATATCGGGCCACCATGTACTTGTGTGGTTCATCCTGGTGACCATGTTGATGTCGGCACTTTGGTCGGGCGCGCTGATAAGCCCATGTCTGTTCCGGTCCACTCGAGTATCTCCGGAACGGTGAAAGAGATTCACTACGTCGTATCGGCCAATGGTACACCTGTGGAAGCGGTTCGAATTGAATCGGATTTCAAGCACACCATCAACCCCTTCTGTCGCCCGCCGAAGGTGGAGTCTTTCGAGGATTTCATCCAGATGATCCGGGATTCCGGTCTGGTCGGATTAGGCGGCGCTGCGTTCCCAACTTATGTCAAACTGAATCCACCGAAGAATAAGATGCCGGATACACTCATCGTTAACGCAGCCGAGTGTGAGCCGTATATCACAGCGGACTATCGTCAAATCTGTGAGCATCCGGACGACATCATTGATGGCATTCTCTGTGTCATGAAATGGCTCGAGATTCCGAATACGATTATCGGTGTAGAAGATAACAAACCATTGGTAACACGTATTTTCTCACACGAATTGAAGAAGCGCGTATTCAAGACCGGTAAGCATCCGGAGATTGAAGTCCGTACGCTGAAGACAATCTATCCACAAGGCGCAGAGAAGATGTTGATCTATACGCTCACCGGACGTAAGGTTCCACCGGGGAAATTACCGATTGATGTGCATACGCTCGTCATGAACGTCAGCACGCTTCGTTTCATCGGTCTTTATCTGAAGGAAGGTGTTCCGCTTACCCGTAAGCGTATGACCCTTGACGGAAGCGCACTCAATACACCGGGCAACTTCATTGTGCCGATCGGTGCACGGATTCAGGACATCATCGAAGCGGCCGGCGGTACCCGCGAAGAGCCGAAGAAAATCATCATGGGTGGTGCGATGATGGGCACAGCCCTGGACCGTATCGACCATGGTATCATCAAGGCAAACAATGCAATACTGGTATTTGGAAGTGAGGAGACAACCCTTCCTCCTGAGTCACCATGTATCCGTTGTAGCCGCTGTGTAGCCTCCTGTCCGATGGATCTGATTCCCTGCGGTATCGATAAGGCTACTCGCCTTCGTGATCCACAGATGTTGGAGAAGTATCACGTCATGGATTGCATTGAGTGTGGATGTTGTACTTACGCCTGTCCTTCCAAGCGATTCCTGACACAGAGTATAAAGAACGGCAAGATTATGGTCCGAGCCGAGCGTGCCCGTGCGAAGCAGGAACAGGAATTGCTGGCTGAATCTAAACAAAAAGGAGGAGCTTCTTCCTGATGAAATTGCAAGTCTCCAATTCACCACATGTACGGGATAAGGCTACCACCCAGTCGTTGATGCTGGATGTCATTATCGCGTTGCTTCCCGCAACTATTGCTGGATGGTACTATTTCGGCATCCGAGCGGTACTGATTACCTTGATTTCTGTGGCTTCCTGCCTGCTGTTCGAGTACATCTCCCGCAGAGTCATGAAGCGCAATAATACCCTCTACGATTTTTCTGCCGTCGTGACCGGTTTGCTTCTTGCGATGAATCTACCGGTCTCTATTCCTTATTATATGGTAGTAGTCGGTGCCTGCTTCGCCATCGTCGTCGTGAAGCAGATGTTCGGCGGTATCGGCAACAACTTCGTGAATCCAGCCATAGCAGCCAGAATTTTCTTGGTGATTGCTTTTCCAAAGGCCATGACTTCTTGGACAGTTCGCACCGGTGCTTGGTATAGTCTCAAATCAGTAGATGCCGTGTCTTCGGCCACACCGTTGACCTCGATCAATTCCCCAGAAGCGCCATCTATGTGGAAGCTTTTCATCGGTGATAAAGCGGGGTGTATCGGCGAAGTCTGCATCGCAGCACTTCTGCTTGGTGCACTTTATCTGTTGTTCCGCCACGTCATTCGTCCATGGATTCCGCTTGCTTATCTGGGCACATTTACCATCCTGGTCTTCCTGTTTGGTCACCAGAGTGTATTTGATTTCAGTGGCAATCTAGCTACCCTTGAAGGCTGGCGATCACTCTTCCACGAGTGTTGCTACATGCTCCTTTCCGGCGGTCTCATCTTAGGCGCATTCTTCATGGCGACCGACTATGTTACTTCACCATTGACTAACAAGGGCAAGCTGGTCTTCGGCTTCGGCTGTGGCGTGCTGACCTTCTTGATTCGTTACTACGGCAACATGGCAGAAGGTGTCTCCTTCTCTATCCTGCTCATGAATATCCTAACGCCTCATATCGACGACTGGACCATGGGCAAACCTTTCGGGGAGGTGAAAGAAAATGCAAAAGCTTAAAGACTTTCGACCTGCCCTCATCCTGGCCTTAATCTGCGGAATCTGTGTATTTCTCCTGGCCGGCACCTATGCTCTCACTGAATCCCGCATTGCAGAACAAGAGGAAGCCAGCGCCCAAGAACGCAAACTGACGATTTTTCCAGATGCAGCGAAATTTGAAGATCTCACCTACTCGGATGAGATTGCTTCTGAACTCGATGCAACAGGCATTCGCCCGGACGAAGCTTTCATCGCCTATGGAGAAGACGGAAATGTCCAGGGATACATTCTGGTCAACACTGGATTTGGATATGCGGGTGAGATTCACACTACCACCGGTATTGGCGTAGACGGTAACATCATCATGGTCATTGCTACAGCAGAATCCGATACGCCTAAGCTTGGTAAAGAGGTAGAAGGTCGTCCCTTCTTGGATGGTTTTACCGGATTATCTACCGAACAAGAGCTCGTACTCAATCAGGATGTGAACGCTGTGTCTGGTGCGACCATCTCTTCCCGTGCAGCCATCGGTTGCGTCAACCACGCACGTGCCGCCTACCAACTACTCTTGGAGAAGGGGGTGATTCCCAATGAGTGAGAATAAGATGAAAGACGTCACCTACCGTTCACCGGATGAACGTCAGGCAGAGAAGAACAGCAAGTATGCACCTAAGTCAATCTTCCTGAACGGTGTACTCTATGAGAATCCAGCACTCCGACTGGTCCTTGGTACCTGTCCACTTCTGGCCGTGACCATCTCGGCCAAGTCCTCTCTCTTCATGGGACTGGCGGTACTCTTCGTACTGACCGCTTCGGAAGCCATCATCTCTCTTCTACGAAATGTCATTCCGAACAAGGTTCGTATTCCGGCATTTATCACGATTATTGCGACATTCGTAACCATCGTACAGATGCTGATTTCTGCGTATTTCCCAGCGCTCAATGATTCGCTTGGCATCTATATCCCATTGATCGTTGTAAACTGTATCCTGCTTGCCCGTGCCGAGACTTTCGCCAGTAAGCAGAAAGTTCTGCCAAGTATCTTAGATGGTTTCTCCATGGGCTTGGGATTCACTTTAGCACTTCTGCTGATGGGTTCCATTCGTGAGATTCTGGGATGTGGTACATTCTTTGATATGCAACTTCCGCTCTTTGGCTCCACCATTGAGCCGATGATGTTCTTCATGTTGCCGCCGGGTGGCTTCTTCGTATTCGGCATCTGCATCTGTCTGGTTCAGCTGATCATGAAGAAGCAGGAGAAGCACGCTTCTGGTAAGGGAACTTCGCCTTGCGGTTCCTCCAGTCCGAATGACTGCCTGTCCTGTGCCGGTTGCAATCTCTGCAAAGGAAAGGAGGAAGACTGATTTATGACCAAAGAATTTCTCATCATCATCTTCTCTGCAATCCTAGTTGATAACTTCGTACTTTCGAAGTTCATGGGTATCTGCTCTTTCCTCGGCGTTTCCAAGAATCTTAAGACTGCGATGGGTATGTCCGGTGCAGTGGTCTGCGTCATGCTCGTCGCATCCGCTATTACCTGGCCGATTCAGCATCTTCTTCTGAATCGTCTGAATCTTGGATATCTCCAGACATTGGTATTCATCCTCGTCATCGCTGCCCTCGTACAGATGATCGAGATGATCATGAAGAAAGCTATGCCCCCCCTTCACAAGGCCTTGGGCATCTATCTTCCACTCATTACCACCAACTGTGCCGTACTGGGTGTTACCATTCTGAATATTAATGCGAATTATAATTTTGCCGAATCCATGGTCAATGCCTTGGGTGCAGGCATCGGCTTTACATTATCACTCTTCCTCTTCTCGGGTGTGCGTTCTCGCATCGACAAAGCGGACGTACCGGAAGCCCTCAAGGGTCTGCCAATTACTTTGATCTCTGCATCACTGGTGGCCATCTCTTTCCTCGGCTTCAAGGGTCTGGTTGAGAATCTGTTTGGAGGTTGATGCGTATGCCTTCTACACTTCAGAACATCCTCATTCCAACCGGCATCATGCTGGGCATTGCATTACTTCTCGGCATCCTGATTGTGATTGTGTCACGTGTTTTTGCCGTAGAGAAAGATGAGACGAAAGAGAAAATCCTCGAAGCATTACCTGGAGCAAACTGCGGTGGTTGTGGTTTTGCCGGATGCGAAGGCTATGCGGATTATCTCTCTAAGAATGGTACCAATACTGCACTCTGTGCTGTTGGCGGCGTGGATTGCGCACGGGAAATCGCTTCGATCCTCGGTCGCGAAGCTGCAATTCCAGAGAAGAAGGTTGCGGTACTTCGTTGTCAGGGTACCTGTGAGCAGACCAGCAAGCGATATGTCTACCTTGGAACAAGTAGCTGTCACGCGGCCAGCAGTCTCCTCGGTGGTCCGAATTCCTGTACCTTCGGCTGTCTCGGTTTCGGCGACTGCATCGCAGTATGTGCTTTCGGTGCTTTGAAGCTGAAAGACGGCATCGTCTCGGTCGATCGCGCACAGTGTCATGGTTGTGGTCAGTGCGTGAAGGTCTGTCCGAAGAAACTTCTGGAGCTCATGCCGATCACTGCTACAGTGGCTGTACGCTGCCAGAATGAGTGGCCGGGTGCAAGAACTCGTAAGAACTGTACGATTGGATGTATCGGTTGCCAGAAATGTGTGCGTTCCTGTCCGCAGGGCGCCATCTCCATGCGCGAATCGCTGGCAGTCATTGACCAGAGCAAGTGCATCCACTGTGACGCATGCGTAAATGGTTGTCCTACCCATGCCATCACCTTCCTTCACAGTCATGTGGTCATCAATGATCCAACCAAACCAGCCGAATAATTCGGCATTTCGCAACTTTTTTCTTCAGTTGCGAAAACAAGCGCAAAAAACTCTTGCACCATATTGATAAATGTGTTATTATTCTGTCTGCGCGTTATTTAGGTCGCGTATTTAGAGCATACAGGAGGTGTTTACATGGCAAAGTGTGAGATCTGTCAGAAAGATACTCATTTCGGCAGAAAGATCAGCATCACGCGTTCACAGGTTTCCCGTCGTGCGTTGACACAGCAGCAGCCGAACGTCCGTAACGTTAAGGTAGTTGTTGATGGCACCCCTAAGACTATGCATGTTTGTACGCGTTGTCTGCGTTCCGGCGCTGTAGAGAGAGCGTAAGTTCTTCTTCTCGTCGAAGCTAAATGAGATTGTAATCCCGCTTGATTTCTTAAATCGAGCGGGTTTTTTCTTACCTATATATATCGTTTATATCAGCAGTTCACTTATCGTGCTTGTAAATCGTATATAATAAACACAATGAATGCCTAGGAGGTGTCACATGAAGAAACCAATCATAGAGACTGAACGACTGATCCTGCGTCCCCTCTCCCTTGAGGATGCTGAGGTTGCTTTTACCAGATGGACATCCGATCCGGATGTCGCCAGATATATGCGTTACTACGCCCATAAAGATGTCGAAGTGACGAAAACATGGCTTTCCTCGGTCGTCGCCAATGAAGATAGTGACACCGATTTCGACTGGGGATTTGTCTTGAAGGAAACGGGTGAATTGATTGGTTCTGGTGGTCTTTACTATAACGATGATGACGGTATATTCGAAATCGGTTATAATTTCGCCAAAGCACATTGGCGCAAGGGACTGGCGACAGAAGCGGCCCGCGCCATGGTGAACTTTGCCATGACCAACCTTCACCAGACGCAGCTTCGTGGCCGTCATATGGTCGGTAACGATGCTTCCGGTGCAGTCATGAAGAAACTGGGCTATGTCTATGAGGGTGAAACGACCGATTATATGCTGGAAGATCATTCTCCTCGTCAAGTGAGTATGTATCGTCTGCGCGCTTCTGAAGCTCCAAAGAATTTTACGCTTTCTAACGGCATTGAGATTCCTCCGGTAGGCTTCGGCACCTATAAGTCCACGTTATCTGACGGCGCAGCACCCGTACGTCGTGCGCTGGAATTAGGCTACCGTTACTTGGACACCGCATCTTTCTATCAGAACGAAGAAGAGGTCGGCGAAGCACTGGCTACCTGCGGCGTCCCACGAGAAGATATCTTCCTTGCAACCAAGCTCTGGCCGACCGAGATGGGATATAAGGAGACGTTGGAGGCATTCAATCGTTCCTGCAAGAAACTTCGTACAGGCTACCTTGACTTGTATCTGATTCACTGGCCGAAGCTCAACCCGGAAGATCTGAACTGGCGCCAGAAAATCCGTGATACCTGGAAGGCTATGGAATCGCTCTACAAATCGGGCAAAGTGCGCGCCATCGGCGTGTCAAATTTCCTTCCGCATCACCTTCAGGTGATCCTAGAGAGCTGTGAAGTTGCCCCGATGGTCAACCAGTTGGAGCTTCATGTAGGCTATATGCAGCAGTATACGCTGGACTTCTGCCGTGAGCACAACATTCTTCCGCAGGCATGGAGTCCGCTTGGACGCATGCGCGCGACCGATGAGCCTTTCCTGCAGAAGATGGCGAAGAATTACGGGGTGTCTGTTCCTCAACTCATGCTTCGTTTTCTCAACCAGTCTGGTATATCCATTATTCCGAAGACCACTCACGAGGCACGCATGAAGGAGAATCTAGACATCTTTGGGTTTACCATCAACGATGATGACATGTCCCTGCTTTCCTGTGTACCGCAGTCCGGCTTCTCTTCTGAATTTCCAGACTGGCTTGACCGCGGATAATTCCCTCATTTCAACCGAATCAGGTTCACAAACAAGCTCAAATGGAGTATAGTAGTGAGTAGTAATTTCGGGAGAAGAGTTATGTTTTCTGCATTTACGCACTCAGTTACGAAGAATCTCAAGATTATCATTGTCGGCAACGGCAAAGTCGGTCATACGCTGATCGAGCAGTTAAGCCGCGAAGGGAATAATATTACGGTCATCGAGAAGGACCCTGCGATGGTGTCCGACTTAGATGCCCACGATGTCATCTGTGTAAAGGGCAATGGTGCCAGTTATAACACCTTGAAAGAAGCAGGCGTAGAAGATGCTGATCTGGTCATTGCTGTGACTGGTTCAGATGAACTGAATCTGCTTTGCTGCACCATTGCAAAGCAGTTTAGCAAGTGTGCTGCGATTGCTCGTGTCCGCACGCCGGACTATAGCCAGGAAGTCGGCTACCTGCGAGATAAGCTTGGTCTGGCCATGATTATTAACCCGGAACTGGAATCTGCGAAAGAAATCGCACGAATCCTCTATCTGCCTACCGCGCTACAGGTCAACACATTCGCACACGGGCAAGCTGAAATGATTAAGTTCAAGATTCCGGAAGGCAATCTTCTGGATAAGATGACCATTGCCAATCTGGGCAAGCGAGTCACCCACAATATCCTGATCTGTGGTGTAGAGCGAAAGGGCGAAGTCTTCATCCCATCCGGTAATTTCGAATTACATGCCGAGGATACCATCTCCTTTGCCGCAACACGCGAGGAAGCCAGAAAATTCCTGAAACATATCGGTGTTTTCACCAAACAGGTTCGCAACACCATGATTGTCGGTGGTGGGCTTTCTTCCTTCTACTTGGCCAACGAATTGCTGCATGCCGGCATAGAAGTACATATTCTGGAGTCATCGCAGCAACGTTGTGATGAACTGTCCACACTTCTTCCCGGTGCCATCGTCATCAATTCTGATGCCTCCTCTCAAGAGGAAATCTTGGGTGCCGGTCTGAAAGATATGGAGGCTTTCGTTCCACTCACAGGCATCGACGAAGAGAATATTCTGCTGACGCTGTTTGCCAAACGTGAATCTAAGGCAAAAGTGGTTACGAAGGTGAACCGTATCAACTTCTCAGAGGTCATTGCAGATTTGGATCTTGGTAGTGTCGTCTATCCCAAGATGATCACTTCCGAAGCCATCATCGCCTATGCGCGTGCACTTCGTGCTTCTCGAAGCAGCGAGATTGAGACGCTCTATCACCTATTCGATGCACGTGCCGAAGCAATCGAGTTCAACATCAAGGAGAAATCTCCTGTTGTAGGCAAGTCTTTGCGCGAACTGCAAATCAAGGACAATATTCTGATTGCCTTTATTAATCGCAAGGGCAAGATTATTATCCCAACCGGTTCCGATACCATTGAGGTAGGCGATTCCGTCATGATTGTAACCACGCATACCGGATTGAATGAGATCCGGGATATTCTGAGATAAGGAGCCTTCTACCTCATGAATTACCCCATGATCTTCTACATTCTTGGTCAAGTGTTCCGCATTGAAGGTGCGCTGATGCTTCTTCCTGCCTTGGTCGGTCTGATTTATCAAGAGAAGTATGGTTTGGTTTTTCTGGTTCTGGGCGCATGCCTCTTCGCTGTTGGTTTCCTACTCTCATTTAAGAAACCAAAGAATAGTACAATCTACCTCAAGGAAGGTTGTGTAATTACGGCCCTATCTTGGATTCTCATGAGTTTCTTCGGATGTCTCCCCTTTGTGTATACGGGTGAGATTCCAAAGCTCGTAGATGCATTCTTCGAGACCGTATCCGGCTTTACCACTACCGGTGCAAGTATCATGCCAGATGTAGAGATTCTATGTCACGCATCTCAATTCTGGCGTTGCTTCACTCACTGGATCGGCGGCATGGGTGTATTGGTGTTCCTTATGGCCATCATCCCCATGAACGGTGGCTCCAACATTAATCTCATGCGTGCCGAGAGCCCTGGACCCTCTGTGGGAAAACTTGTTCCGAAGATGCGTCAGACTGCCGCACTTCTGTATCTCATTTACTTCGCTATGACTGCACTGGAGACACTGTTCTTAGTCATCGGTCATATGCCTCTTTTTGACAGTCTATGTACTGCTTTCGGTACAGCCGGCACTGGTGGATTCGGTATCTATCGAGATAGTTTCGGAAGTCAAACACCATATATCCAATGGGTCGTAACCATCTTCATGATTCTCTTCGGCGTAAACTTCAACTTCTATTTCTATATGCTCTACCGCTACTTCAAGAAAGCTTTCAAGATGGGGGAAGTACGTGCCTATCTTGGTGTAATCGTCGCAAGTATCGCCTTGATTGTAGTGAACACCTATCACATGTTCGAGAATGTCGGCACGACCATCCGCCACGCCGCCTTCCAAGTCGGTTCCATCATTACCACAACCGGATTCGCATCGACGGATTTCGACCTATGGCCGGAGACCAGTAAAGTAATCCTGATTCTCCTTATGTTCATCGGTGCCTGTGCAGGTAGCACTGGTGGTGGAATCAAGGTTTCCCGTTTCATTATTCTGATCAAGTCTATCGGCAAAGAACTGCGTTCCTATGTTCATCCGAAATCCGTATCGAAGATCTCCCTGGATGGAAGTCCTGTCGAACATGAAGTGGTACGTTCGGTCAATGTGTATTTCATCACATTTGCACTCTGCTTTGCCGCTTCACTCTTCATTGTCTCCTTCGACAATAAAGGGTTGGTATCATCTTTTACCGCCATTGCCGCAACCATTAACAATATCGGACCTGGACTAGAGTGCGTCGGTCCAACACAGAACTATGCCAGTTTCTCTTCCTTGTCGAAACTCGTCATGATCTTCGATATGCTGGCCGGACGCCTGGAATTGTTCCCGATGTTGATGCTCTTTAACCCGAAACTCTATATGACGAAGCCTCTTTTCTCCAAGAAAGCACGTTAATTGATGTAATTCCAGACATTTTGTGGTATGCTCAAAGAAGATCGAATTTCGATTGTCTACAGACAAAGTGAATAGGAGGTCATCACGGGTTTCTTAGATCGATTAGTTGGTAAAGCAGCCGCAAACGTACTCAAAGATGCGTTCAACCCGCAGAATTACACCTCTGCCACCCCAGCATCACAGCCTCAGGTACAACCTCAACAGGTTCCTGTTTCTGCGGCCCCTCAGGTATCTGAACTGAACGTTTTCCAGAAAATTGATCAAGTCTTGGCAAGTGATTTTGCCGGATATCAGGTAGCGAAAGCTGTCTCTCCTCGTACGATGGGTGATAGTGGTGCTAATACCATGGCCTATTCTTATGTGATTTCGATCAATGGTCAGGTCAAACTCCTGATTATGATTTGTGACAAGAATACATGCTCGAAGCGCGGCTATCGTTTCTCCAAGGAATTCGCCGCTTCCCGTGGATACACCTTGATCAACTTCCTGCTGAATAGCCCGAACGAGATCAGTTATATTCGTGATCGTCTCCATCAGTATCTCTGATGAGCGATATATCAAGAAGAGAAATGCGTTGACGCACCTGCGATGGATCCAGCCCGTGCCAAGAAGAATGTATATCTACACATTCGGTCTTGCAGGTGATCGGCTCGGGTACAGATCTGGTAACACAAGCAATGCTTGTTTCAAAGCTGTTTCTCTTCTTTTATTTTTCACAAAATGGAGGCCCCTGTCAGATGACCGGCATATTGGAACTTCTGCGTCAACCAGAAACTTGGCAGGAATTCCTTGATGATAAGCTAGCAAACCATTATCTCGGGAAGAAAGAACGAGAGATGTTAACGTCGTATGTAAAGGAGCAACGCTATCTTCCCATAGCACAGGAACTTGCAAAAAGGAAATTACAAGATTACTTATGATCAGATAAAATCACTTGGCTTTCGGAGTCTGCGTCATGAGTACTATCTTTCTCGTTCCAAGGATAGTTGGGGATCGGAACTAAGAGAAGATTCTTCGGACGGCAACAATTCGATTGACCAAATCTGAGCTCGCATCAAACTTCTGAAGATCGATGTATGTACCTCTCGCAGAACGCATAAGCAACACGCCAGTATCCGTACAGATCGCCATCTCATATGGTTCCTTGCTTTCTGGATGATATGGGTCAGATAGGAATACCAGATCGCCTGGCTGGATACTGTCTACCAGAAGATCGTGTGTCACCGCATCGTATTTCAGTTCCACTTCTGTTCCGCATAGCATCTGATCCTGGATCTTTCGTGGAATATCGATACCATTTACCGCTGCGGCCACATACGCAACCCCTTCAATGGAGATTCCTCTGCGGGTCAATCCACCTTCCAGATAGGTAACTTGAACCATCGTACGCGCAGAACTGACAAAATATCGTACACCAACTTCTTCGGCATGCTCATTGACATCCAGTTCAATCAGACCACTACTACTGATCCAACCTACTTCACCATTGGGCAACTGGCACTGATATACACCATCACGCTTCACATCAGCATATAGCACTGTATTCATCGGCACTTCACAAATCAAGGTACCGTTGCTGGCATGGGACATGGCGCGTTTCGAAATATCTGCAACCACCACTTTATAGAGGTGCAGATCTGGTTCGCACGAGGACATATCTGCATTCAAATCTTCTTCCTTAATATATCCTTCAATCTCATCCATCGTGCGAATCTTGACATACCCATTCTTACAATCCTCCTTGAGAAGTTGCACGGGTTCATTCATGAGCAGCTGCGTGATCCGCTTGCTGGTGATATCGTCTTGTTCCATCACACTTGCGGCACGCACTTGTACGACACGGTACGTGTCGTCATAGATCAGCTGAGGGTTCTTCTCGACAAAAAGTGCGATATCAGTATTCTTAAAAAACGATGGTAGCACACGCGGAAGAACTAGAAAGACGAATAACATAATCAGGACGAAAGCGCTTCCTGCTATGACCATACGTGGCCAACGCTTGGACTGGGCTTCTCCTACAGATGAATCGGACTTATTCAGTGACCATACGTCGACGAGGTCTTCTGCCTTGCCATAGTCACCAGAGGGCTCGATAAATCGTCCGCTGTCGATTTTCTCCTCTTTCGGCTTGCTACGGAACGTCTTTGTCAGTTTGATTTTTATCTGTCGCCACCAGCGTGATTCTTGCTTCATTCCTTCTCCTTCTTATTGGAAGAAGAGAAACAGAAACGGCGGAAATCGTGGTCGAGTCTTTCGAAGATCCTACCACCATATCTTTCTCTTATTGAATCCATATCATAATTGGTCGTGATAATTGTTGTCTTGCCTGCAAGTATTCGTTCATCCAGAATATAGATTAAATCAGACTGGGTATTGGGAGATTTCGGTTCAACACCTAAATCATCTAATACAAGCAAATCTGCTTCAATTAGATAGGCCTTCCTTGCTTCAATTTCCTGTTCTTTCCGGGAGGGCGTATAGTAGGAGCCGATGATCCTACGATGTTCTTGCATAAGTTCCGCACAGTCGGTCTGTCGAATGACGAGAGAAGCTCGTCCATGCATCGCATATTCTCTAGCGATAGAAACAGCCAGAAATGTCTTGCCCCTTCCGGATGCACCATAGAATACCATATTCGGCACTCGACACGATGAAGCAAGTTTGGCAATCTTCTCGTACTTATCTTTCAGAGATGGTGAATCCGCAAAATACTCGGGGGTTCCCTTTTCGAAAGAATGATTGGTATACTTCTCCACCCCTGATCTAGCGACCATAACCGGCGCAAGAAGTGCTCGAGTACAATCGCAGAAATCTTTCTTTAATTGTCCATTTTGTCCTTTCCTGATGATATATCCTGTATCGTTACATTGGGGACAGGTTGGCGCAGGTTGAAGATCGGTTTCACTCAATCCGCACTCTTCTAGGACATGCAGTCGCTGGATCTCCAGTTTCTGTAATTTGGGGAGAAGTTCCTGATCCATCTCACCATTCAGAGACAGAAGGAGGGACTGAGCTGTCGTTTCTGCAATCTCATTTTCAATCTCTTGAAGTTGTGGGAAGCGTTGCATCAAGTACTGTGCTTTCTCTTGCTGGATCACTTCGCTACGGATGCGTCGATTCTCCAGGATTCGTTCAAGATCCTCGTATACTCTGTCCATTTATCTCTCCTCACTGCTCCTCATTCAGCAGTTGATCCAAGTAGTCACTTGACTCTTGTTCCTTCTGCGCCAGATGTTCTTCCGTATACTCGTTCTCCATATATGGGATCTCATCTACACTACTTCCCATACGGGAATCCTTGCGAATCTGGTAAATTTCCTTGTTCTTGCGCTTCTGTTCTGATTCGAACTGTCTTGCTTTGGTAATGGAAGCAACGCCATTTACTTTCCACAAGTTCAGTCGTTCATCTACATTCGAAAGCGTAATGGTATTCATGTACCCATGAAGCACCTCATATGCATATCCCACGATCGGTTCTTCCCAACAATCCTTGTTGGCCCATTTCTCAATCAGTGCCAAGTCCATGCCATCCAGTTTCTTACGAAAAAGTTCTCCACAGAACTTCGTCATGGCAGATGTGCGATCGGATGCCTGTTTCACTAACTCATAGGCAGAGGCTTCTTCGACTGAATGGATATTGTGTGCAAACCACTCTTGCATGACAATATCCATCTGGGCAAAGGTCACCTTCTCTTTCTCTTTGCGCAGATATGTATAGAGATAAGCCGGCACATCGGGATTCATAAGGTATACCTTCATCCAGCGATTGACATAATCGAAATCAATCTGATCGAAGGATTTTCGCGTTTTCTTGCCTAAAGACGCAACGCATTCCTTGACTTTGCGATCTTCTTCTACGATTTTGTTCAGATCTTCCTCTGTATGGACACCTCGACTACACCAATCCGCACGAAGTTCCTCCGCAGGTTTCGTACTACGTACCAATAATTTCTTTCGCTCATGCAGTGCGTCAAAAAGTGCGTAAATCACTTCTGGCTTCAACTTATATACATTGGAACACTCGTCAATAAATCGGTGCCATGAGTAATTCATCTTCCCCATAAAGAATCTATCGTCTATACTTCTTGTCAGACGTTGCAAAGAAGGCTCAACATGTTGTGGCGGTGTCATTAATCCCTCATTTGCCTTAGACTCAATATATCTATCTACTTCCTTGGCTTTGATATCAGCTAGTGTAATCGTTCCATCTTCTGCCCGCTCAACCAACCCAGAAGACGCTAGAACAAAGACTTGTTCTTCGGTCTCCGCCTGTGTCCAGCCAATCGTTCTGGCCAATTTCTCCACATTCAACTTAGATTGGGAACTATTCTGCTTCATCAGAAGAAGCAGGTAAAGCTGGATAGACGTCCCGCTCAGTGACGACATATACTGCGTAATAAACAAATCCGGTACCAAGGTATCGGAAAGCAGAAGTTTGTTCTTCTCATCTGTCGTCATGGGCGCCTCCAAGGAAAAATCGTGTGTATATTATAGCACCTTTTCTCCTTCGTATGAACCACTATCGCTCGGCAAAGGGAAGGTGTTTCTGCCCTATATAGAAAAGAGGACTGTCTCCCGAATTCTCGGGAAACAGTCCTCCTGGAACTACTTATTCAAAGTAGACTTGAGATGAATCTCAAAGTCCTGCCTTGTTCTTGTAGGACTCGTAACGCTCGATCGCATCCTGATGTGTCTTCTCGAACATTGCGTCAACAACGTCAGCCGGATACTTCTTGTAGAGAGAATTGTAACGAACCTCATCCTTCAGGAATCCGATAAAGTCGCCTGTTGGCTCCTTAGAATCCAGTGTGAACGGATTCTTGCCCTCATCCTTGAGAGTCGGGTTGAATCTGTAGAGATGCCAGTAACCGCACTCAACAGCTGCCTTTTCTCTCATCTGAGCACCCTTCAGGCCACCCTTGATACCGTGGTTGATACAAGGAGCGTAGCAGATTACAAGAGACGGACCATTGTAAGCCTCAGCCTCAGCGAAAGCCTTGAGAACCTGAGCGGAGTTAGCACCCATTGCAACCTGTGCAACGTATACATAACCATAGCTCATTGCCATCATACCGAGATCCTTCTTCTTGATTGCCTTACCGCCAGCAGCGAACTGAGCAATTGCAGATTGTGGTGTAGACTTAGAAGCCTGTCCACCTGTATTAGAGTAAACCTCTGTATCGAGTACGAGAACGTTAACATCCTCACCAGAAGCGAGAACGTGATCAAGTCCGCCGTAACCAATATCGTAGGACCAACCGTCACCACCAATGATCCACTGAGAACGCTTAGCGAAGTAATCTTCGTAGCTCAGTGCATTACCAATGAGGGCTTTCTCTTCACCAGAAGCATTTGCAGCTTTCAGTGCAGCAGCCATGTTGTCAGAAACTTCACGTGTCTTCTCACCAATCTCGAAGTTCTCGAGCCATGCAGCGATAGCAGCCTTGAGTGCCTCATCAGCAGTCTTCTCAGAGAGTTCTGTAACGATAGACTTCACGCGGTTGCGGAGCTGCTTCACACCAAGGTACATACCAAGACCATGCTCAGCGTTATCCTCGAAGAGGGAGTTTGCCCAAGCCGGACCCTGACCCTTGTAGTTTGTTGTGTAAGGCATAGACGGAGCAGAACCACCCCAGATAGAGGAGCATCCTGTTGCGTTGGAGATCTGCATACGATCACCGAAGAGCTGTGTCAGGAGCTTAGCATAAGGAGTCTCGCCGCAGCCTGCGCATGCGCCGGAGAACTCGAGGAGCGGCTGCTCCATCTGGCTACCCTTAACAGTTGTCTTAGCAAGTGTATTCTCCTTATGAGAGAGAGATACGCAGTATTCCCAGTTGTCAGCTTCAACCATGTTGTCCTTCAGAGGAGCCATCTTGATAGCCTGAACCTTCTCAGGACATACTGTTACGCAGACGCCGCAGCTCAAGCAGTCGAGTGCGGAAACCTGCATGCGGAACTTGTACTCGTTTGCCTTCGGCTTTACATCAGCTACTGGGAATGTAGCCTTCGCTGCTTCTTCTTCGTTCAGAAGGAACGGACGGATTGCAGCATGAGGACATACGAGAGAGCACTGATTACACTGGATACACTTTGTAGCATCCCAAACCGGAATATCTGTAGCTGTACCACGCTTCTCGTAAGCAGCTGTGCCCTGCGGGAATGTACCATCTTCACGGCCCTTGAAAGCAGAAACAGGGAGACTATCACCCTTCTGTGCATTCATCGGCTCAACGATCTCAGAAATGAAAGCAGGAACTTCCTTCTTTGCAACTTCTGTATCCGGAGCATCTGCCCAAGAAGCCGGGATTGGATACTCAACAACAGCGTCTACACCAGCTTCGATAGCAGCGTAGTTCATGTTAACGATATCGTCGCCCTTCTTGCTGTAGGACTTGTATGCAGCCTTCTTCATGTACTCAACAGCCTGATCAACAGGGAGAATACCGGAAAGTTTGAAGAATGCAGACTGGCAGATTGTATTAATCGGCTTCATACCGATTTCCTTTGCCTTCGCAACAGCGTCGAGGATGTAGAACTTAATGTTGTTCTTCGCCATGTAACGCTTCATCTCGCCAGGGAGATTGGCATCCACTTCTTCTTTTGTCCACTCTGTGTTTAGAAGGAATGTGCCGTTTGGCTTCAGTGCAGAGAGCATGTCATACTTATAAACATAAGACTGGTTGTGGCAAGCTACGAAGTCAGCCTTATCGATGAGATAAGTAGAACGGATTGGAGTCTTACCGAAACGGAGGTCAGAAATTGTGATACCACCAGACTTCTTAGAGTCATAAGAGAAGTAAGCCTGAGCGTACATGTCTGTGTGGTCACCGATGATCTTGATGGAGTTCTTGTTCGCACCAACTGTACCATCAGAACCAAGACCCCAGAAACGAGCAGAAATTGTATCAGCAGAAGCAACATCGATGGACTCGTCAACTGTCAGGGACAGGTTGGTTACGTCATCGTTGATAGCCAGTGTGAACTGTTTCTTCGGCTCAGCCTTAGCCAATTCCTTGTAGATAGCCAAGATGTGGCTCGGTGTTGTGTCCTTAGAACCAAGACCGAAACGGCCAGCAATGATCTGCGGAGCGTCTGCCTTACCAGCATATGCAGCGCATACATCAAGGAACAACGGCTCGCCGAAAGAACCAGGCTCCTTCGTACGATCCAGAACAGCGATCTTCTTAACAGAAGCAGGAATAGCAGCGAGGAACTTCTCTACTGCGAATGGACGATAGAGATGAACCTTCAGAAGACCGACCTTCTCACCCTTAGCGGTCAGGTAGTCAACAGTCTCTTCGATTGTCTCATCAACAGAACCCATTGCGATGATGATTCTCTCAGCATCTGCAGCACCGTAGAAGTTGAAGAGCTTGTAGTTGGTACCACGAATCTCATTGATCTTATCCATGTAGTACTCAACGATCTCAGGCAGTGCCAGATAGAACGGGTTAGCAGCCTCACGAGCCTGGAAGTAGATATCCGGGTTCTGAGCTGTACCACGCAGTGTCGGGTGGTTCGGAGAAAGTGCGTTCTTTCTGAACTCAGCCAAAGCCTCGTAATCTACGAGATCTGCGAAATCAGCATAGTCGATGAGCTCAATCTTCTGGATTTCATGGGATGTACGGAAACCATCGAAGAAATGGATAAACGGTACGCGGCCCTTGATTGTAGAAAGATGAGCAACTGCAGCCAAGTCAGCAACTTCCTGAACACTGTTGGAGCAGAGCATTGCAAAACCTGTCTGACGGCAGGACATAACGTCGGAGTGGTCACCGAAGATATTCAGTGCGTGAGCAGCCAGTGCTCTTGCAGATACGTGGAATACGCACGGCAGAAGTTCACCAGAGATCTTGTACATGTTCGGGATCATGAGGAGCAAGCCCTGGGAAGCTGTGTAAGTTGTGGTCAGAGCACCTGTAGCCAGAGAACCGTGAACCGCACCAGCAGCACCTCCTTCAGACTGCATCTCGACGACATTTACTGTCTGTCCGAAGATGTTTTTCTTTCCCTGTTGAGCCCATTGGTCTGTGTAGTCAGCCATTGGGGAGGACGGTGTAATCGGGAAAATACCAGCAACTTCCGTAAATGCATACGAGGAATAAGCCGCAGCGGTATTACCGTCCATGGTCATTTTTGTAAGTTCTCGTGCCATACACTTTCTCCTTTATATAAAGATTTAACTATAGTTTGTGGCGCAGCAATATGCAAATGGGCATACGCCGAGCGCATATATTATAACATATTATAAAGAGAATGGTGCTTTTTCATACGGAACATCTGAAAGATTTTGCAGTTTCTTGGCACAACCATCTATCAGATAGGTGTTCTGTTCATATATAAGAAAGACCACCGCCGCGGAGCACCTCTCCACTGCGGTGGTCTGATTTGTCTATTCTAGGTGAAGTTGAATCACCTGCACGAAATCACAGAATTAAAGACCGAGATCCTTAACCATATCCTTCGCCTGGCTTGCCTGATCTTCACCCTCAGCCATAACAAATACGAGTGCTTTGTCGTTACGAGCGATGAGCATATAGTGTGAATCATCAGAAGCCTCAAACTTATTGCTAGAAGACTTTACGTCGATGCCTTCATCCTTGATTGCATCTTCGTCGCCGACGTAGTTTTCCTTGAAGAAATCAAATACTTCCTTTGCATCATCTGTGCTCTCAGCCATTGTGAAAGATGCTGTGATCGTGTCATCATCGTTGGAAGCAGAAATTGCATCACCTTCTCTGTCGCATGTCAAACCAATCTTCTCTGCAGCCTTCTGGAAATCATCAGCAGAAATCTTCTTGCTCTTCTTACAACCGGCGAGAGAGAAAACCATAACACCAGCCAATACTACTGCGGAAACTCTTTTTGCGATTCTCATAATCATTCTCCTTAAAATATTCTTGTTTTCTATTTTTGTACTAGACAAAACGTTTCGTCTTGTTTAGTCGTGGAAATTATACCACAGTTCTGCAAACATAACACTCTCTGCAAATCATAAAAGTACAATATACATGGAACTGTTTTGTTGTTCAAAATCACAATGCTTTTTGTATAATATAGAAAAACAGCCGCTGATCCTGATTGACCATGAGCAGCGGCTGTTTCATTGATTTTGTGTGAAAAAGATTGGAAGAATTACTTCATCTTGATCATGGAAGACTCCCAGCAATCCGGCTTCTCTACGCCAAGGAGATCTGCGATAGTCGCTGCGATATTTGCCAGACCGTAGTTGTCAGAATCAACTACTTCATACTTGTCTTTATTCTCAGTGTTGTCGTAGAAGATGCAAGGAACCTTGTTGAGTGTATGGCTGGTCTTAGCCTTGATTCGGCCGTCTTTGTCAGCCTTCGGTGTGCCATCCTTAGCCAATTCGAACATCTCTTCTGCGTTACCATGGTCAGCGGTGATGATGGCCATGCCGCCAACTGCATCAATTGCCGGAAGAATTCTCTTCAGTGCGATATCAACAGACTCTACACCAATCACTGCGGATTCAAATACACCCGTGTGACCAACCATATCGCCATTCGGGAAGTTCACACGCATGAATGGATACTTATTCTCAGAGATGAGTTCAATCATCTTATCTGTGATCTCAGCGGACTTCATCCATGGACGCTGCTCGAAAGGTACGATATCAGACGGAATCTCGATATATTCTTCGAGTTCATCGTTGAACTTGCTGGAACGGTTGCCATTGAAGAAGTATGTCACATGACCATATTTCTGCGTCTCCGAGATAGCAAGCTGAGCGATGCCCTCATTAGCCAGAAGCTCACCTAACGTGTTACGGATAACCGGCGGAGATACAAGGAACTTCTTCGGGATGTGAAGATCACCATCATACTCAAGCATACCTGCATAGTTGACCTGTGGCACACGAACACGATCGAACTTGTCGAACTCTGCACCACTCTCGAAAGCAACAGTAAGTTCCTGAGCACGGTCACCACGGAAGTTAAAGAGAATGACACTGTCACCGTCTTCAATTGTTCCAACCGGTGCACCATTCTCAGCGATGACGAATGCCGGAAGATCCTGGTCAATTACATTTGGAATCTCTTTTCTAAATGTCTCGATTGCTTCCGTAGCGGTTGCGAACTGTCTGCCTTCGCCCAGGACGTGCGTCTTCCAACCTGCCTCAACCATGCCCCAGTTTGCTCCGTAACGATCCATCGTAATATTCATACGTCCGCCACCTGAAGCAATACGATAGTCGTGTGCATCGTCAGAAAGTTCAGCGAGCTTTGCTTCCAACTGATCAACATACTGCAACGCAGAAGTCTCACCTACATCACGGCCATCCAACAAGATGTGGATGCGCACCTTTGCAACACCCTCTTCTTTCGCCTCATCCAGCATAGCGAGGAGGTGATCGATGTGGGAGTGAACATTACCATCAGACAGAAGCCCTACAAAGTGAAGTGTTCCACCCTTCTTGGCATCTGCCACAAGAGACTGCCATACTTCGCTCTGATACATGGACTTACTTGCCAGAGATTCCGAGACAAGTTTTGCACCTTGGCTATATACCTGTCCTGCACCAATTGCATTGTGACCAACCTCAGAGTTACCCATGTCACCGTCAGATGGAAGTCCAACAGCTGTACCATGTGCCTTCAACTTCTGCATCGGATACTTCTTCATACAGTTATCCAAGATCGGCTTCTTGGCGTTGGTAACTGCATTACCGGTCTCGATTTCTTTGATGCCTACGCCATCCATAATAATCAGGACGACTGGACCTTTGTAAGATGTGCTCATAACGTTCTCTCCTTCTATAAAAAGGGCACAACTCTGATTATGAAGACTTGTGCCCCTGATTAACATATTTGTTTCGCGAGGCTCCAGGAGGTTGCCAAGATGCCAACGACATTATGCCGGCTCGCCGCCGCCTTCGCCGCCGTTCGGGTTCTCAGGCTCCGGTACCGGTGTTGGTTCCGGTGTAGTCTCCGGTGGGTTCTCTGGCGGATTCTCCGGTGGATTCTCCGGTGGATTCTCCGGTGGGTTCTCTGGTGGGTTCTCTGGTTCCGGTGTCGGTGTCGGGACAGGTGTTGGTCCAGTTACCGTTCCGGTTGCAGCGTCCATCGGATATGTCTTTCCATCCGGGCCCAACGTACCCACATGAATCTCCTCATTGGTCATCGGGTAAGAACTTGAGAAGTACTCTTCACGCTTGACTTCGTTATCATTCTCATCGTACCACACTTTATAAGATACGCATTCATATCCTTTATGTGCTTCTTTGGTACCTTTTCTCGTACCGATAGGCAACGTTGGATCCGCTACATATACGGTACCCGTCGTTTCTGTCGTCTTCACTGTCTCACCAATCAGTTTGATATGAAGATTGTCCTCGATCGGACGTCCATAAATGGCTACCATAACCACCTGATCTGCATATGTCGCATGGATAGCAATCGGATACTCCGAACTATTGGTGAACTGGAAGTTCGGGCTGGTCCACGTAACCGTTGCATCGGTTCCTCGATCTACATAGGTGCTGGCGTAAGTATGTGGATGACGTTCATCTACCTGAAGGTCAGCTTTCGTCACGCTATGGTAGAGCATGGTGTTCGCCTGACAGATACCTCCGCCGTACTCTGGCACATAGACACCACCAACGATTCCGTTTGCTTCCTTATATCCCTTTTCAGGTGTGCGCTCGCCAATATAGTCATTGAAGTTAAACTTCTCACCAGGTTGTAGAACCAGACCGTCAATCGCTTCGCAAATCAGTCGAATGTTTGTATTTCGGTTGGAGTTATCATTCGTATCGGAAGATGTAGAAGAAACAAGTCCAAGATAATTCTTCAGGTAATCAGCAGAAGTTGTCGGTTCAATCGTCTGACAATCAACTGGAATCACGACCTGATAATCCGCACGATCCACAGATGTCTTGAAATCCTCAATCGCCTTGTCAACATCTACTGTTCGGCCAGGTTCAGACTCTGAAATAATGAATTCGAGTTTCTCTTTATCGAAACCAGTTGCGTGGGCTTCAACCACCTCTTTCTGATATGGATCAAGCAAGGTATGGATAACAGAATCGCAACCTTCTGTTCCAAATGTATAAGTAGAGGCAAAATCGATTGGTTTTGTCTGCAGCGCAGTAATCGTGTTATAACGATCCTTCAGGCCATCATCACCCTCCAAGGTGCTAGAACGACCATATGCATACGCCTTATCAATCACTTCGTTAATATCGCATGAGACAGTCATGCCAGATGTATTCAGTGGAATCAATTCATCTTCAAGCTGAAATTTCACATCCAAAACGTCGTTGATCTGGACATTGGCCTTGTCCTGGAACATGGCCTTCACTTCTTCTAATGTCTTTCCAGACACGTCCTGACCATCAATGGTAATACCCTTATAGAACGTATTCACATCAAGTTCTGCCTGAAGTTCTTCTGGTTCGTAGGAAATCTCACTGCCGTTCGCATCAATAACAACAATATCATTTCTAGCATCCAGCCACTTTCGAATCACAGTTGCGTATAAAATACCGCCAACTAGGCAGACCGCAAGTGCGCTAGACGCTCCGATGATGATACTCTTTCTGATCTTTTGTTGCTTCTTCTTTGATGCGTTTTTCTTCATACCAAGAGACACCTCGACCTATTTTCTATATACCTAATAAAGATTACTATATGATGACATCGCTTTCAAGACAAAACACGTTCATATTTAATTACAAAATCCGTTCCGTTTTGCGACTGTTTTTTGGACACTCTTCATCCACAAATTTTGATAAACATTTTGAGTCAGAACAAAATCATGATACTATGGACACGGATAAAGCCTGTACTTTCATTGAAGAGAACCATTTTCAGGAAGGATGCAATTAAAGATGGAACGTCTGATTGTTTGCGACATAGATAATACCCTGCTTCCCGCAGGTGGGTGCATCTCCGAAGAGACGCTCAAAATGTTACGCGAATTGGATAACGAAACCGGTTTCTCTATTGCCACAGGAAGATCTTTCCACGTGGTTAGAAAATTTGTAGAAGATCTTCATCTTTCTCTACCAATCATCACCAGTAATGGTGCACAAGTTTATGACTACCAGAAAGAGCAATCCATCTATGAATGCTGTTTAGACCCAAATACCGTCCATTTCATAATTGCCCGCCTTCTTCGGGAAAGCTACGACTTTGTCGCATACGCAGATGCAGGGATCTACTTCCGTCCTGAAAGCAATCACTTGGCATTTTTTCAGAACTATAATCGTTCTGTTCGAGAGGCGATTCGTGCCCCTATGCTACCGATTCTGAAGGACAACTACAGCCTGTTGTCAAAGCGGATTACTAAAATTCTGGTCTATGAACCAGAAGATTCGTTGACACAGGAGTTGCGCCAACTTCCTGAATTGGAGATCACCTCCTCGATGCCTCATGTGATCGATATCATGGCCAACGGTTCGACCAAAGGGCATGCTGTGATTGCCCTGGCCGCCCACCTGCATGTATCAATCAATCAGGTCTACTGCTTCGGCGATAGTGACAATGATATCAGCATGTTCACTTGCGGTGCAGTGGGTATTGCCATGGGGAATGCCTCGGAAGAAGTGAAGTCCCGTGCTAGTTTAGTGACCCGCACATGCAAAGATGACGGAGTCGCCTGGGCAATCCGTCATCTCATTTGATTCGATATTCAATTGTCTCACCGACCGTCGATCGGCATTTCTCCCCATCTATCAGACTAGTTTAGCCTTGACCGCTGAAGACACAATCTCCTTTGTCTCAGAAAGGCGCTGACGAGAGGATTCCTCCGTATTTGCATAGATTCCGAAGTAAATCTTAAGTTTCGGTTCGGTACCGGACGGTCTTGCACATGCCCAATCCAATCCCTTATCGCCGCCCAATTCATATAACAGAACATTGGATACAGGCAATTGGATGGGTTCTATTTCGAAGCCATTTTCTGTAAACACATAACGCTTCGATGTCTGATAGTCGCGAACTGCTTTAACTGGTGCACCTGCGAGCAATTGCTGGGCCTGCTCAAGATTCCGACATGCCTCGAGCTCTGCTCGTAGAGACTTCATGGAGCCTGCAATCTTCTCAATACCTTCTTTACCCTCCAGTGTAACCGCCACTGCCTCTTCAAATCCATAGCCGAAACGCTTGTAGATATTCTGAAGTCGATCCAGAAGCGACTGACCACGCTGTCTAGACTGAGCCAGCATACCTGCAATCAGCATCGCCGCAACGACTGCATCTTTGTCACGAACATCCAATCCAGAAAGATATCCGTAGCTCTCTTCGAAACCAAACTGGAAATGTTTGTTGCCAAATTCATCATCTAGCTTGATACGTTCACCGATGAACTTGAAACCTGTCAGCACTTCCTGGAGTTCTACACCATAGTAATTACAGATTGCACCGGCCAATTTGCTGGATACAATTGTTGTTACGGCAAAAGACCCCTCTGGCAGCGTGCCTGCAGTCTTCTTCGAATCCAGAATATAGTCTAGAAGCATCAGACCGACTTGGTTACCGGTAAACGGTACATAAGTCTCTTTCCCATCTACTACTGTACGAACTGCAATACCAACACGATCACTGTCTGGATCAGTTCCGATGACGAGATCTGCATCCTCTTTCTTAGCAAGTTCGATTGCCATAGTAAGCGCCGCCGGGTTCTCCGGGTTCGGGACTTCCACTGTGGGGAAAGCACCGTCTGGCAGTTCCTGTTCCGGTACAACATGCACGTTCTTTAATCCGAGTCGTGCCAGAATGCGGCGAACTGGTTTATTTCCGGAACCATGGAGCGGCGTGTAAACGATGGACATATCCTTCTGGGCTTCGATGGCATCGCGGTCAATAACAAGTTTCTCCAGCATATCTGTATATGCTTCATCCACTTCTTCACCCCAATAAGTAAGAAGGCCCTTCTGTTTCGCCTCTTCCAATGAATCTGACTTGACCGTACGGATATCTTCAATTCCCTCAATGAAACTTAGAATCTTGGATGCCGCCTCCGGTGGAACCTGACCACCATCCTCGCCATATACTTTGTATCCGTTATATTTAGACGGGTTGTGGCTGGCCGTGATCATGACACCAGCGAATGCCTTGTGCCAACGCACTGCATAGGACAGCATCGGAACTGGGCGAAGTTCATCAGAAAGATAGACACGAATGCCCATTGATGTCAGGGTTCGCGCAGTAATCTCTGCAAATTCCGGTGAGAAATGACGAGAATCATAGGAAATCACGACACCACGCTTCATGGCATCTTCTCCCTCACTTATAATAAATTGTCCGAGGCCGGTTGAAGCTCTGGCCACCACATACATATTCATTCGGTTGATTCCAGCACCCAGTACTCCACGAAGCCCGGCTGTTCCGAACTCAAGATCACGGAAAAAACGGTCTTCGATCTCTTTGGGGTCATCTTTGATGGCAAGAAGTTCCTCGCGGGTCTTCTCATCAAAATAAGGATCCTCACTCCATAATTTGTACAATTCTGCTACGTTCATGACTTCTCCTCCTTATTTGTAGTCGCAATATTTGTTGTAGCGGCAGGTTCCGCTTCTTCTATTCTTTCTGCTTCTACCGAAACAGTTTTCTTCTTACGTGTTAGCATGATCGATATTGCAACAAAGAGTATCACGCCAACTACACTTGTTGCAACACCCACCTTGAATCCCGGTGGCGTAAATCGAAGTTCAATTGTATGGGGACCTGAAGGCATCGGCATACTTAGGAATGCATCTTGATAAGCAACCAGCTCAACCTTCTGACCGTCCACCCAGGCTTCCCATCCGTTTTCGAATGGAATCGTCGTAAACAGTAATTGATCTTTATCTGATGAAGTAGTGAACGTAACATGACCATTTTCCACCACAAAATCCTGTACAGTCTGCACGAGCTTCTCATAATGCGGTGCAAAATTCTCAATGTGACAGTATGCGAAGATTGGTTCATAACAAGCCATTGCATCACTCTTCACACGCAAATCAACTGTAATCTTCTCCCCAATGCTATACGACCCAAGCGCCAAAATCTGACTATAATATGAGCTTCCATGTTCACCAATCTGCTCATTGTTGACGTAAATCTCTGCCTCGGCCTGAAGTGCTGCATACGGCACGAGGAAGTAAAGCGGTGCATCATCTGTGATTGTCAGTTCTGTTCGCAACGTCAAATACGTCTTATCATTGTTCTTATAGAAGAAGATCAGGTCATCCGACTTGTACGGATATGGTTCCTGATTCAATGAGTTCTCCATTTCTTTAACTACTTTCTCATCTTCCATAGGCGGCACATCTGAACGTTCACCATTCAGCACCGTCCACTCCGCATTGAACGTATCGTAAATATCGGAAGCATCTAGTCCAGAAAGAGACTGGATCCACTTCTCCTGGAAAACGAAGTAATCCTTGACTTTCAAGTCTTTCTCCAAAGCATATGCATCAAAATCACCCGCATTGGGTTCAACAAGATAGGCAATGGGTAGGGCATATGGATTCTCGTAAAGGAAGTATGAATCGTCTTCTTTTGCTATAAAATTCAGTTCTGACAGTGATTCCTTTCCAGAAACCACATATCTCACGCCAAACATTGCATCTACTGGGTCAATCGTGTTGACATGGTTCACAAAGAAGTAGTTGTAATTGGTGTCATAACCGAACTGCTTCATGAGATGATTGGTCTTCTTGTTCGCCATGGAAGCAAATGAGCTGAGGCTGTTGGTATTGATATAACTTGGAAGAGTATTGGGTGTGATAAACGTATCCCAAGAATGCTCTAACTCCGTTCTCGCCCATGTCGACCTATCAATATTCTCCGTTAATGTATCCAGATGATCCAACATGGTTGGATATTGGTCCGCATCATCCGCCATGCCGATAACGTTCGGAATATATCGTTGTGTGTTGAAAATAACCATCTCTATAAGGATAACCGCAACGAGGAAGCCTGCCCCAAATCTTCGAAGGTTCGAAATCTGTTCTGGCCAATTATTCATGGTCAAACCGTATAGAAGTGCTGCTTCCAAGGTCAAGAACAATATTGTTGCGAAGAAGATATTCCCCTTTTTCGTCATCTCTCCAAAGCTCTGAGAAATCACGCAGAACCCAATTATCACACCATATGCACAGGCGAAAGTTTTCTTGTCTGCACCATCTATATGCAGGAAAGAATAGAATGCCACCAGAATCATCACAAAGGAAAATAGGTATGAGTATCGAAAGTTGAACCAGTTTGGATCATCGAACAGATGCCATGCGCGATTGAGTAGCGGTACCATAAAGGAAAGGAGAAATGCTATGCTAACACCTGCAATCGCTTTCTTTAATTTCGTAGCAATGGTCTTGTTGAAGAAGAACAACAGAAATAGGAACAGTGCAGAAATACCGCAGAAAATGTAAGGAAGATTGTTGGACAGATCCGGCACACCATTGGCCATAAACTGATCAATGAATGCACGTAAATTGAACTCTGGGTCCAGAGACATTCCAGCACTCTTCGTGTAGTCGCCGTTAACAATGGTGTCCAATCCAGCAGGAAGAAGTATCATCGCACTCATCATGGCTGCGACTATTGCAGACAGAATAAACCACAACACGGTTTTTCCATTTTTCTTGGCGTCTTCTCCGCTGAATTTGCCCTGATATCCCATCACACAAACCAAATAGAAGAAAGAGAAGATACCTATCATGTAAGCCATGTAATATCCGGATACGAATAACAGGAGAAGTATGAGTGTCAGTTTCGGCCATTTCCTACGGTTCTCCATAAACTGGTCAACGAACAAGATTAATAATGGCAGAAGAGCGATGCCGTCCAACCACATAATGTTGAAGATAAATGTCAAAACGAAGGAACAAAGCGGATACATCAGGCCAAAAACAATGGTCATCTTCGACTTGGTCTTGAATTTGCGGTCAAGAAGCCATGTCATGAAAGCGCCACCGAAAGCCAACTTGCAGCAGATCATGATGGTTACAGATTCCTGAACATAATTCTTCGGAAACAGAAGCACAATAATATTCAACGGGCTCGATAAGTAGTAGGCAAAGATTCCCAAAGTATTCTTACCCATTCCTTGTGATTGTGTATATAGGAGTGATTCACCGCTTTTTAGGGCATTGCGAAGGCCAACTAAATAGGGGCCATATTGTGCAGCCAAATCTGATGTGAATATATTCTTCGAGCCAAACGGCGTTACACCCACATTCGCAAACAGTATGAATGCGGAAAATAGTGTGACAAAAAATGCAATGAGTGGCCGAAAATCGAGTATTCTCGTGTTTTTCTCTAGCGATGCCTTCTCAATCATGTGAACCTCCGATTGCACACAGAATTTCATTAGTATCATATCACATCTAAACCTGTTTCCAAAAGGTTTACACATGCAAGTAGCGACTTTACAGTTTCATGTAGTATACTGAAACCACAAAGAACATACAATAAGAGGTTCATTTATGCTAATTAGTCTGACCGTGCCCTGCTATAACGAAGAAGAAGCTCTTCCATTTCTTTATGAAGCGCTCTGCAAGGTCATGAGCGACTGTTCTCAGTATGATTACGAATTAATCCTCGTCAATGACGGAAGTAATGACAAGACCCTGAAAGTCATGAAGGATCTGGCCGCCAAAGATGATCGGATTCACTATATCTCCTTCTCTCGCAATTTCGGCAAAGAAGCAGCCATGTTCGCAGGGATTTCTGCTGCGAAAGGAGATTGGATCGGCATTTTGGATGCAGATATGCAAGACCCACCGTCCCTTCTTCCAGAGATGTTTCAGTCTCTTGAAAGTGGTGAGACGGATATTGTTGCGACACGCCGTGTCTCCCGTAAAGGTGAACCACCGATTCGAAGTTTCTTTGCACGCCGATTCTATCATCTAATCAATCGTCATACCGATGTTGAGATCGTCGATGGTGCGAGAGATTTCCGCGTTATGACTCGTCCAGTTGTCGATGCAATTCTCTCGTTGCCGGAATGTCAGCGTTTCAGCAAAGGTATTTTTGCCTGGGTCGGATTCCGCACCAAATGGCTGGAATATGAGAATGTTGAGCGTGTCGCAGGTGAGACGAAGTGGTCCTTCTGGAAATTGTTCCTCTATGCAATCGAAGGTATCGTCTCCTTTACAACTGCCCCGCTAAAAATCGCCACTTATGTCGGTCTTTTCACATCTTTCGGTGCTTTTGTCTACTTGCTCTACTACTTCATCCATGCTATTATCAACCGCATTTGGGATAAGGTCGCCGGTTATCCGTCCCTTCTCTCTTTCATGCTTTTCTTGGGTGGCATGATTCTTATGGCACTCGGCATTATCGGTGAGTACCTTGCTAAGACCTATCTTGAGGTCAAGAATCGTCCACTTTACATCATTGCAGAAGAGAATAAGAAAGATACTACGAAAGATTGAAAAAATCCCGATGCATACCTTGGGTCTATTCCCTTAAGGTCCACATCGGGATATTTTGTGTTTGAATGAATGTTTCGATTACTTCTCGATGGTCACTTTCTTCATCTTCTGTTCAGTCAACGGGCGATCACCACGATCTGTCGGCGTTGAAGCAATCTGATCTACCACTTCGATTCCTTCGATAATACGACCGAAAGCTGCATAGTTGCCATCGAGGAACGGTCCGTCTTCATGCATGATGAAGAACTGAGATCCTGCAGAGTTCGGATCTCCCGCACGTGCCATGGACAGTACGCCACGCTCGTGAGACAGGTCGTTCGGTACACCATTTGCACGGAATTCACCCTTGATGTGATGACCCGGGCCACCCATACCGGTACCTGTCGGGTCACCGCCCTGAATCATGAATCCGGAGATGACGCGGTGGAAGATGAGTCCATCGTAGAAGCCTTTCTCGGCAAGATCAATGAAGTTCTGCACACTGATCGGTGCTACGTCCGGATAGAGCTCCAACTTCATGATGCCGCCTTTTTCCATTTCAATCGTCACAATTGGATTTGCCATATATGTTTACGCTCCTTGTTTTAGAATCACTCATTTGATAGTACGGGAAAAGCACTTGTTTTGCAAGTTCTACCAGGAAAGATCGTCGTAGAACACTTTCTCTAGCGTCAAGCCCTTGGCCGGCATGGTTTTTCCCGCTTCTTTACGTGCCCCTTCACCTGTAAGCAAAGACTCGATTTCTTTGCGGGACATCCTGCCCTGCCCCACATATACCAGTGTCCCCGCCATGATGCGGACCATGTTATAGAGGAACGATTCCCCGATTACATGGATCTCCACTTGATTGGAATCGTCCTGCGCTCGCTGCACGTAGACATCTTTCATAGTACGGATCGGCGTGATATCCGGTCCTCCCTGAGAACGGAAAGCAGAGAAATCATGTGTTCCGACGAATGCCTGTGCCGCGTCGTTCATCGCCTCCACATCGAGTATACCTGGGACAAAAGCCTCGTTTCTTCGACCGATTGCAGAGGGCACTTTGGCATTTCGAACGCGGTAACAGTAATGCTTACCGCGGCTATTGAAACGTGCGTGGAATGATTCCGGCACCTCTTGGGCCGCAAGCACCACGAGGTCTTCCTCTAACACGGCATTGAGCGCGAGTGGGATCTTCTCCTCTGGAATTCGGAACGGAACATCCACATGCGACACATGTCCTCTGGCGTGTACGCCGGAATCCGTCCGACTACATCCATATATACGACAGAAGCGCCCGTACACCTTCTCCACTGCTTCTTCCAGTGTCTGCTGTACGGAGCGCCCGTTATCTTGTCTTTGGAAACCGACGAAATCAGTCCCATCATATTCAGTGAGCAAAGCTAGGCGGATACTATTATCCGCAGTATTTCCAACTTCCTCACTCATATTCATCAGCCCTGAATCTTATCATCAAAGCAAGCCTTACCCATCATAGCCGCACCGACGATGCCTGCATCGTTGCCCATCTTGGCCACGCGGATCTCCGTCTTTCTGACACCAGGTCCGAAGAACGGCTTGCTCATTGTCTTCTCTCGAAGCGGAACCATCAGTGAATCACCTTCGTTGCAGACGCCGCCGCCGATCAACAGGACCTCCGGCATAAAGGTATTGATTACATTCGCCAGACCTTCCGACAGATACTCGATATAGGAATCGACCACTTGGGCTGCCACTTCATCACCATTCTTCATGGCGTCGAAAGCTATACGAGCGTTGGATTCGCCATCATTTGCTTCAATCATTGCCCCCATGGAAGAATCTGGATTCTCTTTTGCCGCATCGCGAGTCATGCTGGCCAGCGCAGAAGCAGAAGCGTAGGCTTCGAAGCAGCCCTTACGACCGCAGGAACACTGACGACCGCCAGCAACCATGACGGTGTGACCGAATTCAGAACCAGCCTGGTTAAATCCGGAGAAAATACGGTTGCCGATGATGACACCGCATCCGATTCCTGTACCGATGGTGATCGTCACAGAATCCGCTACATCAGCCGCAGCGCCGGAGACACTCTCCGCCATGGCCGCGCAGTTTGCGTCATTATCGATATATACAGGAAGATCGATCACTTCACGGATGATGCTTCTCATTGGTGCATTTCTGAAAGGAAGATTGGTGGCATATACGAGCGTACCTGCTGCATTATCCGGTGTTCC
>JAZLMM010000021.1:0-15679 GCA_045598705.1 Oscillospiraceae bacterium
CCAGCTATAATTTCTGTTTAGCAGAATTGACGAAATTTCCGTAATAAGAATAAAAAATAATTCTTATTACGGTTTTCGTATGTTATAATGACGGGAGCTTTTGTAAAGTTGAGGTTTTGGCATGTATAATAAAGTTTCGAAAGACATGAAGTTTATCGATCGAGAGCAGGAAGTTCTGAAGTTCTGGAAAGAGAACGATATTCAGAAGAAGTCTATCCGTCCAGAGAAGGATGGCGCGCCGAGTTTTACACTCTATGATGGACCGCCGACAGCCAATGGTAAACCTCACATTGGACACATTAAGACACGTGTCATCAAGGACCTCTTCCCGAGATACCACTCCATGAAGGGTGAACATATCCAGTTTAAGGCTGGATGGGATACACACGGTCTTCCGGTTGAGCTGGAAGTCGAGAAGATGCTGGGCATCAACGGAAAGCCGCAGATTGAGGACTACGGTGTAGAACCGTTCATCCAGAAGTGTAAGGAGTCCGTATGGAAGTATAAGGGCGAGTGGGAGCAGATGTCTGACCGCGTTGGTTTCTGGGCAGATATGGAGCACCCGTATGTTACATACGATAACAACTATATCGAGTCTGAATGGTGGGCTCTGAAGACCATGTGGAACAAGGATATGCTCTACAAGGGTCATAAGATTGTTCCGTATTGCCCACGTTGTGGTACGGCTTTGAGTAGCCACGAAGTTGCTCAGGGCTATAAGGCTGTGAAAGAGAATTCTGTATTCGTTCGCTTCAAGGCAGTAGGTGAAGAGGATACTTACTTTGCTGCTTGGACGACGACGCCTTGGACACTTCCATCTAATGTAGCACTCTGTGTCAGCCCGACGGATGAGTATGTCAAGATCGCTGTACCGAAGGATCTGGACGGTACTGAGAAGAAAGTCATGTACTACATGGCCGGTTGTCTTGTACCACAGCTTTTCGACGAGTATGAGATCATTGAGCGCTATGAGGGTACGGATCTCGTAGGAAAGAAGTATGAAGCGCTTCTCCCGTATTCCGCGGAATTGGTTGAAAAGAGCAGACAGGAAGCCTTCAAAGTTTGCGCAGACAGCTATGTTACCATGAGTGATGGTACCGGTATCGTTCACATTGCACCGGCATTCGGTGAAGATGACGCACGTGTCGGTCGTGACAATAATCTGCCGTTCGTACAACTTGTTAAGGAAGACGGAACGCTTCCGGAGGCTTGTGAAGAGTTCGCAGGTCTTTTCGTCAAAGATGCTGACCCGCTGATCATCAAGAAACTCAACATGGAAGGCAAGCTTCTGAAGAAGATGCCTTACGAACATGATTATCCGTTCTGCTGGAGATGTGATACACCACTCATCTACTATGCAAGATCTTCTTGGTTCATTGCCATGACGAAGGTCAAGGATCAGCTCGTGAAGAGCAACCGTATGGCAACATGGTATCCGGAGACGATTCGTGACGGCCGTATGGGTAACTTCCTTGAGAACGTTGTAGACTGGGGTATTTCCCGTGAACGTTATTGGGGTACACCACTTCCGGTCTGGGAGTGCGAGTGTGGCCATCGTCAGTGCATCGGTTCTATCGAAGAACTGAAGAAGAACTCGACAGACTGCCCGGATGAGATCGAGCTTCATAAGCCTTACGTAGATAAGGTTCATGTTACTTGTGAGAAGTGCGGCAAGCCGATGACACGTGTACCGGAGGTAATCGACTGCTGGTTCGACTCTGGTGCGATGCCATTTGCTCAATTCCACTATCCTTTCGAGAACAAGGAGTTCTTCGAAGCGCATTATCCGTGTCAGTTCATCTCTGAGGCACTTGACCAGACACGTGGATGGTTCTACTCCTTGCTGGCAATCAGCACCCAGCTGTTCCAGCGTTCTCCATTCGAGAATGTTATCGTTATGGGTCTTGTTCAGGATAAGGACGGCCTGAAGATGAGTAAGCATAAGGGTAACGTAGTTGACCCGTGGGATATCCTGAACCGTCAGGGTGCCGATGCGGCAAGATGGTATTTCTATAGTGCCAATGCACCGTGGTTGCCGTCCCGTTTTGACCATGCAAACGTTGATCAGATCCTTGCGAAGTTCATGGGTACGCTCTGGAATACTTATGCGTTCTATATCACCTATGCAGATATTGATGAATTTGATCCGAACAAGTATGCACTTGAGTATGACAAGTTGTCTGTCATGGATAAGTGGATCCTGTCCCGCTTGAATTCATTGATCGATACCGTTGACAGCAAGATGCAGGCTTATGACATCACGGGTGCTTCCCGTATGATGGAAAGCTTTGTCGATGAACTCTCGAACTGGTATGTTCGTCGTGGTCGTGAGAGATACTGGGGTTCTGAAATGACGCAGGACAAGATCAATGCATACATGACGCTCTATACTTGCCTTGAACAGTTCTCTCGTCTGGCTGCACCGTTTATTCCGTTCATGACAGAATCCATCTATCAGAATATCGTTCGTTCCGTGAATTCGGATGCGCCGCTTTCCATCCATATGTGTGACTATCCGGTTGCTAAGAAGGAATGGATCCTGCCGGAACTCGAGCGTGAGATGGACGACATCCAGAAGATCGTTGAGATGGGCCGTTCCTGCCGTCAGGCTGCGAACATCAAGAACCGTCAGCCTTTGGCTACGTTGTATGCTGTTTGTGAAGACGAGTTGCCGGAAGAATATAGCACCATCATCAAGGAAGAATTGAATGTACATGAAGTTGTCTTCATGAAGGATGCATCCTCGCTTCTTGACTATAAGTTCAAGCCACAGCTGAGAACGCTCGGAAGAAAACTGGGGGCGAAGCTCAATGCGGCCAAGGAAGTCATTGCAGCACTGCCTGGTAAGGAGACCATGGCTAAGCTGAATGCAGATGGCAAGATTACGATCGAAGTAGATGGCGAATCTTTCGAACTGCTTACAGAAGACCTGCTGGTAGAGAATGTACAGCCGGAAGGCCTGTCCACACAGTCTGACAAGAACTTCACGGTTTCTTTGGATACCAAACTTGATGATGCGCTGATTGAAGAAGGTTACGTACGTGAGATCATCTCCAAGATTCAGAACCTCCGTAAGACTTCTGGATTTGAGATCACAGATCGTATCGCAATCGCTTACCAGTGTGAGGAGAAGCTGGCTGCAATCTTTACCAAGTATGGTGAAGAGATTGCTTCCGGTGTTCTGGCGACATCCATTGTTGCAGAAACTTCCGATGATGCGAAAGAAATTGACGTGAACGGTGAGAAAGCAAGCGTAAGCCTGAAGAAGGCTTGAGTCGCTGGCGTAAGAAGTGTAGGGAGACAACATGCTGATTTATAATATATTTTCTTCTTCTATGTCTTTCTCGGAGAAGATTATCTACCTGACGCTGTTTATTATGGTGTTGGCCTTCTCGCTCTCTATCCATGAGTTTATGCATGCTTGGGTAGCAGAGAAGATGGGTGATGATACCCCAAGAAGACAGGGACGAATCTCGCTTAACCCAATGGCTCATATCGATCCAGCTGGTGCGATTCTCTTGTTCCTAGCCGGATTTGGTTGGGGCAAGCCCGTTCAGATTAATCCGAATAACCTGAAACGATTCAAGCGATGGAACTGCGAACGATTGATTAGTCTTGCAGGTGTTTTTGCCAATTTTGTGATGGCATTGATTTCTTCCTTGTTCTTTACGTTCTTCTTCGTGTATTTCCGTTCACACGGAGCAAGTTCGGAGAAGGTGTGGATGATCCAGAATATCGTCTTGTTTTTCTTCGAAATGCTTACGAGTATTAACCTTGGTCTGATGGCATTCAACTTGATTCCTGTTCCACCGTTGGATGGATACCGCTTCGTATATACCTTCATTCCGTATAAGATGCGCAATACCTTTAATAGTTTGGTGAAATATACATCCTATGCTTTCTTGGTGCTGATCCTTCTTGAGAATTTCACGCACGTGAGTCTCCTGTCAAGATTAATCGGATGGATTGAGACACCATTCGTTAAAGTAATCGAGTTGATCACAGATCCTTTGGAATCTTGGCTGTGGGACATTCTTTAATGAACATATTAACTTCTGCAAGAAAGACTTGTTGAAAGAATAGAGGTAAACATGGACAATAAAATCGTATTATCAGGAACTAGACCGACAGGTAACATCCATCTTGGCAACTATTTTGGTGCCATTGAGAACTGGGTGAGACTTCAGGACCAGCATGAATGTTATTTCTTCATCGCCGACTGGCATGCATTGACCACCGGTTATGCCGATACAGATGTTCTTCGTAAGAATACACTGGGCCTTCTTGCAGACATTCTGGCAAGTGGTGTTGATCCGGAGAAAGCAACGATCTTCCTGCAGTCTGATGTGAAGCAGCATGCAGAACTTTATCTGCTTCTGGGTATGAATACACCTCTTTCTTGGTTGGAAAGATGCCCGACATACAAGGACATGATCGCGAACATGTCTTCTGAGAAGGACATTATGACATACGGTTTCCTTGGCTATCCGACCCTGATGGCTGCGGATATTCTGATGTATCGCGCCGATTATGTACCGGTTGGTGAAGACCAGTCTGCACATCTTGAGATTACCCGTGAGCTGGCTCGTCGTTTCAATTATCTTTATAAGTCTGAGGTGCTTCCTGAACCACAGCCTCTCTTTACGAAGGCGAAAGTACTTCCGGGTACAGATGGAAGAAAGATGAGTAAGAGTTATGGTAATACCATTGCATTAGCTGATACACCGGAAGAAGTAAAGAAGAAGGTCATGGGCATGATTACTGACCCGGCTCGTATTCGTAAGGATGATCCAGGTCATCCGGATATCTGCACAGTCTATGCTTTCCATAAGGTCTTCAATGAGGATAAAGTACCTGAGATCGAACAGCAATGCAAGGGTGGTTGCATCGGTTGCGTAGCTTGTAAGCGTATGCTCCAGGAGAAGATTGCAGAGTTCCATACACCGATTTACGAGAAGCGTACAGCACTTCTTGAGGACGAACCGAAGCTTCTTGAGATTCTGCGTCAGGGCCGTGAACGGGCTACAAAACGCGCCGAAGAAACCATGAAGGAAGTAAGAAAAGCCGTGAAGATTGGCTTTGATACGGAAGCATAAGACGGAGAAGTCTTGAGGTAGATTGGAAATGGCGACAATGGACAATCCACAAGTCAGACTTCGTAAGTTTGAAGGCCCGCTGGACCTTCTGTTTCATTTGATTGAAAAGAACGACATAGATATTTACGATATTCCGATTGCCGAGATTACAGACCAGTACATGGACTATCTGGAGAAGATGAGTTCGCTGGACATGGAGGTGGCATCGGAATTTCTGCTTATGGCCGCTACGCTGGTACATATCAAGTCTAGAATGCTTCTTCCTGATCATCGAATCAATGAAGAAGAGACGGAACCGGATCCGAGAGAAGAACTTGTCGTCAAACTCTTGGAATATCGTCGTTGTAAGATGATGGCTGAAGACTTGAAAGATCGCTACCGTGATTTCTCGAAATGTATGTATCGTTTGCCGCAGACACCTGCTTCCCTCGGGATCAAGCCAGAGAGCATACCTGCGCCTGTTGATGAATCGCAGTTGAGTAAAAGCGTGGAAGATGTATGTGAACGCAATAAGACACGTTTCGCGGATATCGCATCCAAGATCACCCATATCTTGAAACGCGACAAGTTCTCGATTCGTGATAAAATCAGAGTGGTTTGGAATCATATTGTAGGAAAAGGGAAAGTGTTTTTTCATGAGATATTTCCGAACCATCAGGTGGATAAGATGGACCGAATCGTTGGCTTCTTGGCTGTACTGGAACTTCTTCGAGGTGATCAGATTGTTGCCGAACAGGAGAAACCTTTCGATGTGATTCTGATTGAAACCAAGAAAGATCAACTCGACGAGGAGAGATTTGGTCTGAATCGAAGTGAAGAAACGAAGGAGTTGGCCGCATATGATTGAAGGCGAGAAGCAGGAAAACAAGATTACCTTGCAGGAATTACCGGCAGCACTGGAAGCGGTGCTCTTCGTTCATGGTGATCCGATTTCATGCGACCAGCTTGCTGAAATTACCCAGATGCCTAAAGAGGTGCTGGATGAGACGCTGACCCGTATGATGAAAGAGTATGAGACGAATCCATGGGGCGGACTTATGATTCGTAAAGTGGATGATGCTTATGTTATGTGCACCAAACCTTCCATGAAGCCCGTACTCGAGAAACTCTTTGCACCGCGTTCGCGCCCGCCTATGTCCCAGGCGACATATGAGACACTTGCTGTGATTGCCTATAACCAGCCAGTGACGCGTGCACAGATCGAAGCGGTCCGAGGCGTCAGTTCTGACTCGATCGTTTCCAGACTGATAGAAAGAGGACTGGTCGAAGAATGCGGGAACCTGGATGCACCTGGACGTCCGACTCTATTCCGTACGACGAAGCAGTTCCTTCTGGAATTCGGTATTTCCTCTGTGTCTGAGATGCCGGCTATGGAATTAATGATGTATAAGACGATTCGCGATCTTCAGGATTCTCTGGAAACAGCATCCGGTATGAAGGATGACCGACAGATTTCTATTGAAAACTGGATGGAAGGTCAAAAGGGAGATGAGGAACAATGAGCATGGAAGAGAAAAGAAGTGATTCATTGTCAAGTGTAGTCGATCGTATCACCGATGCGATGGATTCTATGAGCAAAGGCCAGAAGGCGATTGCTCGCTATATACTGAATAATTACGAGAATGCAGCGTATATGACGGCTGCGAAACTTGGTGAAGCAACCGGAGTCAGCGAATCGACCGTCGTTCGTTTCTCCATGGAGTTAGGCTATGAAGGTTATCCTCATTTCCAGAAAGCGTTGCTGGAAGAACTCAAGGTAAAGCTGACATCTGTACAGCGTCTCAATGCTGCAAGTCGTTTTGCCGACGATGCTTCTGTTTTGAAATCGATCCTTCAGGCTGATATGGACAGCTTGAAGCACACGTATGAGAATCTTGATGATCAGGCTTTCAGTCAGGCTGTTACGACGATCTTACAGGCGAAGAAGATTTACATTATGGGCCTTCGAAGTTCATCTCCGCTATCTTCTTTCATGCAGTTCTACATGACGATTTTGTTTGACGATGTGGTTCATATTCATAGTAATAGTGCAAATGAAGTCTTTGAGCAGATCCTGCCAATTGGTCCGGGAGACGTCATGATTGGCATCAGTTTTCCAAGATATTCCACACGAACGATCAAATCTATGCAGTATGCAAGAGAGCGTGGCGCGAGCGTGATTGTCATCACAGATAAGGCGGACACACCTATGACCGAAAATGCCGATGTGGCGCTTTTTGCACGGTCGGATATGGCTTCGTTTGTGGATTCACTTACTGCACCACTGTCATTGATCAATGCACTGCTTGTTGCGTTAGGTATGCATCGGAAGAGCCATATCGAAGCTTCTTTCGAGTCACTTGAGAAGCTTTGGGAAGAGTATAAGGTATACGATACCGGCAAAGACAGAAACTTAGTTCCGGAGAAATTGAAGGAGGAAGAATAGTGAAAGAAATCATTGCGAGTAGTAAATTGACAGCTTCAGCGGCGATACAAATAGCGCTTACCAATTCAAGAGAAGAAGAAGCACAATTGAAAACTTCCTTAAAAGAAGAAGATATCAGTGCAACCGCAGCGGATTTCGGCGGGGAGTTTATCACGTCGGTTTCTAAAATCATCGAGCGTTGCGTTGTGGCTGCACAACGTGAGGGCATCATCGGCGCAAGTCATAACGAAGAAGGGGCACTTGCTGGCGCAGCTAGGGAAGCAATCTCCCAGATTACTTCCAAGGCGATAGGACTCAATGTCGGTGGGAAGATTGGTATCGCTCGTTATAGCGATCATTTGAGCGTTTGCGTATATTTTGGAATCGGACTTTTACATTTGAATGAAATTGCAATCGGCTTAGGCCATCGTGCAATTTAATATGTGATTTTTGTTTATTAGGAGGATGATCAAATGGAATATTATCAGATTGCAGTAGACGGACCTTCTGGTTCCGGCAAATCAACGCTTGCCAAGGGTGTGGCAGCAAAGTTGGGCATTCTTTATTTGGATACTGGTGCGATGTATCGTGCTTGCGGACTCAAGGCACTGAAGTCTGGTATCGATACCAAAGACCAGGCATCTGTAGAGAAGATGATGCAGGAGATCAAGATCGATATTACCCATGAGAATGGTGAACAGCATGTATGGCTTGACGGAGAAGACGTTTCGAAAGAGATCCGTATGCCGGGTGTTTCGGTTGCTGCTTCTGATGTGTCTGCGATGCCATTTGTTCGCGAAGCTATGGTGAGTCTGCAAAGAAAAATCTCCGAGGGAAAGAATGTCATTCTGGACGGACGTGATATTGGTTCAAAAGTCTTCCCGAATGCAAAGTACAAATTCTTCTTGGTTGCCGATGCGAAAGAACGTGCCAAGAGAAGACTTGCAGAGTTGAAAGAGAAAGGGGCCACGGATGTGACATTCGAAGAAGTGCTCCGTGATATTGAGTATCGTGATCAGCAGGATGCGACACGTGCCGCTTCGCCGTTGATAAAGGTTGAGGATGCAATTGAAATCGATACAACAAGCATATCGATTGATGCTACGCAGGAGGCTTTGCTTTCTTACATTCATGAGTGATTGCATTCTGGGGGATATTGTTGTGAGTAAATGGAAGATTCAACTTGCCAAGTCATCCGGGTTCTGCTTTGGGGTGCAAAATGCAGTATCTTCTGCCTATCAGATTCTGAAAGAGAAGAACGATCAGAAGATCTACATGTTAGGCGAAATTACGCATAACGAGACGGTTGTGGGCGAGTTGCTTGCTTCGGGTATGTTACTTGTTCATGAGCCAGAAGAAGTTGAAGTGGGTAGCACGGTACTGATTCGCGCCCACGGTGTTACACCTTCAGTAGTCGAATCATTGGAGGCGAGAAATTGTCGAATCATTGATTGCACATGCCCATTTGTGAAGAAAATACACGATATCGTACGAAAAGCTGACTTGGAGGGAAGACCGGTCTATATCACAGGAACCAAGGGGCATCCGGAGGTAATAGGAATCTGCGGAGAGGCACAAAATGCTTCAGTTATCTCATCACTTGCTGAAGCAGAAGCCCTTCCAGAAATAGAATCCAATGCGATTTGGGTTTCCCAAACGACATTTTCTAGTAAAGAATTCCAAAAAATTTGTGAATTCGTGCAGAAAAAAATTGCAAAAGATCAGATTTTTGGTACAATATGTTATACGACTGAAAATAGGCAGAGGGAAACTGCTGAGTTGGCGGGGGTTGCCGATGTTATGGTTGTCATAGGATCGCGTTCCAGTTCCAACACGAAGAAGCTCTTTGACATATGTTCAGATCGTTGTGCGCTGACATACCTTGTCGGGAGCGCCGATGAAGTGGAGCCATTGCTGCCTGTGTGGAGAGACAGAAAGGTGAAACTAATCGGGGTGACTGCAGGAGCATCAACGCCGGTGAGTATTATCAGGGAGGTTATCACAACCATGAGTGAGAACGAGGTAAACACGATTCAGGAGTCGAACGACATCAATTTTGGCGATTACATTGAGAGCATTCCACAGCTCAGAAAGAACGCTACAGTGAAGGGAGAAATTACGACCTGCGATGGCGATTTCGTATATGTAGATGTCCATGATAAGTCTGAAGGCAAGATTCCAAGAAGCGAGTTCGAACCTGATTTTGACTTTGACGCGGCAGTAGCAGAGCGCAGAGAGATTGAAGTATTTGTTCGTAGCATCCGCAATACAGATCAGGGAAAAGAAATCATTCTTTCTAAGTCACATGTAGACTTCAGCAAGAACAAGGCTGAGATTGAGGAAGCTTGCAACAACAAGACTCCAGTAACAGTAAAGATTACAAGCGTAGTGAAGGATGGCGTCATCGCGAGTTACGGTGAAGTAGATATCTACATCCACCGCACACAACTTGAACTGAACACAGTCAACGATCTTGAGTCTTACAAGGGTAAGACAATGGAGATCTTGATTACTCAGTTTGATGCAGAGAAGCGCCGTCTGAGAGTATCTGGTTCCAGAAGAACACTTCTGAACAACGAGCGCAAGGCTAAGGCTGACGAGGTTTGGGGTTCTATCGAGAAGGATAAGGAATATGATGGCGTAGTTAGAAGCTTGACAGATTTCGGTGCATTCGTGGATATCGGCGGCGTTGACGGACTGATTCACGTTTCTGAGCTCTCTTGGAATCATATCCACCATCCGTCCGAGGTTCTGGCAGTTGGTGACCAGGTTCATGTATATGTGAAGGATTTCGATCCTGAGAAGAAGAGAATCTCTCTTGGTTATAAGAAGGCTGAGGATGATCCGTTCTACAATATCGAAGAGCGTATTCCGGTTGGCTCGATCGTAAGAGGTAAGGTTGTTCGTATGTTCCAGTTTGGTGCATTTGTTGAACTTGAGCCGAACCTTGATGCACTGTGCCACGTATCTCAGATTTCCAATGTTCGTCTGAACAAGCCACAGGATGTCTTGACAGAAGGCATGGAAGTTGAGGCGAAGGTTCTCGATGTTAATGCTTCTACACGTCGTATCAGCATTTCCATTAAGGAAGTAAATCCGATTGATCCGGAACCACAGGAAACTGAGGAAGCTCCTGTCGAGGAAGTAGCTCCAGTTGAGAATGCTGAGGCACCGGTAGAAGAGTAATTCATACTCTTTCATTAGATTTTCACAAAGGACTGTCCTGAGTATCAGGACAGTCCTTTTTTGGTGCAATATCGCCAATTAAAAATATCAACATTTTGACATAAGAGTGATTTTGTCAGAATTGTTTGGAGTTCAAAGTGTTTGAAAATCAGCATATTTGATCGTTGATCTATTCCTTTGTAATTGGCAAGAAATATTACAATTGTGTCACATTTGTTTCCAGAAGAATATGAATACGATATAATTAATTTGCAAGGTTCGGGTTCAGATAACTTAGGAGGTTATTGTGAAGAAAGACTACGAAAATCCATTCATTGGCGAGGAGCTCGCTCAGCGTTCCCATCAACGTTGCGTGAAACGAGCGGTGAAAATGTTTTCGCTGATTCTGGCTGGAACTATGGCTGTTGTTTCCTGCATGATCGTGCCGATTGGCCATGCAGATGATACTTGTCTTCAGGTTCCGGCAGAACAGACGCTTGCTTATGCTACGGGCCAGGTATCCGGCGCGCAGTATACTGAATTCGTGACTTCGGATGCATCTGAAGATAAGTACAGTGCTCTGAAGGAACAGGATACTTTCATTATTACTGAACAAGTTGACCGAAATGGTGTGCAGGAAGAACTTCTTGATCCGTCAGCTTTCCGTCCAACCGATGAGACTATGTATGTTTTATCTGAGTTTGTATATGTGCGTGAGGCACCAGATGCTGAGTCGAAGATGATCGGTACACTTGTCTATGCAACACAGATTACAAGAACGGGAATCGGATCATCTTGGTCTCAAATCGAGTATCTGGCTGATAATGAGACCATCGCTAGTGGTTATGTGATCTCGTCTTCATTAACATCTGATGTGGTTGCTACACCGACGCCTACTCCAACTGAGACGCCGACTCCGACGCCTAAACCGAAGAAGAAGGCGACACCAACTCCAGAGCATAAAGAGGAAGCAACGCCTACCCCAGTTCCTCAAGAAGAGGAAAAGCCAGTTGCTACCAATACGCCAACGCCTAAACCATCATATGAGGAATCAGAAGCTTCGGGTACATTCTATTCGGTAGGTGAAGTGAATGTAAGAAGTGGTCCGGATACATCCTATTCAGCAGTACGCATGCTTTCCTATAACGAGAAAGTAGAAGTTTGCGCGAAGACGAGCAATGGCTGGTATAAGATTACTGAAGGTGCCTATGTAAAGTCATCTTTGTTGAGTAGCACTGATTTGGAAGCTGAGATTTCTTCCCAAGCGGAACAGACCCATTCGGAGAAACAAGGCGAGTCATCCGAGCCGTCTGAACCTTCGGAGTCTTCTTCCAAACAGTCTTCGGGTAGCGTAAGTATTCCAAGCCCAGGTTCTTGTGATCTTGTTACCTATGCACGAGCGTTCCTTGGTATTCCGTATGAATACTGTGGCGCTTCCTTAAATGGATTAGATTGTTCTGGCTTTGTGATGTACGTCTACGCGCACTACTACGGTATTTCCCTTCCACATCAGTCTGCATCGATTGCTGAGTTAGGGCGAGACGTGACCAATGAAGAACGCGTTGCCGGGGATGTTTTCTGCCATGACTATAATCACGATGGTCGTGTAGATCATGTTAGCCTTTATTGCGGTGGCGGCGTCGTCATTCACGCATCAACCAGTCGAGGCGGAATCATAGAAGAGACTGTCCCGATGATGGATGTAGTAACGGTGAGAAGATTCTTCTAAGCGTTATAAGATAATCTTGCTGAGTTTTTCCAGTGCCTCTTCATACATTGGTATGAGGAGGTACAGATTTCTCTTGAGAATCATCTCATTCGCCTGATGGCAAGAATCTTCCCCCCAAGGCAACTGGGGACCGAATGCAACGATATTAGGCATGCATCTAGCATAAGTGCCGCCACCAATTGCAATGGCTTTTGCGGGCTCTGCTAGCGAACGTTCTTTGGCGTCGATGTCTTGTGGTTCACAATCGAAAGAAGTGCGATAACGGTCATAGATTTCTGTTAGCGTTGCGATCTGCTTCGAGTCTTTCTCCTTAAAAAGCGGTGGCTGCACGTTGTCGTCTATGGCGGCGATACCGAATTCGGATGCAATCTGATGAAGACGATCTCTGACTTCCTGCTCAGGAATTGTAACGGGAAAACGAATATCTATACAGACGCTGGCCTGAGTGTCGTTGATGTCGACAAGTCCTACGTTCGATGTCATACTACCGGAAATGTCCTCCTTGAAGAAAGAGGTAAATGGCGTTTCTGATGTGCTACTAAAGTACTTCTTAATCAGCGAGAGAATGGATGAACGGTTCACCATCTCGTCTGAGAGTTCGTTGAGCATGAGATCTAGTGCGTTGATGCCAAGAGACGGGTGAGAGGCGTGGGCCTGTACACCTTTAGTTTCAATTGTGTTCCCTGATTTATTCAGTACACAATGACAAGAAGGCATGACCATGTTATAGGCTTCGCCGCCATTCATAGAGAAATCAGTAGACGGTTCGGATGCAAAATGCATATGGTAGATGCCTTTCTCGGCAAAGATGCAGGGGAATTCAGCATCTGGCGTAAATCCGATATCCGGAAGTTCTTCCGTTTCACAGTAACGTTCCATGCAAGATGAACCATGTTCTTCGTCCGTTCCTAAGATTAGTCGTACACGAAGATCTGGATTCGAGTGCGCGGCGCGATAGCGAAGCATGGCCATGTATGCACAAACAGCAGGTCCCTTGTCATCAACGATGCCTCGTCCGATGAAATGGGTATCTGTCACAGTTAATTGGAAAGGATCGGTATTCCATCCAGAACCTGCAGGCACAACATCCAGATGAGCAAGAATGGCGAGTAGAGGGCCATGGTCACCCCATTGGATGTATCCTGCCTTATCACCAATGTTCGCGGTTATGAATCCGTCTGAAGATGCGCGGTCAAGAAAATACTGGAGAGCAGCACGTGGTGCAGCGCCATAAGGAGCATGTTCTTCCGGTTCTCCCTTTACACTTGCGATGGCGATTAAATCTGATAAAATGTCCATAAATGTGCGATTTTCTGCTTCTGATAGTGTATGCATACGGAAAAACCTCCTGAATTTGCAAGAATTGTTAGAAAATGTGCGTTTGTGGCAGAAAATTAACGAAAAACACTTGCCAATGCCGCTTCTTCATTGTATCATCTTATAGACTAAAAAACACACAGGGATATACTTTTGTTCTTCGGAGACACCGAAGCGGCCCTGTGGAAGTACAAACAGGAGGTATTTTTTTATGTCAACTATTTCTATGAAGCAGCTTCTCGAAGCAGGTGTACACTTTGGTCACCAGACACGTCGTTGGAACCCGAAGATGGCAGAATACATCTTCACAGAGCGTAACAACATTCACATCATCGACCTTCAGAAGACTGTAAAGAAGACTGAGGAAGCTTACGATTTTATGCGCTCTATCGCTGCTGATGGCGGTAACGTTCTTTTCGTTGGTACTAAGAAGCAGGCTCAGGATTCCATCTCTGAAGAAGCAGTACGCTGCAACATGTTCTACATCAACAACCGTTGGCTCGGTGGTACACTCACAAACTTCAAGACAATCGAGAAGAGACTCGCTCGTCTTGCTGAACTCCACACCATGGCTGAAGATGGTTCTTTCGACCTTCGCACAAAGAAGGAAGTTGCTAAGCTGAAACTTGAGATGGAGAAACTCGATAAGAACCTCGGTGGTATCCAGGGCATGAAGGGCTTGCCGGCTTGCCTGTTCGTTGTAGATACAAAGAAGGAGCATCTGGCTGTTGCTGAGGCAAAGCGTCTTGGTATTCCGGTAGTTGCTATTGTTGATACAAACTGTGATCCAGAGGAAGTTGATTATGTTATCCCAGGTAACGATGATGCTATCCGTGCTGTAAAGCTGATTGCTGGTCATATGGCTGATGCAATTTTGGAAGGACGTCAGGGCGAGCAGATGGATATTCCGGCTGAGGAAGTAGCTGAAGAGGTTGCTGAGACTGAGGAAGTTTCTGAAGAGGCTTAATGATTCATGGGTGCATGCATCCGTTTCGATTTGATTTATAAATTTGGAGGATATAATCATGGCAGATATTAGTGCACAACAGGTTAAGGAACTTCGTGAGATGACAGGTTCTGGTATTATGGACTGTAAGAGAGCTCTTCAGGCTACTGAGGGTGATGTAGAGAAGGCTGTTGCTTGGCTTCGTGAGAAGGGTATTGCTTCTGCTGCTAAGAAGTCCGGTCGTATCGCTGCTGAGGGTATCGTTGATTCCTACATTCACGCTAACGGTCGTATCGGTGTTCTCGTAGAGGTAAACATTGAGACAGACTTTGCTGCAAAGAATGACAAGTTCAAGGCATTTGTTAAGGATATTGCAATGCAGATTGCTGCTGCAAACCCGAAGTGGCTGAGACGTGAAGACGTTCCTGCTGAGGATCTCGAGAAAGAGAAAGAGATCATCATCAACAAGAACCTTAACGAAGGTAAGCCTGAGAAGATTATCATGGAGAGAATTCTCCCAGGTAACATTGAGAAGTTCTATAAAGAGAACTGCTTGATGGAGCAGGAGTTCGTTAAGGACGATACAAAGACAATCGAAATCCTCACAAAGGAAATGATTGCTTCAATTGGTGAGAACATCTCCATTCGTCGTTTCGTACGTTTCGAGATGGGCGAAGGCCTTGCTAAGAAAGAGGAGAACTTTGCTGAAGAAGTTATGAAGCAGATCAAGTAATCTTCGACTAACAAAGACATGATGAGGGACGTCTCGTGATGAGCAATGTCATTAAGTTAAGACAGTCTCTTCAAAGATCCTCATACCTCAAAGGTATGGGGGTCTTTTTTGGATCTTCACGTTTTCTTGGGAAATGGAGAGCTCTTCATCAGGCAAGAAATGTTCATTGTTTCTTCCGGACAAGACCGTTTCCGACTGGAATGAACAAATGTCGCTGTAGTCGGAACATCCAGGAGCATTTTTCACGCTTCTTTCCGACTGAAACTAGAAAACTTCATCCAGTCGGAAG
>JAZLMM010000022.1:0-21143 GCA_045598705.1 Oscillospiraceae bacterium
TAGCATGCTCGGAAATCAAGTTATCTACAAAATACGCCCCTGAAGACAGTTTTTTACAATATTCTGCGCTCTTTTGTGCCGTGTTATGAACAAAATAAAGGGGTTGCCTCTAAGTGAAATAATCACTTTTGAGACAGCCCCTTCTCATTCTTATTACTTCAATTGTATGGGAGAAGTACTTCTTACTCGGCATCTTCCTCTGTGCCGTATTCAGTAACTTCCAGATCCGGTGCATCCTCCAGAACCTTATATTCCAGTCCCTGACGCTTCAGTTCCTTGAGGAACGGCTGCGGGTCGAACTCAGAAATCATGTGGACACCTTCTTGCCTCCACTGTCCGGTAACGATCATATTTGCGCCAGATACCAGTGCTGCTGCAGACATGAAATCCGTCGCGGAAGCGCCGAACTCTTCGAAACACTGCTGATGGTCAACCAGTGCATAAATCAGTTCCTGCTTCTCCTGTCCTCCTGCCACACCGGATACCAGCATACCGATACCGGTCTTTCCTTTGGCTGTTGCCGCCAAGTCATCCTGCTGAGGCATGACTTCATATAGGAAATCCAATGGCGCGATCTGCTGACCGTCGATATCCACCGGAGTTGTGGAGGTCAGGCCTACATCACGAAGAACTTTAACCATGGACATAAAGGTTCTCTTGAAACCAGAGAAATAGCGGATGGTAGGATTGCCCGGCATTTCCGTGCTCAGCGCATCGATTACTTCGTGATCCACCATGTAGAGGTTACGCTTACCAATCTCAGGGAAAGAATACTTCGCCTGCACGCTCAAAGGCGGTAAACTGACGATCTTGCCGTCTGTAAACATGCGTCCTTCAGAAGAAATCTGTCTGAGGCTGGTGTTCATCGGTGTATTCATCAGATACGGATGTGCATTGGTGCCGGCATTCATATCAATAATATCTACTTTCGAAATCTCATCAAGAAGTTTACCGGCCGCTAACTGACCCAGTGCATTCATCACGCCCGGATTGAAACCACAACCAAAGATTGCTGTCAGGCCCTTCTCACGGAACTTCTGATCGTATGCATATTCAGCGTTAATATCGCACTTCGTAGATCCCTTCGGGATGAAGAGCGAAGCATCGAGATAATTTGCGTCGATTTCCAGACACAGATCCATTACCTTCAAATTCAAGTAGGAAGGTGCAAGATTAATGACCAGGTCCGGATTATAGATCTTCGCCATCAGTCGTGTCTTCTCTTTGTTGTTGATATCTACGAAAGCCGTAACGATCTTCTGCTTATCGGAGGAATATTTCTTCTTATAAGAATCGCACTTCTCTTTGGATCGTCCACTTACACAAATCTCTCGGAAAAACTCGGGATTGCGAGCCATCAGTGGAATCACGGCACGGGCCATCTTGCCACAGCCAATTACCAAAACTCTGTTCATGCGTACTCCTCCTTTCACTCTATAAGATTAAACCACATTTTGAAACAAAATTCTCTCTTATTTTGTAAAAAAGTGAGCAGAAAAAGAAGATTTTTCTGACAAAAGAAGTGAAACGGAGAATCACTCTACCAGCAATGGACGGTGGAAATTCGAATTATCAATAACAAAGTCGCGGTTCTCATACGGATCGTGGCGCTGAACATACATCTTCTGTGCCGGAATATTCTTAGTACGATATACTTCCACTGGATCCATTCCGTAAATCGGTACATCAATAAGAGACGCGCGATGCTCGGATTCACGATAATCTACTTTCATGAAGACAGTCATGTCAAAGAATCGGATCAATGGTTCACGGTACATCATGCAGCCAAGAATAATCATCAGGCCGTCATCTGATAACTGATAATGACGCTCGTTGACGAAAGCTTCGCCGGAATTATCCAGACAGTACACAATCTTATCGATAGAACCGTTCTTCTTATATGGCATCAGTACTTCTTCAATTAGTTTATCATTGTTAAATCCATTGAAATAGAAGGCTTCTACAGGATCTTCACCCTTATAGGACTCTTCCACCGCACGATGGTAATCCTCAAGATAAACGATCTGATATTCTTTACCAAGCATCTCTAAATACTTGCCAAGCTTGTTGGCAAATACTTTCTTACCGGCAAAATCTATGCCGTCGATGCCCATGATCTTCGCCTTCTTCTCGATCGCTTTCTTGGCCAAAGAATGAATCACTTGGCATGTCAGTACCTGGTCTTCGACCTCAAGTGGGTAAGTCGCCACGCAGAATGCATCCTGTCCGACTTCCATCACGTCATTGCCATAGGCGACAACAGGAATCTGACATTGGTGCATTGCCTCTACGCAAATCTTATTGCTACCGACGAAAATAAAGAAATCCTCTTTGTCACGCAATTTCGCCAACGTCTTCGCCATTGCAGAAACTTTGGTCGTACTAATAATCTGATTGAAATAACTGGAAATCTCGTAGTGACGGAGCACCTGCTTGATCTCGTCTACCGAGGCACTATCGCATACATTCAGATCGAAACCTTGGTCAGAGAGGGATTGAAGAATATCTATCATGTCATGATCGATCTCATCCGCATGTTCTTTAACTTGCTCCACAATTGACTCATCGGATATGATAATACCCGATTTCGAAATCAATCGCTTGTTGCCCAAGGCATCCTCCGAGTAATACTGGAAGACACCCAAGTCAAAATATACGCGTTTCATGATAAATTCTCCCACAAATTTACATTTCCTTAACATTATACCACATTGTTGCCACATTTCATCCATCCGACAAACATTTTTTTGTGCAATTTCATTCAATCGCTTTCACAGTACTTTATTCATGATATACTTACACTAACAAGACAATGGAAATGAGGTGCCAATATGCGTCACTCCACGCGAGAAGACAGGTCTTCAGCATGGTTAGAAGAATCTTCCGAATATTCTGCTCCGGTATCCACCGAAGAGAACCCCCTGATGGAAGAACTTCATGCCGTGTCGACTTCCTCTGCTCCAGCTTGGCAGCTTCCAAACATTCAAGATGAAGATTCACAGAATCCTTTCGCAACGGATGATATGTTCATTTCTATTGATGATGAATTGTCTGACACCGATCACCGTCCGATTGCACCATCCAATGCAACCATTCTGACTGAGAAGGAAGTTAGAGAGCACTTCTCCTATACGGACGATCAACTGGTCTATCGTTCGGATATGAAGTTCTCTGAGAAAGTCGCAGTTACTTTCCGGAAGATAGCCGTATGGTTCTCCGATTTAGGAGATAAGTATGTCTTATTTGTGAAGCGGCATTTCCCGCATCTTCTGGAAGAACGAAGCATCAAGACATTTACTACCGTTGGTCTAAGCATAGTATTCGCTGTACTAGCCCTAATTGCAATCCTTGCGCTGGTCCTCTAACCTTAGGCACCCAGCATCCAACAAAGGAGGCTTATTATGACACAGAAGCCCGAATCCTCTTCGGATTTTTTCGAAGAACTACCAAAAGGATCATTATTCCAGACTTTCCTGAATCAGGTTGAACTTAGTGTGTTTTTCAAAGATAGACAGCATCGCTTCGTGCTATGCTCGGCTTCTTTTTCCAGACTTCTTGGGTATCAGACACCCAACGAGATTCTATCCCACTCGATTCATGACTTTGTCTCTACGGAAGAAGCCGATGAGTTGATTGAACATGAGAAACGAATCATGGAGACACGTACACCACTTCTTAACGAAGAGATGCATCTCAAGCTGAGCAGCCCCAAAGCTACGATAGATAGTCTCTGGCTCTCCATTTCTATCTATCCGCTCTTTGATCAGGACGGCAACATCCACGGAACGTGGGGATTTGCTCGGGATATCTCTGAAGAGAAGAATATGGCACAGAAGCTCATGCAGAAGAATCGTCAATACGATGAGCTTTCTACACGGATGCACATGATGGCCACCGTTGACGAGATTACCGGCCTATATAACCGCAAGTATTTCGAAGAGATCATCCGCCGTAATATGCGTCTCTTCTCACGTGTGCGTGGAAGAGGATACTGCGCAGGATTCAGCATTGTATTGATGGATATCGATCATTTTACCAAGTTCATCGCGACTTACGGTACACAGACCGGCGACATAGCGCTACAGTACATGGCAGATATCCTGAAGTCCTGCTCTCGTACCGCTGATGATGTCTTCCGTGTAGGGAACGATGAATTTGCGTTGATTCTGCCGGACACGACCCTTGAGGGCGCCCAGATCCTGGCATCACGTATCTCTTCCACATTGTCGCGTAAGCCTCTCATCATCGATAATGAGAAAGAAATTTACCTCACGCTGAGCTACGGTTTTGCCGTATATGAAGACCAGCTCGATGCATCGGAACTCATCGTTACCGCAGACCAGAGTCTCTTCGATGCCAAGATCAATCGTAAGGACTCCTGACACGCCGTCTCTTCACTTCGCTGGCACTGCTAACTGATCGACCCGCAATGTTCTTCCTGAATGTGGCGGGTCTTATGTATCTTCCTCCCACGGTACGCCGTTCGGGAAGAGATATCCATAGTAGTCCTTGTCGATGATATGTGCGGAGTTCCAGAACAGATCGTTCACATACTCGATGCATTCCTTCACGTACTCCTCCGTGATCTCTTCGTCCACAAGTGGGGTCACGCGATTATGAGAAGCATCGTACATGATCTTATCGTTGATGAAGCTACGGTCGTCGAACACAACGTAATTCTCTTCTGGCGCGAGAATATCCCGTCCAATGTAGAGTCGTGAATCGTAAGGCAGGCCGAACAGGTTCGCCAGCGTCGGCGCAATGTCGAGACTGCTACAATACTTATCAATCACAATAGGCTCTGTCATGTCGCCGCTCCAGAGAATGAATGTATTCTCGTAGAGGCTGAATGGTGTACTGAGGTCTTTGCCCGCCAGCTCTTCGTAGGCACTGTTCTCTAGACCGTACGGATAGTGATCGGCGCCAAGCGCAATCACCGTATTCTCCAATTCGCCTGCCGCCTCAAGATCAGCCAACAACTTCTCCAGTGCCTGATCCAGTTCCATCTGGCAAGCGATGTAGCAACGCACAGATTTGCTATATGGAAGCCCCTCAACCTCGTCCTTGTGTTTCGTACACATCATGTTGTCGCCGTAGGCATAGGCCAGATGGCCACTTACAGTCATATAATATACGTGGAAAGGTTCACCGTTGAGGTATTCCGGCGTGGACTTCTCAATCATCTCCACATCCGATTCCGGCCAAGTCTTCTTCACATCCAGTCCATTGCCCAGACCCTTATAGTCGTATCCCATGGTCGGATATGAGCGATCTCGATGGTAGTAGGTATAGGTATTGTTGTGATAAGCCTTCGACTGGTAGCCAAGTGCTGCGAACTGGTTACCGAAAGCGAAGGGCATATAATTGTTAGCAATCTTGGTATAACTCCATACACCGGACTTCGGAATCAGACCCGTGGTCTCCACAAATTCTCCGTCCGAAGTACTCACGTACCAGACCGGTGTGTAGAAATGGTTGAACACGAATCCCTCCGTAGAGAGTTTGTAGAGTGTAGGCGTGAGCTCCGGGTCGATGACAAAACCGGAGAAAGCTTCCGCTGTGATGAGAATAAGATTCTTCCCTTTAAACATTCCGGTATATTCATTCATGGTAGTCGGTTCGCGTTGCGAGAAGAATTCGTTCATCTTGCGATAAGTACTGTCCGACTCTTCAAGATTGAAGTCGATATCCAACACATTCTTCGGATATGGTGTCGGCGTGGGCGTAGGTGTAGGTGTCGGTGTAGGTGTCGCATCCGGAATAGGTGTCGGTGTAGGAGTTGGTGTTGGCGTTGGTGTTGCGACGGTCTCTTCTGTCGGACCTGATTCAATCACAAGTCCGCCCACATCAACATCATTCGCTTCAACGATAGACAGGTGAAGGATGTTGAATCTGAAATCCAACCCCATTGTCGGAAGAAGTCCGAACTTGCGAAGCGAAGTCTCCTGGGAGAACTCGGTCAGATAGATTCTTCTTGGGCTCGCGGCACCTCTTCTGTCTTGCAGAATCAGAACATTACCCAGTACAGTAACAATAACAAAGGCAGTCAGCATCGGTATTACAGCAATTTTCCACGAAGCGCTGAACTGACGGACCTGTTTGCGAATCAACGGCCAATAGAGCACGGTTGGAAGAAGGAGCAAGAGTACGCCCCACCATCCGGATACCATGGCATCTCGAACGACTTTGTTATACTCTACGACTGCACCAGCACCGCCTGAAGTAAGCGAGGCCCACACAAAGATCGTACCGAAAATTCGGTAATAGATGTACTGAGATAGATAGACAACCGTCAATATGTGTGTGACCACGCCCAAGCTAATCACTCTGAATTTAGGTTTCGGTACAAGTAGAATGAATGTGGATACGAATGTCGCTGCACTCAGGGAAAGAAGCATGGTGTAGAAAGAGAACGGAAGGTCGATCAATAAGGCAAAACAACCCTCACTTAATAGTGTAATTGCCGGTAACCAGAGCATCGTCGTAAGTGCTGCGAGCCACTTGTGTTCCGCTTTCAAACCTGGAACAGAAGGTGTATCAGTATTCTCGGACGGAGGTGTATGTGCTTCGGTAGTATCCTCAATCTTTGTAACGTCTGATTCCTCATGCTCCATGTGCAATGTCCTCACTTTCGTGGCAGGATGTCGAACGACTCCAGGAAGTCTTCACCCTTCTGTACTTCATGGAAAGACAATTCTGGGTAGTCCAGTTGGCGCATCACTTCGTAAAGCGCAATGGCGACCGCATTGCTGAGATTCAGACTTCGACAATGCTCAGACATTGGGATTCGGAAGCAGAAGTCCAAATTGTCACGCAGACGATCGTATGGAATACCGGTACTTTCTTTACCGAAGATCAGGTAGATCTCACCTTCCACCTTCGTAAAATCGAAACCGCTGTGCGGCTTCTTCCCATATCGAGTCATATAGAAATAAGTACCCGGATTCTTCGATTCGAAATCTTCGAAATTCTCATACATCACATATTCTGCATAATCCAGGTGATTGGTCGCTGAGCGCTTCAGGCTTTCGCGCGACAATTCAAATCCGATCGGTTTAATAATGTGAACCTTCGTGTTCGTCGCCACGCAAGTGCGCAGAATATTGCCTGTATTCTGAGGAATTTCCGGTTCGAAAAGTACTACATGTACAGCCATCTAAACATCCTTTACGCCAACTGAGGTTCGGCTTTCACTTGTTCTTCTACTTCTTTGAAATTCACGATATTTCCCGCATCGATCGCTTCTGCGATATTCAGTAAGTGATCACCGATACGTTCGAAATCGGTCAGAAGTTCCGAATAGATGACGCAGGACTCACCAGAGCAAGAGCCAGAAATCAGACGGTCCATCTGATTCTTGCGGAACTCGCGTGTAAGATCGTCAATGCGCTGCTCGGAATCTCTCATCTTCACCAGAAGAACATCCGAGGAACCTTCGGCTTTATACTGATAAATCAGATCCAATGCTTCGAGGCTCTCTTTCTTCATGATGTCCACTTCAGAAAGTGCTCGTTCCGAGAAACGAAGGCCCTTCGATTCCATCATGTTCGCATAACCTGCAATGTTCGTCGCATGGTCACCGAGACGCTCGATGTTACCGGTAATCTTGAAGAATGCGTTAATCGTTACAGAATCCTCTTCTACCATCTCGACAGAAAGAACGTGAGAAATGTAATAGGAAATCTCTTTGTTCAGATAGTCGATATAGTCCTCGGTCTGATTAATCTGTTCCTGCATTTTCTCTGTATTATCTCTCACCACGGAGAAGCTTCGTTCGATGTTTGCACGTGCCATGGAGAGCATACGCTCCGATTCATGCTGAAGCGAGGTAACAAAGATAGCGATAGAACCAACCTTGTGGTACTCCGTCTTCAGGAAAGAAGGCTCCAAGTAACGGAGGTGCTGCTCGGACAGCATATCTTCCGGACGATCCGGGAGGATCTTCTCCGCAAGTTTGACGATATATTTACCGAAAGGAATCAACACAATCGTTGTAGAGAGGTTGAAGATCAAGTGGAGATTTGCAATCTGTACCGCAGGGCTCTTCGGCCACAAGTCGGCCAGCCAAGGAACAAATGGTGTGAAGATGGTCACAAAGGAGAACAGGATCGCACCAATGATGTTGAACAGAAGATGCATCAGCGCAGTGCGCTTCGCATTACGATTCGAGCCAAGAGAAGAGATCACAGATGTTACGCAGGTACCGATGTTGATACCGTAGAGAATGAATACGCTGTTCTCGAGTGTCAGCGATCCTGCCACCGCCAAGGCCTGCAAGATACCGATAGAAGCTGCAGAGGAGTGAAGGATTGCGGTAAATACGAGACCGACTAGCAAGCCAAGAATCGGGTTCTTGAACGTGGTCAGCAGATCCAGGAACTTCGGTTCAGACTGCAGTGGCTGCAAAGACTGCTGCATCTGACTCATACTGAAGAGCAGAATACCAAGACCTGCGATGATCTCGCCGATGTAGTAGGCTTTCTTGTTATGTACGAAGACGATCAGGACGACGCCGATGAAGATAAAGACCGGCGCAACCTGTGCGAAGTCTAAGGCAACCAACTGAGAAGTAATGTTGGTACCGATGTTGGCACCCATGATGATCCACAGTGCCTGGGTCAGTGTCATAATGCCTGAATTAACAAAACCAACCACCATTACGGTCGTCGTAGTGGAAGATTGTATCAATGCCGTAATAGCGGCACCCACTGCGATACCTAAGAAGCGATTGGTCGTAAGTTTCTCTAATATACTCTTGAGCTGATTGCCCGCTGCTGCCTCCAAACCGGAACTCATCATCCTCATTCCGTAGAGGAACAGCGCTAATGCTCCGAAGAATAGTAACACGTTCTCGTAAGTCATATTCAATTATCTTCCTTTTCCATACTCTGCGGGACCACCCGCACCCCGATTATTACTACTTTCTACTTATCACAATTGCAATTATACAGGGGCAGAGAAAGGTTTTCAAGGACAAAATTCCTTATCCTTTTCCAAATGATTGATGGCCGTCTATTTTTCGAAGAAGAATACGATCAGGATGATTACGCAGATTGCAAGTAAAATCAAGCATAATAGTATTTCGCGCAGTGTCATCTCACGGACACACTTCATACATTTGGTACTATTACCCACTTCATTCACACGATATGCTTGCAGATAGTAGGCACGAGCCGTGGCAAGAAAATCTTTCACGCGCTTATTCGCTTTATCGTGCAAGTCAGAAAGCTTCGTGCTACCATACTTATTTGTTTCGTTAGTGCGCCGCCAATCTGGTTTGGGAGATAGCAAGTCCGGTGCGGATTGATCATCGATATATACCACAGGAACATCGATCTTACGTACTTTCCGACGTGCATGCGCAAGGTAATAATAGAGATTACCAAGGATGTAATTCACTTGCTCGACTTGGTACTCACTTCTCAATGCCTGAAGGAGACGGATACTCTCCCGCACTTTCTCTGGGTGTAGATAGGCCATCAGGACACCTTGAACAAACATAACGTCTCGGGAATCAGGTTGCTCCTCGACAAATGTAAGCAGGTCCTGTTCCTCTTCCGATTCCAACTTTGAGCCGAAGAAGAGTACCTTGGCAAGCGGAAGATAGAGCTTCGCCATATCGTTGCTCTTCGCAAGCTCCGTCAACTTCTCCATCGCTTCCAGTGCTTTGTCCGAATCAAGGATCTCGTCACGATCTGAAACCAGTTCCACTTGCTTGCCACGTGAATGATACTGACCGATTTTGAGAAAACGAGCACGATAACTGATCAGGATGCGGGTAAATGCTGCTTTGGCCATGAGATCGTCTGATGCGAGCTCATCTCCAGAGAATCCGAAGAAGCCGCATGCCCGACGCAGTTCAATTCCTATCTGATCTCCCCAGAACATCCGCTCCGCAATCTCTTGCGCGGCCTCAGGTATTCCACCGTTGGCAGCAATCACCATATAGTGAATCGCTGTATATTCATCTTCCTTCGAGATTAACTGCTTCAGTTCGGCTTTCTCTGAATCAGTGGATATTTCTCGGCGATAGACCAGAGCCAACCGATACGCAGCCAGCGGGTGATTGCCCTGATCTGCGCTTCGCTTATAGAGCTCACGGATCTCTTTCTGGACTTCTTCATTCTCGCGATTCTCATCTGTATCCAGAAGGCTCGCCAGCTCGAAGGTCGCCTCATAGTTGTTCTCCTGATCCGCCAGTCGATAGTAATGTTCCGCGCGCTTCAGATCCGGACCATAATCATGATTCCTCATGAAATATCCGCCTAGGAAAAGCGCTGCGCGCGCAAAATGATTGTTCGCTGCCACCATCTCCAGATTGATGGCCCGTTCGTCATAGGGATCTTCGCTCAGAAGCAGCAACGCCAGCATGTGATATGCGCGTGAATTACCGAGCTTCACACCCATCTCTAAGAGCGCTCTCGCCTTCGCCTCGTTAGGTTCACAGCCGATACCCGAGACATAGCACACGGCCAAGCACACGATTGCCGCATGGAAGCCGAGATTCGCGCCCTTCTCATAGTACTCGAATGCTTTTTCCGGTGATTTCTCTGTGCCGGAACCGTTCTCGTAGCAGATACCGGTCTGCACACATGCAAGTGGGAAATCAAGATCTGCCGCCTTTTTGAAATACGCGAAAGCCTGCTCAAGTGATTTTCCCGTAGGCGCCGTACCCTCCCAATAATGGAAGGCCACTCGGTACATGGCATCCGGGAAGTCTTCGTCCGCGGCCTGCTTGATGAGTTCGAAGCCACGCTTCTCGTCCTTCTCACAGCCAAGCCCTATCTCGAGCATCATGCCCACGTTGAACGTAGCCGGAGCGAAATGATTCTCGTGTGCTTCCTGGAAATATTCGAAAGCCTTCTCATAGTTCTTCTCACATCCGATGCCGTCGCCGATGGCCTCGCCCAGCAGATAGCTGGCGATCCGCTGATCCTTCTTATGCGCTTCTTGGAAGTATTCCAGCGCACGAGCCTGGTCCTTCTCCACACCGTCTCCGACGCTGCACTTCTCGCCCATGCCGATCAGCGCAAGGGTATGTCCCTTCGATGCCGCGCGCTCCAGCCACATGGCCGCTTCTTTCGGGTCACGATCGACATAGATACCCTTATCGAACATACGCGCCAACGCGACCCAAGCGTTCGCGTCTCCGGCCACCGCAGCTTTGCGGAACCATTCGTATGCTTTTCCGAGATCTTTCTCCACCCCGCCGGTACCGCTCTCATAACAGCGACCGATGCTATAGCATGCGAATGGATGTCCGGCCTCCGCCGACTCCTGAAACATCTGGAAAGACTTCTCATCGACATCCTGCGACTTGCGCACACGATCCCACGCCGTGTTCGCTTGCGCGTTCGGGTCATGGAACACGTATGCATTCACGGTATCCTTGAATCGGTCGTAAAAACTTCTTCTGTTCTCGTCCATGTCGGTATCAGTTGCTCATCTTTCCGTATCTACTACAGATATTTTAACATAGGCTTCGGGCGATATTCCGTCCAGCGCCACGTCTTCTAGTTCTGAAGTGCACGTGTAACCAGTTCAGATAGGACGCTCGGATCTGCCTTCCCCTTCGTCGCGCGCATACTCTGTCCCAGAAGGAACTGGAAATTCTTCGTCTTGCCGGCTCGGTACTCGTTCACGGCTTTCTCATTCGCATCGAGGACTTGCTGCACAATCGGCATCAGTACCGCCTCATCTCGAACCAACCACAAGTCGTGGGCCGTCGCATATTCCTCCGGTATCGAATCTTCGGTAGAAGCACTTCTCAACACTTCTTTGGCGGAAGCCCGTGAGATTCTGCCTTCTTTCACCATGAGGATGATCTCGCCTAGGGATTCTTCGCGGATCTCTATGTCCTCCGGCGCGGTCGACGTGTCATTGAGAAGCTTCATGAAGTCGCCCATCATCCAATTCGACGCTTCCTTCGGATCGCCACAGATCTGTGCCGTCTTCTCGAATAATTCGGAAATCTTTCTCTCGGCACTTAGAAGTCCGGCATCGTATTTTGGAAGCCCCATCTGCGTCACATAGCGGTTCTTCCGCTCCTGTGGCAATTCCGGAAGTTCCGCGCGTGTTTCTTCCAGTTTCTGTGAAGTAATGTGAAGAATCGGAAGATCCGGTTCCGGGAAATACTTATATTCCGCCGTATCTTCTTTCTTACGCATTGCAAGTGATATTTCTTTCTCTTCGTCCCAACGTCGGGTCTCGCGCTCAATCGTTCCGCCTTCCGAGATGACCTTCCACTGGCGGTCCGCCTCATACGAGATGGCCTTTGCCACCGCTCGAAACGACGATAGATTCTTCATCTCCGTCCTCGTACCCAGCGTCGTTTCACCCACTTCACGAACGGAGAGATTGACATCCGCGCGCAGTGAGCCTTCCTGCATCTTACAATCTGATACGCCGATGAATTTCAGCATCGTGCGAAGTGTTTCTAAGAAAGCAACCACTTCTTCGGAAGAGCGGAAATCCGGTTCGGTCACAATCTCCAGAAGCGGTACACCACAACGGGAGAGGTCGATGAAGGTCTTTCTGCTCGCCTCATCGTGAGTCAGCTTCCCCGCATCGTCTTCCATATGAAGTTCATGAATGCGGATACGCTTCGTATGAGAAACAGATTCTTCCGATTCTTTATCTCTAACGTCGGAATCTTCTTTCTTGCCCGATATATTGATGTCCATAAATCCATCTCGCCCGATCGGTGCATATAGTTGAGAGATCTGATACCCTTTCGGAAGATCTGGATAGAAATAGTTCTTCCTGTCGAACCTGCTCTCTCGCGTCACTTCGCAATGAAGTGCCAACGCAGTCAGTAATGCAAAGTCGACCACCTTCCGATTGAGACGTGGCAAAGCACCGGGAAGGCCTGCACAGACCTCGCAGATCTGTGCATTCGGCGCACCACCGAACTTGGTCGGACAGCTACAGAAGATCTTCGACTCGGTCTTCAGTTCCACATGAACTTCTAGTCCTACCACGGTCTCATAGTCACTCATGCCAGATCCTCCTTCTCCGTTTTCTTCGCAGCTCCGTGCGCCACACAGATCTTGCCATCCACATCAAGGCAGCGTTTCTCGATATATCGTGCTGCGCCGAGGATTTCCTGCTCGCCCCATTTACGTCCCATTAGTTGAAGACCCACGGGTAGATGCGAGCACACCGAAGCGGCTTCTTCTTCCAGATCGATACCCTTCTTTGAATCCGTCCAGGACGCAGGGATACTGATGGCCGGAATCCCCGCAAGACTTACAGGTACTGTGCATAGGTCAGAAATATAAGTCGTCAGTGGCTCTTCCGAAACAGTGCCTCGCTTCGGCGCCACCATGGGTGATGTCGGGCAAAGCAGAAGATCGTAGTGCGTAAGGACTTCTTCCAGATTCTGGGAGAGTCTCTCGCGAGCCTTCTCGGCTTTCCTATAGCAGTCTTCGAAATGCTCGGAAGAGAGCACATAGTTGCCAAGAAGGATCCTTCGCTTGACCTCCAGACCGAAGCCTTCGCTTCTCGTCTTCGTGAATAATTCGCCTACGTTAGCCACGTTCGAAGCTCGATATCCATAGCGAATGCCGTCGTAACGCGAGAGATTGGAGGAAGCTTCTGCAGACGAAAGAATATAGTACATGGCCACTGCATAGTCAAGGATTGGCAGGTCCACTTCCTCCACCACAGCACCTTCTTCTACCAGAAAATCTCTGGCTCGGTTCATGGCTCTTTGAACCTCTGTAGTAAGATCGGACACAAGTTGTCTTGGCACACCAATCCTCTTCCCACGAAGTTCGTAGCGTTCCATCTCATCTAGATCGATTTTCGGAGCATCGAAAGACGTCTGATCCCGTTCATCCGCCCCTGTAACAATGTTAAATAACGCCGCCGCATCGCGGGTTGCACGTGTGATCGGCCCAACGGTATCCATCGAGGAAGAGAAGGCGATGAGTCCGTGTCGAGAGACCGCGCCATAGGTCGGGCGAAGACCAACTAGACCACAATAAGCTGCCGGCTGGCGTACAGAACCGCCTGTATCCGTACCAAGGGCCGCCCAAGCCTCGCCGCTTCGTACTGCCGCAGCCGAACCACCGGATGAGCCACCCGGTACACGAGAAAGATCCAGCGGATGGGAAGTCATGCCGAAGAAAGATGTCTCCGTTGATACGCCCATTCCAAATTCATCCATGTTCGTCTTACCAATGATAATGGCCCCGGACTTCTCAAGTTTCTCGACACAAGTCGCAGAGAAGCTTGGTATATATTCCGCCAACATCTTCGAACCGCAGGTGGTTCTGTGGTCTTCCGTCACTAGGTTATCTTTCACCGCAACCGGTACACCAAGTAAAGGTGGGAGTTCCTCGATCTTCCCAGATTCTGTTGTCGTCCCGTTTCTTCCTGAGCCGTCTTCGAGGTTCGAATATGTCTTTCGAATCCGTTCATCACATTCACGCGCCTTCACGAGTGCTTCTTCTTTCCATACTGAGAGATAGGCATGCAATTCACATTCATGCTCGTCTATGTTTCCCAATACAGCCCGTACGGCTTGTTCGGATGTTACCTTCTGTGTGCGGATGGCTTCGGCCAGTTCAAGTGCCGTCATGTTCAGGATCTCTTCTACCATATTCATCCCTCACTCGACCGCCTGTGGCACGACAAACATATCGTTCTCACGCATCGGCGCCTGTTGGAGAATGGAAGAAGTCCGTCCAGATGCCACCGCTACATCTTCACGAAGTGGATGTGCTTCGGGCATAGAAGTTCTAGATTCACAGGATGATTCATCTTCACAAGATGACGCAGGACACGCATCCAGTGACGTGATGCGTTCCATATAGGGCACGATTTGTGCCATATCTGATGCCAAGATTACCTTCTCCTCCTCCGAAAGAGAAAGCCCGGAAAGTCTTGCAATACGTGATAGAATGTCCTCGTTCATCGTTTCCACTCCAAAATAAACTACAACTATTTTACAACATATCGTTCTATCTCGGATACTAGATTGAGCATGTACTTCTCGCTGAGCATGTACTTCTCGCTATCAAATGAATTCATAGAATGGGCTGTCGCTTTTGACATCGGTATATATCACGATATATACTATATGTACAATATGCGCGTGTAGCAAGAAGGAGTGGATGACCATGATGACTGCCAAAGTATTTGAAAACGGAAGAAGCCAAGCTGTTCGTCTTCCGAAGGAATGTAGATTCGACACCGATGAAGTAGCCGTCAATAAGATTGGCGATCTCGTTATATTAGTACCCAAGACAAATAAATGGGTTCCTTTTATTCAAGCAACAGAAATGTTTTCTGAAGACTTTATGGCTGATGGACGTGCGCAGCATATCGGTCAGGAGCGTGAATCGTTATGAGATACATGCTCGATACGAATATCTGCATCTATGCCATCAAGCACAGACCCGAAGCGATATTCCAACGACTGCAAGAACATGATCCATCCGAAATCTGTATTTCATCCGTCACCTATGCGGAGCTTTACTACGGCGTCGAACGAAGCAAAGCCGTAATGAAGAACCGCATTGCATTGACGCTTCTTCTTTCCAACATAGAGGTCCTGCCGTTCGATTCTTTGGCAGCAGAAAGCTACGGTGAAGTCCGTGCTGAACTGGAGAAAGCCGGTACGCCGATCGGACCACTCGATACCATGATCGCCGGACATGCCCGATCGCTCAATTATACCGTGGTCACGAACAATAAGAGAGAATTTGAAAGAGTGGAAGGGTTGCAATTGGAAAACTGGGCAACCGATGATTTGAAGCCAAATATGTAGTAAAATAGCCCTATATGCTTGCGGGCCATTTGCCTGCAGACAACACGGCACGTCTGCACCAGATGTCGCCGATTTTATGTATTAGGAGTCATTCATATGGTCTCATGGATCATTCGAAAAAGAGTACATAACTATCAAGATGCGAAACAACCAGGAGTGCGCCGTAGAATCGGTAGCATCTGCGGTGCCTGTGGCATCTTCTTCAACATATTACTATTTATCGGCAAGCTCATCATGGGTATTCTCACGCACTCTATCGCCATCGTCGGTGATGCGTTGAATAACTTGTCCGATGCAGGTTCTTCCATTATCACCCTGTTCGGTTTCCGTCTGGCGGGCAAAGCTCCGGATGCTGACCATCCCTTTGGTCATGGTCGTATCGAATATATCTCTGGTCTTGTCGTCTCCATGTTAATCATCCTCATGGGATTTGAACTTGGCAAATCCTCTATCGAGGGAATCATTCATCCTGCTTCGGTTGACTGTACACTCCCTGCCATCATCATCCTGCTGGCCTCCTTGGTCGTGAAGCTCTACATGATGTTCTACAACCTAAAGTGGGCGAAGAAGATTGATTCTTCCGCCATGCGTGCGACCGGCATCGATAGCCGCAACGACATGATCTCCACGACAGTCGTTCTTCTTGCCGTCATCGCCACTCGCTTTACCGATCTTCCGGTCGATGCCTATATCGGTGTTCTACTCGCGCTCTTCATCCTTTACTCCGGCATAGACGCTGCGCGAGAGACGGTCGAGCCGCTTCTTGGTACACCACCGTCTAAAGAATTCTTGGATCGAGTTTCCGAGATTGTCCTTTCTCATGAAGCCGTCAGTGGCATTCATGACGTCATCGTCCATGACTATGGTCCGGGACGTAAGATGGTATCCCTTCACGCGGAAGTTTCCGCCTTCCAAGACATGTTCTACATCCACGACTGCATCGATAACATCGAGCAGGATCTTGCAGAAGAACTGGACTGTGAAGCCGTGATTCACATGGATCCGATCGATACGAAGAACAAAGATCTCATGACACTCGCAGAAGAGATCAAAGAAATCGCCAAGTCCATCGATGCACGTATCACCATTCACGATTTCCGTATGGTCCCTGGTGAGACACACACCAACCTCATCTTCGATATTGTGGTTCCGCACGATGTAAAGATGTCGGAGAAAGAACTGGTCCACAGTATTTCACGTCGTGTTCTGGAGAACCACCCACACCATAACTGTGTCATCAAGATCGACCGTTCGTATGTGTAGGGAAAGAAGGCAGATTGATCGAATGGACAAAGATTCATCCCTTATTCCTGAAACCTCAGATATTTCGTCACGTTCCTCGTCCAAGGGAAATTTCGGCAAGGGTAGTGTCTCTCTCCTCATTCTCAAACTCGGACTCCCGCTTATGTTGGCCGAATTAGTCGTCGTGCTCTATAATCTCGTCGACCGCGCATATATCGGTCATATGGGTGCAAACAGCACCTATGCCATTACTGGGCTTGGAGTATGCTTCCCACTCATCACACTCATCAGCGCTTTTGCCAATCTCGGTAGTACCGGCGGAACCACACTGGCAACTATCGCGCGCGGTGAGAAGAATGACACGAAGGCCCAGCGCATGATGGAGACCTCCTTCACCTTTCTTATCCTCGTAGGTGCATGTTTAACTATCGTTCTCTTTGCTCTTGCACCTTGGCTTCTTGAGCTTCTGGGCGGCGATGAGTACTCTCTCTCTTATGCTGTCGACTATTTCCGCATCTACGTTCTAGGTACGATTCCAGTACTTCTAAGTCTCGGTATGAATCCGTATATCAACGCGCAAGGGTTCCCGAAGATCGGCATGCTAACCGTGGTCATCGGCGCCGTTCTCAATATTGCGTTGGACCCACTGTTTATCTTCGTTTTCAACATGGGCATCCGTGGTGCTGCACTGGCCACCGTCCTCTCACAAAGCATCAGTGCTATATGGGTCCTTCTCTTCTTACGAAGCAAGTACCCGCCGCTGCGATTGGAGAGACTCTCCATTGACCATACCCAGATTGGTAGCATGTTGAAGCTTGGCGCAACCGGGTTTACCTTCCGTGTCACCTCCAGCGTAACACAGGCAGTCGTAAACGTGATGTTAAAGTCCTTCGGCGGACCACTAAGCACCTTATATGTCGGTGCCATGAGTCTGACCAACTCCGTGCGCGAAGTCATGAGCCTTCCGAACAACGGCCTAACAAGCGCCGGTCAGAACGTCATGAGTTACAACTACGGCGCACAGGATCCGAAGCGTGTCTCCAAGAGTATCCGCTTCATCTTCTTGAGCGGACTTCTCGTCAACTTCGCCATCTGGCTTCTGATTCTCTTCGTCCCAGAGCCACTGATGCGCATCTTCTCCGACGACCCAGAGCTCATCGACCTTGCTGTACACTGTGCCCGCATCTACTTCCTCGCATTCCCATTCATGGCATTGCAGATGGCTGGTCAGACCACTTTCGTCGCCCTCAACTATCCGAAGCATGCGTTGTTCTTCTCCATGCTTCGTAAGATCATCCTCGTCACCCCGCTGACGATTCTTCTTCCGAATATCGGATTCGGAGTAGATGGTGTTTTCTGGGCAGAAGCAATCAGCCAGTTCAGCGGCGCAAGTATCTGTTTCCTCACCATGTACTTTGTCATTTGGCGCAAGATGATCCATGCGGCCAAAACCTCAGAATCCGCCTAATTGCGATATCCGTCACGACCCCCGGCTTTTTGCCATTCCAACACCATTGTGATAGAATTGCACCGTGTGTAACAGGAGGCAGGAAACGATATGAGAATCATCGACAAACTGAACCACAAACGTATCCTAATCTGGGGATATGGAAGAGAAGGTAAATCTACCGAGCAGTTCCTGAAAGAACATTGCGAAGTCGCTTCCTGCGATATTTTCGAGGGGAAAGAAGAAGACATTCAGATCAAGTCCGAAGACTACGATTACATCATCAAGAGTCCGGGTATTGCCACACACATTGATAATAATAAATATATCTCCCAGACCAGACTCTTCATGGAGCAGTTTGGTTCACAGGTCATCGGTATCACAGGTACGAAAGGAAAGAGCACAACCTCTTCCCTGTTGTATCACGTCCTGTCGGACTGTAGAAACGGAAATGCCGTGCTTTGCGGCAATATCGGCCTTCCCTGCTTCGACTACTACGATAAGATTGATGACGACACCATCATCGTATATGAACTGAGCTGTCACCAGCTCTCTGACTTAGACACCTCCCCACATGTAGCGGTTTTCCTGAATCTTTATCAGGATCATCTGGATCGCTATATCACCATGGAGAACTACTTTGCCGCGAAGAAGAATATCACGGTTCATCAGGGACCTCAAGACTTCCTCTTCCACGGCAACGATGTCCCACCAATCGAGACTTCTGCCCAGCAGAAGCTCCTGAACTTCGACGAATCCATGAACTTCGACATGAAACTTCGTGGCGCACATAACCAATTTAACGCGACCTTTGTCTATCGCATCTGCACCGAAGTATTCGGGCTGGATCCGCAAGACGTGCGCCACAGCATTGAGACATTCGACGGGCTTCACCACCGTCTCGAGTTCATCGGCAACTACGATGGCATTGACTTCTATAACGACTCGATCTCCACGATTCCTCAGGCCACCATCCAGGCAGCTACCAGTATCGCCAATACCGGCACGCTCTTGATTGGTGGTATGGACCGCGGCATCGACTATCGAACACTCGTCTCGTTCATTCAAGAACACGGCGAGTATCAGTACATCTTCTCTTATGAATCCGGTCGAAGAATCTTCGAAGAGGCCGGTGCAGACAAGCTTCCTTACTGCCATCTCGTCGATGATCTACGTGCATCCGTCGAATTAGGAAGACGCATCACGCCTCCAGGCAAAGCATGCATCCTCTCCCCGGCCGCAGCTTCTTATACCCACTTCAAAGATTTCGAAGCACGTGGTGAGAAGTTCTGTCAGATTGTTCGTGGCGAGACCTCTCTTCTGTTCACCGGTGATATCGGATTCGATCGTTACATGGATCACAAGTGGGAAGATCCGAATTTCTTGACCAAGCGTGTGAAAGATGTCCTCGCTTACGCAGACCATGTCATCGCCAATGTGGAAGGCCCGATCATGGACCGTCCGAGTAATGATGTCAACGACGGTGCCCAACAACTCCTCCACTTCATGGAACCGGCTGTCGCAGATTTCCTGGCCGACAACCACTGTGACATCTGGAATATCTGTAATAATCACATCAAAGATGCAGGCGAAGCAGGTATTGCCTCGACCCTCGAAGAAGCAAAGAAACGTGGCATCTCCACCATCGGTGCAGGTATGAATATCGAGGAAGCGAAAGCCGTCAAGTATCTTCCGGAAGCCGGCGGTATTGGTATGTTCGGAGTTGGTTACCAGCGTGCCTGTAGGAAAGCCGATGAGACCACACCGGGATGTTTCAGCTGGAGTGATCTCGATGCCATTCAAGCAACAATCACAGAGATTAAGAAGACCTGTCGCTGGTGTATCGTCATCGCACATGCCGGTGAAGAGTTCACGGCCCTGCCCTCACCCTATACCCGAGAGCGCTACCACCTCTACCTTAAGATGGGTGCAGATCTCGTCATCGCACACCACCCGCATGTTCCGATGAACTATGAGATGGTCGGCGACAAAGCCATCTTCTACTCTCTAGGAAATTTCATCTTCGATACACCTTATCAGCGTGCCCAGTATAATACGGCCAAAGGACTGCTCCTAAGGTTGGATCTCACACCGGAGAAATTTACGTTCACCCCTTATGGTGTAGATATCTATCGTGCACACACCGGAGAAGACAGCCGAGAGATCGACCCCAATCAGCCAAGTGATGCGAACGAGCATATTGATCTTGGCAAGTTGCCAGTCATTTTCCAGGATGTACCGGAAGAACAGTACAAGCTTCTCTCCCCGCTATCCGCCAAGATGCACATTGCCGCCACACGTCGCCAGATGACTTTCCTGAATCCAGACCGATTTGCCCATGCAACGGAAGATGAATGGGATGCACATTTCTCAGAAGAGAAGCGCACCGGCCGCGTCCCAGGTGAGACCCTCGACTTCTTCATTCTCCGCCCACTCGCAGAAGAAGAGAAGAAAGAAGCCTGGAAACAGAGTACCATGCAAGATATCGCAGCGTATATTCGAGAACAACTCTAATCGTTTTAACCATTCCCATGTACGAGTGCAAATTCCGGAAAAACGGCATGCTGATTCCAGTAGAACTGCATGCCGTTCCGCTTCAAACTGCACGAAGTGCAGCTAGCTAATGGAATTAATCGGATTTGCGCATATCTCTACCGTTACATTCAAGGCGGTACGCCT
>JAZLMM010000023.1:0-33301 GCA_045598705.1 Oscillospiraceae bacterium
TGCAGTCTTGAGGGTGCAGTTATTTAATCCCTCTACCATTCCGGTGGTTATTACGATGAGGCCACACCTGTTCCCATTCCGAACACAGAAGTTAAGCTCATCAGTGTCCAAGATACTTGGCTGGAGACGGCCTGGGAAAATAGATCGCTGCCGGATTATATGGAGCTCTTTACGGAGACGTAAAGAGCTCCTTTTTTATATTCAAAATTGAAACAAAATTGTAATATTAGGGTTGAAATCAGAAGAAGAATGGTATAATTGAAGTAGTTGTTGTATGCTCGGTGTGTATGACGCACCATATATTGGGGTTAGAAATGGAGACAGCGTATGTGTGCGAAGATTCTCGTAGTTGATGATGAACAGCAAATCGTTGACTTGTTCAAGCAGAGTTTGGAGAAAGAAGGATATGAAGTCATTACGGCTTTTGATGGTCTTGCTGCAATTGAGCAGGTCGAGCGTCAGAATCCAGATCTGATCCTTCTTGACTGGATGATGCCGAAGATGGATGGTTTCGAAGTTTGTAAGAAGATTCGTCCTAAGACAGCTTCTCCAATCATTATGGTCACCGCAAAGGGTGAAGAGATCGACAAGATCCTTGGTCTTGAGATTGGTGCAGATGATTATATTACAAAGCCTTTCAGCCCACGCGAAGTATTGGCACGTGTGAAGGCTCAGTTGCGTCGTACCACCTATACGGATGAGAAGAACGCAGGCGGACAAGAGAATGTCATTCGTATTGGCGAACTCGAGATAGATAAGAGCGCGTATCAGATTCGCCGTTCTGGTGCAGATGTTGCACTGACCTATCGCGAGTTTCAGCTGGTTCTTTTCTTGGCTGAGAATGCGGGACAAGTCTTCTCTCGTGAAGCACTCCTTGAGCATGTCTGGGGATATGAGTATTTTGGCGATGTACGTACAGTTGATGTAACGGTTCGTCGTACCAGAGAGAAACTTGAACCCGACCAGAATAATTATCGTTATATTCTTACCAAGCGTGGCGTAGGTTATTATTTCGACAAAGCACAGTAATCAATGTTAGACTTTATCCAGCAATTGTCTTTCTCTTTGAACATGTGGGACCAGGTGATTTCACCAGTCCCTATGCTTTTGATAGGCATTTTTACAGGTGCAATTATTTCCGGACTTCTTGTATATCTGATTCTCCGCAAATCGTTCAGAAGAAGACAACGCGAATTGCGATTTCTTAATGCAGCAAATGGCGTATCGAATTCCGTTCTCAATATTGTTCAGATGGGCGTTGTGGCCTACACAGATAAAGGGACGCTTCTTTTCAACAATCAGAATTGCCTGAAGAGACTGAAAGTCGAAGAGCTTCCCCAGTCTTTTACCGAGTTTGTATCCACATTTATTCCGGATAAGAATGTGGCTGTGCAGCTTCAGCTTTATGAGACAGACCTACAGGAACAGACTGCCCTTGAGAGTGAAGATGATGGTGTTGAGAAAGAGACGATCGAATCGGTTACAACACGTGTTGAGAGAAATAACCGCATCATACAGTTCCATTTTTCCAAGCCTTTCTTCCCACAGTCAACCAAGCGCGGCTGGGTGGTTGTCATGGAGGATGTGACAAAGATTGCACGACAGGAACAACAGCGAAGATTATTTGTCTCCACAGTGTCTCATGAATTGAAGACACCGCTAGCTTCGGTTACCGGATATTCGGAATTACTCTTAGATTGGGGACTTGACAATAAGAATCTTGATGAAATCAGGGAAGACGTGACAAGGATTCATGACGAAGGCAAACGAATCAATGCCATCATCAACAACCTGTCATTCCTTTCTCAAATCGAGAACAATAAAGAGAAGACCGAAATGGCTGTCTATCGAATCGATCAGGCTGTTGAAGAGACATGCCAGAAGTATCAGGAAGTTGCAAGGAAGAACGGCATCCAATTAAATTACCAGAGTCTTACTGCAAACATGCCGACGGTGTATGGAAACCGCAGTATGACGGAGCAGATGGTTGGTAATCTTATTACCAATGCAGTGAAGTATTCTGATGCGAACACAACAATTTGGGTATTTATTCAGGGGCACGAGAATGACGTGACCATCAAAGTACAGGACCAAGGAAGAGGTATACCGAAATCCCAGGTCGACAAAGTATTCAATGCTTTTTTTCGTGTTGATGAGACAGGCTCGCGCCAAGCAGGGGGAAGTGGACTGGGTCTTGCTATCGTGAAGATGATGGCCGAAGTCCAGGAAGCGCGCGTAGCGCTGGTGACCCGGTGTGCGGAAGATGAGGAAACGGAAGGGCAGAGAGAAGAGGTCGGTACAGATTTCTACATTACCATTCCTACGGCAGAATCTGTGTTCCGAGAAGCTTTGGCCGGTGTGAAGGCGAACGCAGAACGAGATGAAGTACTCTACCGTAAGGCGACAGCTTACATGCGTAAAATCAATGATGATGTATTCGATCTCGGTTTGAATCTAGAAACATTGAACGATCCGGAACTCGAACAACTTCTTTACTCGCACCTAGTATTTATTGATGAAATTGATTCTGAATGTGATAATATAAGTGAGGTTCAGATTCCAGAGAACGTACCGCAGGTATATGAAGCGCCGATCGTCAATGCGGTTGTGGAAGAGATGCCACAAACTAAAGAGACATTTGAGACGCAATCCGTTGTGGGAACGCTCCCTCTGACAGAGGAAGACAACGTGTCGACAGAATCCGAGTCAGTCATCCCACAGAAAGAAGTAGATGAGGCCGTGGAATGGGTATCGCTCCAGGAACGTGAAACCAAAGTCCTTGTTCCAGATCCACCGCACTTGTCAAAGCCGATTTGGAACAAAGAAACGATTGGCTCACAGAATGCCGAGAAACGACGTCAGTCAAGAATGAAACATGCGGCTGGCAAGAAGAAAGTGGCGAAAGACTCGACAGAGCAGGAGAACGCAACGTCCAGAAGTCTTCTCAGGCAGGTGACCGAATCAACAATGGACCGAAATATTGAGAGCAAATGAACACTGAGGGTGCGAAGCGAATAGAGGGGTTATAAGTTATGTCAAGTTATCGAATCGTGGGTGCGAAGCGACTTCACGGAGATGTGAATATAAGCGGAAGTAAGAATGCAGTTCTAGGTATTCTGGCAGCAGCAATGATGCTCGATGGGCCTTGCACCATTGAAAATGTTCCGGATATTGTGGATGTTCGTGCAATGCTGGAGATCTGTGAGACACTCGGCGCAAAGATTTCACCTATTGGGGATGGTACTTATGAGATTGATCCAACAAAGATCAACACTTATGAAGCAACCAATGTTAAGGTAAAGAATATCCGTGCATCCTATTATCTACTGGGCGCACTTCTTACGCGTTTCCACAAAGCAACGATGTATATGCCAGGTGGCTGTAATTTTGGCAATCGGCCGATTGACCTCCACTTGAAGGGCTTTCAGAAAATGGGTGCGAAGGGCACGCGTGCGACAGATATACGTGATGGTATCATTCGCATTGTTGCAGACGAGTTGAAGGGCACACATATTTTCCTGGATGTTGTCAGTGTAGGTGCTACGATTAACCTTATGCTTGCTGCAACGAAGGCCACAGGCACAACTGTAATTGAGAATGCGGCCAAAGAACCCCATATCGTCGACGTGGCGAACTTTCTAAATGCAATGGGTGCAAATATCAAAGGCGCCGGTACGGATACGATTCGAATCAAAGGTGTCCCGGTACTGCCTGGAGGATATGCATATTCTGTCATCCCAGACCAGATTGAAGCCGGTACTTACATGATTGCTGCAGCCGTTACACGTGGTGATGTGACGATTCATAATCTTATCCCGAAGCATATGGAACCACTGACCGTGAAGATGTTGGAGATGGGGTATAACATTGAGCAAGGCGATGATTGGATTCGTGTTTCAATCGATGAGGATGTTGAATTGGAACCGACCAATTTTAAGACCAGCCCGTATCCAGGCTTCCCTACAGACCTTCAGCCTCAGGCTACAGTCATGTTGTGTCAGGCCAAAGGATTGAGTCGCATGCATGAGAATGTGTGGGACAATCGTTTCCAATATATTCCGGAACTTCAGTCCATGGGCGCGACCATCTCTGTCGTGGAGAAAATGGCACTGATTAATGGACCTGTGAAATTCTCAGGTGCAAGCGTCAATGCACTAGATCTTCGTGCCGGTGCGGCAATGGTTCTGGCCGGATTGGCTGCGGATGGCGTGACAACAGTCTATTCCGCCAACCGAATCGATCGCGGATATGAGAAGATTCTCGAGAAACTTCGTGGAATCGGTGCAGAGATTGAACATATTGATGAAGAACGGGAACACAACCCGTCCGAAGAAGAGTAATTGTCGGGAGTCCCCCCAGTCATGGAATTGAACGCCGACTCACTTCAAATTATGCCATTGTTTAGCGGCAGTAGCGGCAATGCCATTCTCATCCAAAATGGGAAGCAGAATATTCTTGTGGATGCCGGACAGAACTGCAAGAAAATTGTTGAGGCACTGGCAAAGGTTCAGCTGTTACCAGAAGATTTGTCTGCAATCCTCATTACGCACGATCATAGCGACCATATTTCCGGACTAGATGTTTTTACTCGGAAGTATCAGGTTCCCATTTATGCAACAGCATTGACGTGGCGGGGAATCCACGCAATTGAACGAAAACCCCATGCTGTGGAACTGGATCACGAGATTATTCCAGGTGAGACTTTTAACATAGAAGAAGTTGAAGTAACTGCATTTGATACACCGCACGATGCGCAGGGTTCTTGCGGTTATCGATTCTCAAGTCATGAAAGAAGCGTCGCAGTTGCAACAGACATTGGATTCATGACGCCGGTCGTTCTAGAGAGTCTTAAAGGCTGTGAGATGATTCTGCTTGAGGCCAATTACGACAAAGACATGCTTTGGAACGGAGAATACCCGTATCATCTAAAGAAGAGAATAGACGGCAATTACGGACATCTTTGCAACGATGACTGTGCCCGTACGGTCGTTGAACTATATAAATTCGGTACGCGTCACTTTATTCTCGGGCACTTAAGCAAGGAGAATAATCTGCCGCAGGTGGCTGAACGTACGGTGCTGCGTGCGATGGAAGCAGAGCAGCTTCTTCGTGACCGAGATTATGTTCTTCAGATTGCCAATCGCTATGTTCCGACGATACCCATTTCTTTGGAGAGAAACGCATGAAACTTCAAATTGTCTGTGCAGGAAAAATCAAAGAGAAATGGCTGAATGATGGGATTGCTGAATATACGAAGCGATTATCCCGCTACACCAATGTAGAATTCGTAGAAGTGGCCGATGCACCAGATACCATTCCCGTCAAGCAAGCCTTGGCGCAAGAAGGTGAACGGATGCTTCAACGAATTCGCCCAAGCGCCTATGTAATTGTGATGGATCTTCACGGCAAGGAACTTGATTCGGAGACATGGAGTCAGCATGTGGTGGAAGGGTACGAGAAAGGCGGTTCCGAGCTTGTTATCTTGATTGGTGGTTCAAACGGCTTGTCGCCAGAAGTGGTGGCCCGAGCAAATGAAAGGGTATGTCTATCCAAGATGACGTTCACCCATCAAATGACCCGCCTAATTGTTTTGGAACAGGTATATCGCGGATTCAAAATCCATTTCGGTGAAAAGTATCATAAGTAAATAATATTTTCCCCAAAAGTCTTTTCACCCGCAGATAGTTAGGATAAAATAAGATGAAGTAAAAGTATCGAGGAGTTGGGGCTATGAGAGACTCGGTCAAAATTGTTATTGCTAGTATTGTGTGCCTGGGCATTGTAGGTGCCGCAGGTGTTTATGTGTATTTTTCAAGAAATAAGAATGAAAATCGCAATATTGAAACCAGAATCAACAACGAGACAAATGCACTGGAATGGAAATATGAGGGTGCAGGCGAGGGCGAATGGAAAGTTCTGATGCAGTTGGATTCCCTGAAAGGTTCTGATGGTCAGACGCCGGATATCGTGAATGAGAATGGTGTGATTGGATATTTTGATGAAGAAGGAAAATTGGTTCCGATTATCTCCACCAATGACCTGATTGGTTCACAAGGTAAGACTGGTGCTCAAGGTGCGCAGGGTGCACAAGGCGATCAGGGTACGCAAGGTATTCAGGGTGAGAAGGGTGAAGATGGCCGCACACCTGAGTTCCGCTTGAACGGTGATTTTGTTCAGTGGAAGTATACTGATGAATCCAACTGGAAGACGTTGGTTGCATTAGAGAACCTAACGGGCAATCGTGGTGCAGATGGACGTTCTGTCGAGATTCGCAATAATGGCACAGATATTGTATGGCGTTATGCCAATGACCAAGAGAGCCCATGGCATCCAATTGTTCAAGTAGAGGCGTTGAAGGGTGAAGCTGGCCCAATTGGTGAACGTGGACCGATCGGTGAGACCGGACCTGCAGGCGAACCTGGCAAAAACGGTCGTGAAGTCAATATTCAGACAATAGATAACGTTGTGAAGTGGAAGTATGTGGACGAGGATGACAGCGCATGGAGACCGTTGATTGCCATGGCTGATATTACTGGCGTTCCAGGTGTTACCGGCGTTCCGGGACAGAATGGTCAGAGCGTAGCACTTCGTGTGAATAGTGAAGCGAATGAGATTCAGTGGAAACATGAGAATGATGCAAATTGGACAACGCTCGTTTCCCTTTCTGCACTAAAGGGTGCGAAGGGTGACACCGGTGAACAGGGTGTTTCTGGTGTTCCTGGTGTTCCTGGTAAGAAACTTGAAGTGAAGAAGTTTAACGCATTACCGGCAGTTACAGAAGATCCAAGCGATCCGAGTATCACAGCGTTCCCTGGTCGTGAGGCGATGATTATGTACCGATACGAAGGTGAAGGCGAAAATGCTTGGAAAGAACTGGTCAAGCTGAAAGATATTAAGGGCGACGCTGGAAAAGATGCACAGCTTACAGATTTGACCGATCTTCGTGTAGAGAAAGATGTTGTCGTGGGTCAGGATACTTCTGTTGATCCGGCGATTGATATCAAGGAAGACCAGATCCAGTGGAAGGATGCAAGTGGAAATTGGCAGAGACTTTGCGCACTTGCTGATTTGAATGTGACAGTTCCTACTCCGGAAACCAAGGAATTCTATACGAGCACAGGTAGTGATGTAGCAATCGATGCGACGAAGAACTACCTGGTAACGATGACAATCAGCGGCGAAAATGCGACAGATAATCTGGTGTACGCATCTGTTTCTTGCGCAGGAAATAACTTATCAGGAACTTGGCTTCCACAGATTACGGATACATCGACAGATCCGGCAACTGTATATCCTTATAAGAATACGGTTACGACATCCTTTATTGTAACAGGTAGTGACAATCTTGAGTTTGACACCACCAATATTAACGGCATGAGCCTGAATGTAACAGTTTCTGAGATTTAAGGATAAGGAGTCGCGGTTGATGGAACGTCGAGATAAAGTCAATTACTATCTAGATCTGGCTGAAGTGGTGGCCAAGCGTAGCACATGTCTTCGAAGACATTATGGTGCGGTCATCGTGAAGAATGATGAAGTCATCTCTACAGGATATGTGGGAGCGCCGCGCGGTAGACAGAACTGTTCGGATATCGGTACTTGCGTACGTGAGCAACTCCAGATTCCAAGAGGAGAGCGCTATGAACTCTGCAGAAGCGTACATGCTGAGCAGAATGCAATCATTAGTGCAAGTCGAGATAAGATGATTGGCGCAACCATGTATCTGTCCGGATACGATGCCAAGACAGGGGACTATATCGCGAAGTCAAATTCCTGTTCGCTATGTAAGCGCATGATCATTAATGCCGGTATTGATGAGGTGGTCGTTCGCGACAGCAAAGAAGAGTACCGTGTGGTGAGGGTACAGGATTGGATCGATAATGACGAATCGCTCGAAGGCAAGCGAGGATATTAAGCGTTCTATTAAAATGAGTTTGTATTAGGTGGTGAGGTCGTAGGTGTGGACGATCTTGCCATCTAATTCTTTCAGCTGAACTTCTGTCTCGGAAAGAATAATATAACCGCGGTGAGTATTCTCTTTCGGGTAAGAAGGAGAACCAGGGTTAAGATAGAGGACACCTTCGGGTAGTTCTTCACAGGCCACAACGTGGGTGTGACCCGTGAGAAGAATATCACCTTTTCGAAGAGAAGGGAGATTCGAAGGATTGTAGTGATGCCCGTGCGTGCAGAATACGAGCCGATTGCCAAGAGAAAGCGTCGTGTAGTCAGCCAAGATAGGGAAATCCAGCACCTGCTGATCCACTTCTGCATCACAGTTACCACGCACACAGATGATATCATCCTTGTGGGCGTTGAGCAGTTCGATGACCGCTTTGGGTTGATAGGTCGGAAGAAGGGGATTTCTCGGACCGAAATACAGGATGTCTCCCAGAAGGACAAGACGATCAGCCTGTTCACGATGATAAGCTTCAAGAATCTGCGCACAGAAATCCGGGTATCCATGAATATCAGATGCAACGAAATACTTCATGTGGGACACGCTCCTTTACACACCAGCGGGGCCAAAGCGGAAGACGAGATTGATCAGCATCAACTGAATCAGGGCAAACAGAGGAACTAGAATGAAGAACTTCGGCTTTCTAGTCTTGTGGTGAAAAATAATCATGCCCAATAGTCCGCCCAATGCACCGAATACTGCAGAGAAGCCAAGTAGGTCCTTCTCGGGAATGCGGAATGCTTTCTTCTCTGCTTTCTTCTTGTCTTTGCGAAAAAGCAGAAAAGTGACCAGGTTCATCAGAATAAAGAATAACAAGAACGGCATTCCGTGTTCATATACAAAATGAAACAAGGCGGTCATATTTCTCCTCCATGAAATTATACTTGCAATATCCGGCACAGCCTTGACAAAAGGGTGCCTCTCGCATAAAATACACACATGGTGTTTTAACGCTTTAACAAGATAAAGCGGTGAAGTGTTCCGCATATGGCACATTCATCACCACGCATTATTATATATGAAAAGTATAAGGAGGGCTACCTCATGGGAAATTATCGATTCCACACACCGGACGGCGTTATCGATATTCTGCCGCAGGAAGCAACAGTCAAAAGAAGAATCGAAGCAGATATTCGAGAACTATTCTCGTCTCACGGATATAGTGAAGTGGAGACACCCGGAATTGAATACTACGACGTGTACGCCAGCGAAGGTTTTGTGGCTACAGAAGATATGTTCAAGTTGACCGATAAGGATGGTCGAATCATCTCCATGCGCTACGATGGTACGGTTCCGGTTGCAAGATTGGCTGCTACGCTGCTTAAGGATGAGCAACCGCCGCTTCGTCTCTCCTATATCGAAGATATGTACCGCTTCAAGTTGAGCGGTGGCGGTAAGCTCCGCGAGTTCTCCCAGGCAGGCGTAGAGCTTCTGGGTCTGGATAATGCAGAAGCGGATGCAGAAGTGATCGCACTGGGTATCCAGTCCGTACTGGCCAGTGGTATCACAGACCTTCAGATCTCCATCGGTCAGGTGGACTTCTTCCGCGGACTGGTGGAAGAGTGGGGCATCACTTCAGACGAAGCGAATGAACTTTCTACTGCAATCGACCAGAAGGATATCGTGCGGATTGAGCAGACCGCAGAACGCATCGGTCTGAGTGATGAGGCGAAAGAAATCCTCGACATGATCTCCAACCGCTTCGGCACATACGACGTGCTGGATGCTTTCGAAGAGAAGGTAAAGAACGATACTTCCCGTGCCGCCCTCAGGAATCTCCGTGAGATCTTGGATGCACTGAAGGATTATGAACTTCTGCAGTATGTCAGTATTGACCTAGGTATGCTACGAAGTCTCGACTACTATACCGGCATGATCTTCAAGGGCTTCACCTATGAGATTGGCTTCCCAATCCTGGGAGGAGGACGCTACAACAACGTTATCTCCACCTTCGGAAGAAAGCTCGAAGCGGTCGGTTTCTCTGTAGGCATCAACTTAATTCTGACCGCACTGCGGCGTCAGGATAAGCTGCCGGAATTCGTCGAAGTCGATGCAATCGTCGGTTACAAAGACGGTGAAGGCATGCGTCAGGCTGCTTTTGCCACGGCAAAAGCACTTCGTGAGACAGGACTGAAAGTTGTCGTGGATACCCAGCATCTGAGCGAAGAAGAACTCGATGCCTATGCAGAAGCACGTGGCATTGACCAAGTCGTATATGTCGAAGAGGAAGATGAAGTGGAGGACGAGAACACATGATTACGATCGCATTATCGAAGGGCCGTCTCGCTGAGAAGGCACTGGATCTTCTGGAAGCAGCAGGATACGACGTGTCTGCGGGCAGAGAAGAATCCAGAAAACTGATTCTGGAGGATGAGAAGACCGGATTGAGATTCATCATGGCGAAGCCGGCTGACGTACCGACTTATGTCGAGTATGGTGCAGCAGATATCGGCGTGGTCGGTAAAGATACACTTCTCGAAGAAGGAAGAAGTCTCTATGAGGTCATCGACCTCGGATTCGGCGCCTGCAGAATGTGCGTGTGCGGACCGGCAAGCCTCAAGGGCAAACTGGATCAGATTCCGAACAAGCGTGTCGCTTCTAAATATCCGAATATTACACGTGCTTACTTCGAGGGCACCAAGAAAGAGAGTGTCGAGATCATCAAGCTCAACGGTTCGGTTGAATTGGCTCCGCTGATTGGCTTGGCTGAAGTCATCGTAGATATCGTAGAATCCGGACGTACGCTCAAGGAGAATGGCCTGGATGTACTCGAGACGGTGGCGGAAATTAGTGCTCGCGTGGTCGTGAACCGCGTCTCCATGAAGATGAAGGAAGCAGAGATCGTACCGATGCTGGATGCGCTACGTAAGCAGGTTGCCATTAAGAACGCACAGAAAGCAGCAGAAGGTAAGTAAGCGGAGGAAAGCAAGATGAAATGTAAGAAGATCCTCGCCCCGCAAGGCGAACTAAAGAAGATATGTGAAGAACTGGGCATGCGTGGCAAGATGGACTTAAAGCCTATCATCGACGTAGTAAATGGTGTCCTCGATGATATCAAGGAGAACGGCGACAAGGCGGTCTTCGCCTACACGAAGAAATTCGATAAAGCAGACATCGATGCCTCCAACGTTCGTGTGACGGAACAGGAGATCCAGACGGCAATCGCTTCACTCGATCCCAATCTGGTCGAAGTCATCAAGAAGTCCGCAGCCAATATTCTCGCTTTCCACGAGAAGCAGATCGAGGAAGGCTTTACGATGGATGTGGCCAAGGGTTCCCAGATTGGCATGCGCGTACGTCCAATCTCGGTAGCTGGTATCTATGTACCGGGTGGTACAGCACCGCTTCCGTCCACTGTGTTGATGAACGTGATCCCTGCCAAGGCTGCGGGTTGCCCGAGAATCGTTCTTTGCACCCCACCGCGCGCAGATGGCTCCATCGCGCCGGTCATTCTGGCAGCGGCAAGTATTGCCGGTGCAACCGAGATTTATAAGGTTGGTGGTTCTCAAGCCATTGCAGCCATGGCATATGGAACCGAATCGATCCCACGTGTGGACAAGATCTGTGGCCCAGGTAATATCTATGTCAATACGGCAAAAAGACTCGTATTCGGTCAGGTGGATATCGATATGTTCGCCGGCCCGAGCGAAATCCTGATCATCGCGGATGATTCTGCGGTACCAGAGTTCGTGGCAGCTGACTTCCTATCTCAGGCTGAGCACGATGTACTGGCTTCTGCCATCCTTCTGACTACCAGTGAGAAACTAGCCGATGCAGTATACGAAGCAGTGGATCGTCGTTCCGAGAAGAGCCTTCGTAAGGAGATCCTCAGCAAGTCACTGTCTACCTACTGTGCCATCTTAGTGGTTGAAGATATGGATGCGGCACTTGCTTTTGCCAACGAATTAGCACCTGAACACTTGGAACTCTGCGTGGAGGATCCGGATGCCTATATCGGCGCGATCGATAATGCAGGTGCCATCTTCGTCGGCAACTACACACCGGAACCGCTGGGCGATTATTTTGCCGGCCCGAACCACACCTTACCGACATCCGGTACGGCAAGATTCTTCTCTCCGTTGAACACCGGCGACTTCTTCAAGAAGATCAGTGTGCTACGCTATAACGAAGAATCGCTTCGTGACTGCTACCAGGATGTGGCGGCTTTCGCCGATGCAGAAGGACTGGAGTGCCACGCAAGTGCGGTACGTGTCCGCTTCGAGAAATAAGCGAATCAAGATGCGCGTGGAAACGAGATATTCCCATGTGTGTCTTGAAAGAAGAAAAGAGGAAGTAATCATGAGTCGTTTCTGGAATGAGAAAACGAGAAATATAGAGCCCTATGTGGCCGGCGAACAACCAAAGCCAGGACAGAAGATTATCAAGCTCAATACGAATGAGAATCCGTATCCGGCCTCTCCGAAGGTCCGTGAAGTACTTGACCAAGTGGACATTCCGCTTCTGGCACGTTACCCGGAGACTTCCAGCCGAATCGTCCGCGAGGAACTGGCAAAGTGCTTCGGTGTGAAACCGGAACAGGTATTCTGCGGTAATGGTTCCGACGAAGTACTGGCCTTCGCATTCCAGGCTTTCTTTGAGTCAGGTGAGGATGCGAAGCCACTTCTGGTTCCGGATATCTCCTATAGTTTCTATCCGGTATATGCATCGCTTTACAACATTCCGTTGAAGAAGATCCCGCTGAAAGAAGACTTCACGATCGATGTAGATGCTTTCTGCGAAGAGCCACAGGGGGGCGTTGCTTTTGCCAATCCGAATGCGCCGACTTCTCTTGCGATGCCAATTGCTGACGTCGAGCGAATCCTTCAGGCGACCCCGAATCATGTCGTGCTGGTCGATGAGGCGTATGCCGCGTTCTCCGATCAGTCCGCGCGCGTGCTCCTTCCGAAATACAAGAATCTTCTTGTCACTGGCACCTTGTCGAAGTCACACTCTCTCGCGGGTATGAGACTGGGCTATGTCATCGCTGACGAAGAACTCATTGAAGGTCTGTGCCGTATTCGTGACTCCTTCAACTCCTATCCGGTCGACCAGATCGCCCAGAAGGTTGCGGCCACAGCGATTGCGGATTACGACTGGGTGAATGAGAATACGAGAAGAATCTGCGCGACGCGTGATCGCGTGAGAATCGAGCTTCTGAAGCGTGGATGGCAGGTACCGGAGTCTTCTACGAACTTCTTATTCGCGTCCCCGGTATCAACTCCTGCAGAAACTGTCTACACAAAACTTCGTGAGAAAGGTATACTAGTAAGGTATTTTAATAAGCCTCGTATCGACCAGTATCTGCGCATCACCATTGGCACAGATGAAGAGATGGATATCATGCTCAAGGCGATCGATGAAATCGCGGAAGGAAACTGACTATGCAAAGAGAAGCAGCAACCGAGAGAAATACGAAAGAGACGAAGATCCAGGGCAAGTTGAATCTAGACGGACAGGGTGTCAGTGACATCAGTACCGGCATCGGATTCTTAGATCACATGTTGGATCTTCTCGCCCGTCACAGTGGGATGGACCTGAGCATCAAGTGCGATGGCGACCTCAATGTAGATGGACACCACACCACAGAAGATATCGGTATCGTCATCGGTAAACTGCTGAGTGAGGCATTAGGCGAGAAGCGTGGCATCAATCGCTACGGTTTCGCATCCATTCCTATGGATGAAGCGTTAGCCCAGTGCTCTCTGGATATTTCCGGACGCCCGTTCCTGGTACTGAATGCTGAGTTCGGCGGCGAGCAAGTCGGTGATTTTGCCACAGAATTGGTGGAAGAATTCTTCCGTGCGGTATCCTTCAACGCAGGACTGACGTTACACATTTCCTGTGAATACGGCGCCAACGACCACCACAAGATCGAAGCTATGTTCAAGGCTTTTGCTCGTGCGCTACGCATCGCGATGGCCATCGATGAGAAATTCAAGGACCAGATTCCTTCTACCAAAGGAGTGCTCTGATTATGTTGGAGAAATATCCATATAACGATGAATTTGAAGCATGGGAAGTGACCGAGAAGATCTTCGATGAAGATCTGAAAGTCTTGGTCCAGGCCGAGAACGAGGAGACCTTCATTCGTCGTGTCGCCGACTTCCGTGAGCGAATCGCATGGCTCAACAATCAGGCGCAGACCATCTGCGATGTGCTGGACGCATCGGAATATACCGAGGACGGCGATGCACGTGTCGAGCTTCGACCGGCGGAGATTGCCGTGACTCGCTGCTATGCAGAGATGACGGATGACGGTATCGCACTGGACCTAATAGTGGCCATTGTTGCGACCGGTATTGAGAAGGAAGTCAGCATGTTCGCAGACGAGTTCGGCAACATTGAAGTGTTGGGCGAGATCAAGTCCGATATGGACGCAGAAGAATAAGCAAACTCGAGTGCTTTTCCCAGATGGAGAGAGCACTCTGGTAAATAAGAAAAGTGAGGATGAAGCATATGGCAACATTGAGAGACACGGATTTTATCGATCTTCCGGTATTTGTGAAAGGTAAGGTCAGAAACGTTTACGATCTGGGCGATTCACTCCTGATGGTCGTAACGGACAGAATTTCTGCATTTGACGTCGTTTTCGACGAGTGCATCCCGGATAAGGGCAAGGTATTAAGCTCGATCTCCGCATTCTGGTTCGACTTTACGAAGGACGTGATTCCTAATCACGTAATCACCACAGATCCGCTTCAGTATCCTATGGGTCTTGATAAGTATGCCGATGAGCTCCGTGGCCGCAGCATGCTGGTCAAGAAGGTCAATATGCTTCCTGCAGAGTGCATCGTTCGTGGTTACCTCGAAGGTTCTGCACTCAAGGAATATAAGGCCAATGGTACCGTCGGTGGAATCAAGATGCCGGAGGGACTTCGTCAGGGCGACAAGCTTCCTGAGCCACTCTTCACACCTTCTACGAAGGCAGATGAGGGACATGATATGAATATTACTTACGAGCAGCTCGTTGAACTTCTCGGCGAAGAGGATGCGAAGGCATTGAGAGATGCTGCACTTTCGCTCTACACCAAGGTCTCTGAGTATGCGCTGACACGCGGTCTGATTCTTGCAGACACCAAGTTCGAGTTCGGTAAGATCGACGGTAAGCTCGTCGTTGCAGATGAGATGTTTACACCTGACTCCTCCCGTTTCTGGGATCTTTCCGATTACGAGCCAGGCCGTGCACAGAAGAGCTTCGACAAGCAGTATCTCCGTGAGTGGTTGGAGACATTGGATTGGGATAAGACTTATCCGGCTCCGACACTTCCTGCTGAGATCATTGAGAAGACCGCGGAGAAGTATAGAGAATGCTATCGTCTTCTGACCGGTGAGGAGCTTGCATGATCGCCATCATTGACTATGGAATGGGCAATCTCGGTTCCGTGGAGAAAGCACTGACATTCATCGGATATGACAGTGTGATTACGGATGATCCGAAGCTCGTGATGGAGGCAGACGGCGTCATCCTTCCAGGTGTCGGTGCAATCGGTGCCGCGATGGAAGCCTTGAAGTCCAAGCATCTCGACAAAGTAGTGCATGATTACATTGGTACCGGTAAGCCGTTTCTGGGCATCTGCCTCGGCATGCAGATGTTGTTCGATTCCTCGGAGGAATCTTTCGGCGGAAGTCCGGTACAGGGTCTGTCCGTATTGCCGGGCAAGGTGGTGCGCTTCCCCTCAGACATGGGACTGAAAGTGCCACAGATCGGCTGGAATGCACTCTCTTCGAAGAATCCGATCCTGCCGGATGGAGAGTATGTATACTTCGTCCACTCCTATTACTGTGTGCCGGCGAGAGAAGAAGATATCGCGGCGACCGTGGATTACGGTCTAGAGTATTGCTGCAGTGTGCGACATGATAATGTGTTCGCCTGCCAGTTCCATCCAGAGAAGAGCGGTGAAGTCGGTCTTGCGATCCTACAACGTTGGGCGCGCATGACAAGAAAGTAAACGATTACAAATGAGCCCACAGATCCTGCGGGCTCACTTATTAGAAAGGAAGGACATATGCTTAGTAAACGAATTATTCCATGTTTGGACGTGAAGAACGGTCGAGTAGTGAAGGGAACGAATTTTATCGCACTTCGTGACGCCGGCGATCCGGTCGAGTGCGCCAAGGCCTACAACGAAGCGGGTGCGGACGAACTGGTTTTCCTGGATATTTCCGCAACAGTCGAAGGTCGTGGCACTGTAGTAGACATGGTGAAGCGCGTAGCTGAGCAGGTGTTCATCCCTTTTACAGTTGGTGGCGGAATCAGAAGTCTGGAAGATATCCGCGAGATTCTGAATGCCGGTGCGGACAAGATCTCTCTCAATTCTTCCGCGGTCAAAGAACCCGACCTCGTGCGTCGTGCGAGTGAGAAGTTCGGTTCACAGTGTGTCGTCGTGGCCATCGATGTGCGTGAGCGAAAAGGTGGCAAGATCCGTATCGCCAGCACCGATACCAGTTTCTCCGGTATCGATGAGACTGCATCCGAAGCCGATAACGAGAAATTTCCAAGTGGTTATGAAGTCGTAGTGGCCGGCGGTACCAAGCCGACAGGTCTGGATGCGGTAGCGTGGGCCAAGCAGGTTGAAGAACTGGGCGCAGGGGAAATCTTGTTGACCAGTCTCGACCGAGACGGAACGAAGTCCGGCTTCGATAATGTGATTACACGTGCTGTGGCAGACGCGGTGTCCATTCCGGTTATTGCATCGGGTGGCGCAGGAAAGATGGAAGACTTCTACGACGGAATCGTGGATGGTGGCGCAGATGCCGTGCTGGCAGCGAGCCTTTTCCACTTCGGCGAAATCAAGATTGGTGATCTGAAATCTTATCTAGCAGATAAGGGCATCGCTGTACGCACGATGACACCGGCCCTGAAGCTGTGGCAGTCCCTGAAGAAGGATGCCCAGGGTCTGGTACCGGTAGTCGTTGTGGAAGATGGGACCAAGGAAGTACTGATGGTCGCCTACATGGATTACGAGGCACTCGCTGCGACCATAGATACGAAGATTATGCACTATCACTCTCGTTCAAGAAACGAGTTATGGAAGAAGGGTGAGACTTCCGGTCATTATCAACATGTCAAGAAAGCTTTTCTTGACTGTGACCGCGATACCCTGCTATTCTACTGTGATCAGGAAGGTGCGGCCTGCCATACCGGCAATCACTCCTGTTTCTTCACGGAAATCGAGTTATAAGTAATATATATAGAGAGAAAATCCGGCACACCAAGCTAAATGGCAAGCATCTTGTGTGCCTCAAAGAAAGGGAAGAAGATGGATAACAATAGTACAAACGTAAGTAAGGATCTGTACAAACTGATTCTGGATCGCAAAGCACACCCGGTTGACGGTTCCTATACGAACTATCTGTTCGATAAGGGAATAGAGAAAATCGGTAAGAAGGTGGGCGAAGAGGCCATCGAAGCAATTATCTCCGCAACGAACGGAGACAAAGAGAATACGGTTCTGGAACTTGCTGATCTCTACTATCATGCAATGGTCATGATGGCTCAGCTTGGTATCACACCGGAAGAAGTAGAAGAAGAACTCAAGAAAAGATAAATAGCAGGGCAAATCGTAAATTTTGCATTGACATAGGCTTGACCCTGTGTTAATATATCCGTTGCTATCGCCGTTTAGGTCTATTTTTAATGCGCGAAAATTACATCGTGCGATGTGGCAAAGCACATATATTTGGAGGTGTTCGATCATGGCAACCAAAGCAGGAGCACGTGACAAGCTGACATTGGCTTGTGAAGAGTGCAAGCAGAGAAACTATCAGACATATAAGAACAAGAAGAACGATCCTGATCGTTTGGAAGTGAAGAAGTACTGCAAGTTCTGCCGTAAGCATACTGTACACAAGGAAACGAAGTAAGTCACTTCCCATATAAGGAAGTAAGTTGAGGGTATGACCAATGGCTGAAAAGAAGAAGAAACCGAACATCTTCAAGCGTATAGCACAGAAGTTCAACGATGTTCGACTTGAACTGAAGAGAGTAATCTGGCCCACCAAAGAGAAATTGGCGCAGAATTCTGCTGTCGTTCTGGTGGTAATCATAGCTTGTGCCATCTTTCTTACCGCAATCGGTAAGGGAGCGGGATGGATTCTGGAGAAAGCAGGTTTCTACAAGCAGAACGTAGAGACCAGTGCAACTACGATCGTCGAGTCCAGCATGGAAAGTGCAGTGACATCGGATTCTTCCGAGACGACACCAGTCGAGACATCGGAAGAGACATCCGCACCGTCTGAGACATAAGACTGAAATAGATTGAAGCGAAAGTGATTTTTATCTACTTTCGCCTTGTGATGGATAACGAGGAGCAGGACATGGCAGAACAGTCATCATATGAAGCGAAATGGTATGTCGTACATACCTATTCCGGATATGAGAATAAGGTCAAGAGCACACTGGAAGCAGTGATTGAGAACCGTGGACTTCAGGAGATGATCCAGAGTGTTGTCATTCCAATGGATGAGAGCATTGAGGTCAAGAACGGTAAGAAGACGGTTACCCAGAAGAAGCGTTTCCCAGGATATGTTCTGATTAAGATGGTGTATACAGAAGAGATCTGGTACATCGTTCGTAACACCCGTGGTGTCAGCGGATTTGTTGGCCCGAATGCTAACAAGCCTCAGCCACTGTCGGATGAAGAACTGGCAAAGATGGGTCTGGAGTCTGGTTGGGTTCCGTCCGTGGACTACGAGATTGGCGATATGGTTCGTATTATTTCCGGTCCTTTTGCAGACTGCGTCGGCGCAGTAGAAGAGATGAACTTGGAGAAGCATACCGTTCGCGTAAGAATCTCTATGTTCGGTCGTGAGACACCTGTTGAACTCGAGTTCGCTCAGGTCGTTCGCGTATAAAGAAGTGGACGGGATTCCGTCCGAAGGAAGCAATAAGCTTATCACATCTTCCTTGTGAAGATGACAAATATATCGATTCGGGATAAGACGAATCGGGAAATTTTTTGGGAGGTGGCCGCAAATGGCTAAAAAAGTTGTAGGGTACGTTAAACTTCAGATCCCTGCAGGCAAAGCAACACCTGCGCCGCCGGTTGGACCAGCCCTTGGCCAGCATGGTATTAACATTGCTCAGTTCGTCAAGGAATTCAATGAGAGAACTGCTAAAGATGCCGGTCTCATCATTCCTGTAATCATTACAGTGTATGCTGACCGTTCTTATTCTTTCATTACAAAGACTCCACCGGTACCGGTACTGCTTAAGAAAGCTTGCAATATCGAGAAGGCTTCTGGTAAGCCGAACAAGGACAAGGTGGCAAAGATTTCTTTCTCTGAGTGCAAGAAGATTGCCGAGATTAAGATTGTTGACACGAATGCAGCAGACATCGATGCATGTGCTCGTATGGTAGCAGGTACTGCTCGTAGCATGGGTATCGTTGTAACTGAGGACTGATTTGAAGGAGAGATAACATGAAAAGAGGAAAGAGATATTCAGAGCTCGCTAAGCTCGTAGACAGATCTGTTTCTTACGATCCTTCTGAAGCAGTTCGTCTGGTCGTTGAAACAGGTAAAGCTAAGTTTGATGAGATGGTAGAACTTCACGTTCGTCTCGGTGTTGACTCCCGTCACGCTGATCAGCAGGTTCGTGGTGCAGTTGTTCTGCCGCACGGTACTGGTCGCACAAAGCGCGTACTCGTTATCGCTAAGGGCCCGAAGGCTGATGAGGCTACGGCAGCAGGCGCAGAGTATGTAGGTGCTGAAGAGTACATCGATAAGATCGCGAAAGAGAACTGGTTTGAGTTCGATGCGTTGATCGCAACCCCGGACATGATGCCGAAACTCGGTCGTCTTGGTAAGGTTTTGGGTCCTAAGGGCTTGATGCCTACACCTAAGGCAGGAACAGTTACTATGGATGTTGCCAAGGCTGTTACTGATATCAAAGCCGGTAAGATCGAGTATCGTCTCGACAAGACCAACATCATCCACTGCCCGATTGGTAAGGTTTCCTTTGGTCAGGAGAAGCTCGAAGAGAACTTCAAGGCCATCATGGATGCAATCATCAAGGCAAAACCGTCCGCTGCAAAGGGTCAGTATTTGAAGAACGTTTCCATCTGTGCAACAATGGGTCCTGGTATCCGTGTGAACCCATCTAAGCTATAATTGGAATTAGAACGTTCAGGGGGCGTATCCACTCCCGCAACTTGGAGAAGCGATTCTCTAGGATGGATATCCTAACTTAATAAAATATCCACAGCTGAAGACAGCGGGAGAGCAATCATAAACGTTCAAGACGTCCCGCCGAGGTGAGGAATCATCCGTATCGTATTGATTACACTTGATGCCCCTCGCGTACAGCGTGGGGTATTTTAGTATCAATACAAGGAGGTAAAGAATCATGCCAAGTGAAAAGATTTTGGAAGCAAAGAAGAAGATTGTTGCTGACCTGGTAGCTAGCTACAAGGAAGCACAGTCCTTTGTTTTCGTTGACGCTCGTGGTCTGACAGTTGAGCAGGATACCGCACTTCGTACAGAAATGCGTAAGAACGGTGTTTGCTACAAGGTAGTGAAGAACACGACATTGAATCTCGTTTTCAAGGAACTCGGTTTCGAAGGTCTGGACGATATGTTCAAGGGCCCAACAGCTGTTGCTTATTCCACAGAAGACTTGATTGCGCCAGCTAAGGTAGCAAAGAAGTTTGCCGATGATTTTGAGAAGCTCAGCATTAAGGGCGGTATCATCGAAGGCAAATTGGCAAGCGTTGCAGAAGTCGAAGCTCTTGCAGCTGTTCCTTCCAAGGACGTACTGCTCAGCCAGATCGTATATGCATTGCTCTTCCCTATTACCAAGTTGGCTATGCTCACCAAAGCTACTGCAGAGAAACTGCAGGAAGAAGGTGGCGTAAGTGCTGAGGCTCCGGCTGAGGCACCTGCTGAAGAAGCAGCTCCGGCAGAAGAACCTGTCGCAGTTGCTGCAGAAGCAACCGAAACACCTGCTGAATAATTTCAGCGACTACTAGTTCAAGCCTAAATTAGGCTAATCAAATTATGGAGGAATATTACAATGGCTAGTGAAAAAATTACAAAGCTTCTCGAAGAAATCAAGACATTGTCCGTTATGGAACTGTTCGAGCTCGAGAAGGGTATCGAAGATGAATTTGGCGTATCCGCTGCTGCAGTAGCTGTAGCTGCTCCGGCTGCTGGTGGTGCTGCTGGTGCTGAGGCTGCTGCTCAGACAGAGTTCACAGTTAACCTCAAGAACGCTGGTGCTCAGAAGATTGCTGTTATCAAGGTTGTTCGTGAGCTCACAGGTCTCGGCCTGAAGGAAGCTAAGGAACTCGTTGACAACGCTCCTAAGGCTGTTAAAGAGAATGTTTCCAAGGAAGAGGCTGATGCAGCTGCTGCTAAGCTTCAGGAAGCTGGCGCTGAGGTTGAGATCAAGTAAGATCCCCCTGTTCGCGTGAAACAGAATAATTGATGGGGGCTGTCTCAAATGTGATGAATTCACAGAGAGACAGTCCCTTCATATTGTTCAATATTCTCTTCATCTGGTGCGGGTGGTTGTTCCATATAATATCCATGGGTATGGGGAAATGTGGAAACTTCTTTGACGAAGGGATGATTCTGGGGTTGAAAAGCGTCAAGCCGGTGACTACTCAGAGGCCGCATGGAAAAGAGAAGAAAATGCTTGACAATGGTGACATCTGCTGATAATATTTAATGGCGTCAAAAAACGCATGGAAATGGCGGCATAGCTCAGTGGGCCAGAGCGGCCGGTTCATACCCGGCAGGTCGTAGGTTCAAATCCCACTGCCGCTACCATTTTCAAGGCCCGTTGGTCAAGCGGCTAAGACAACGCCCTTTCACGGCGTAGACAGGAGTTCGATTCTCCTACGGGTCACCAATAAGACTGCTTCAATGTGAGAATTCACGAGAGGCAGTCTTTTTTTGTCATTTGACCTTTTCAAGTAGAATGGAAATCTCTATAATGAAAAAAGATATGCATGGGGCGAACCCTGTGGCATTTCGGGGGATATTATTTATGGAGGATAGAGTATGAAGAAAACAGTAGCGATGTTGCTCGCGCTTTCTATGCTGACAAGTCTTGTTGCCTGTAAGATAACAGATGACACGACGGCATCGAGTAGTGAAAGTTCGAACACAGAAACGTCCGTCGAGTCTACTTCTGAGACTTCAGAATCAGAAACAAGCGCGACACAAGCAGTTGATCCCAATGCGGGACATCGTGCAACAAGAGAACTATTTGATGGTGCTTTCGCATTAGATGAAAGCTTTGACGATCCATCCACTTTTGCTTGGGTGACTTATACCGAGTCAGGTGGATCGTATCAATTAAATTGTGTAGACGGTCAGATGGTTGCGACTATCCAGGATGTTGGTTCGGTCATGCACGCATGCCAGATTTTCCTGGATGGATTCCAGATCTTTCAGAATGCAGAGTATTGCATCGAATTCGATATCTATAGCGATATGGAGCGTGATTTCGAATGGCGTATCCAATTGAATGGCGGCGACTACCACGCTTATTGCGGCGAAGAACATGCGCACATGGGCACCGAACCGACACACATCTCGTATACTTTTACAATGTACGAAGCTAGTGATCCGGCACCGCGATTTGCATTTAACTTAGGTTATCAGGAGAGCATGACGGATCCGAAACCACATACCGTCCACATCGATAATCTAACGATGAAGGTGCTCAACAGTTCTAATGCTGTAGAGATTGAGCCGTTGGAGGCTGCAAATCCGATTTCTCTCAATCAGATTGGATATAAGCCGAACGATGCGAAGTCTGTCTTTATTTCCAACAAGGACGATTCCAAATTCGATATTATCGACGTCAATACCAACGAAGTGGTCTATTCTGGTGAACTTAGTGACGAGATGCTCTGCAGCGCAACATTGGGCTATGTCAAAGAAGGTGATTTTACCGACTTCAACACACCGGGTGAATACTTGGTTCGTACCGATGTGACCGGTGAATCCTATCCGTTTGAGATTGCTGACGATGTTTACGATGAGGTACTCCGCGCATCTGTTCTTATGTTGTATACACAGCGTTGTGGTTGTGAAGTGAAGGCAGACATCGGAGAGGAGTATGCAGATTTCGTCCATCCTGAATGCCATATGGGTGAAGCAATCATCTATGGTACGGATGAGAAGATTGATGTTAGCGGTGGATGGCATGATGCAGGCGACTATGGTCGTTATTCTGCACCGGGTGCGAAGACCGTTGCTGACTTGCTGATGACCTATCAAGATGCGAAGTACGATGCAGATAATCTGGGTATTCTGGAGAGCGGCAATGGCGTACCGGATATTCTCGACGAAGCTCGTTACGAACTGGAATGGCTCTTCAAGATGCAGGCTGATAACGGCGGCGTCTATCACAAGGTCACTGCACCGAATTTCCCTGCAACTGTTATGCCGGAAGAAGAGACCGAACAGCTCTATGTATACCCGATCTCTACGACTGCAACCGGTGACTTCGCTGCAGTAATGGCGAAAGCTTCTGGCATCTATGCACAGTACGATGAAGCATTTGCAAACAAGTGCCTCGAAGCTTCTAAGAAGGCCTATGAGTATATGGAAGCAAATGCAGAGGCGGATACAAAGGGCTTCTTGAACCCAGAGGGTGTTGAAACCGGTGAGTATCCGGATGCAATCAATACAGACGAATGGTTCTGGGCAGCGATGGAACTCTATGTTGTAACAGGTGAGCAGACTTATCTTGATCGGGCAAAAGCACTCTACCATGATGATATGGAGCTGGGTCTGGGCTGGATCGAAATGGGCCTTTACGGTATCCATGCTTATCTGACTTCTGATCTGGCAGATCAGGATGCGGCATTCAAGGAGACACTTACAAACCGTGTACTGGATGAAGTAAGTATGGCCAATATGGTTTCCCGTCGTGAAGGTTACTATAACCGCATGCGTGCCATCTACCCATGGGGCAGTAACCTGACAATCAGTAATAACGGTATCCTCTATGCATTGGCTTACAAGATCAGTGGGGAAGAAGAATATCGTGAGCTGTCCGGCTACCAGGTAGACTACATTCTGGGTATGAATCCTTGTGGCTATAGCTTCTTGACTGCTTTCGGTGATCACGCGGCGGAGCACCCGCATCACAGACCTTCCCAGAATAAGGGACATACGGTTCCGGGTATGGTGGTTGGTGGTCCGAACAGTGATCCTGCCGATCCATATGCAATTACCGTTCTGATGGATATGCCGGGTGGAATGTGCTATGTCGATAACGACCAGTGCTACTCCATCAACGAAGTTGCCATCTACTGGAACTCTCCTTTCATCTACATCCTTGCGATGAAGGCTAGTAACTAAGTCGAACGAGTTATCTTAAGTATAATCAAGGCCGTCTCATTGATATGAGGCGGCCTTTTCTTGTATAATACGTACGTGCCATCGGTGCCTATGTAGTAATAGGAGAATAGGGAATGCGGTGAGAATCCGTAGCAGCCCCCACTACTGTAACCCGATACGAAATCCGAAGAAAGCCATTGTCGCGAAAGACACGCCCCCGAATGGACGTCGTGAGTAGTCGATGAGAAGGTGAAATGGAGAGTAGACGATGCGGGTAAGCCAGGAGACCTGCCGGTGAGTTTGCTATATTACTTTGGTACTTCTCGGGGAAGGGAGAGGGAAGAAGAAGGAGATTCGAAATGAATCATTTGAGAAGAGCGGCTACTATACTTGCCGCGGTCGTTCTTGTGTCTTTACTTGGTATTTGGACGAGTGGATGCAAGAAGCAGGAGAAGAAATCCACGCAGACTTCATCCGTGCTTTCCGAGAATCAGACAGTGTATCCGTTGGAGTTTACGGATTCCTATGGCAATTCGGTCAGGATCGAATCAGCGCCACAGCGGATCGTTTCGTGTGGCCCGGCCATTACTGAACTCGTGTACGAATTGAATCAGCAAGACAAGTTGGTGGGACGCACCGACTATTGCAACTATCCAGAGGCATGTCTTGAGATCACTTCGGTGGGCGCCATTGATACACCTAGCGTGGAGGCGATTGTTGCACTTCAACCAGATCTCGTTATTACTTCCTCAGTCTTCTCCAAGGACGCTTATGAGCAGTTGACAGGACTTGGTATCAAGGTCATCTGTTTCAATGAGGAACGAGATCCCGATGGTGTCTACAATATGATCGCCTCATTTGGCCAGGTCATGAATGCGAACGAAGAAGCTTCTGCGGCGATAGTGGAAATGAAATCCAAGATCGAATCGATACAAAGCAGAATTCATGCATCGCAGCAAGCCGCGCCGAGTGTCTACTATGTAGTGTCCTTTGGCGAGTATGGTGATTTCACCTGTGGCGGTGATACCTATATCCATCAGATAATCACCTTGGCTGGCGGCCGAAATATCGCAGAAGATGTAGTGGGATGGTCTTTCTCCGTGGATCAGCTGATCGAGAAAGATCCGGACATTATTATCGTTCCGTTATGGGCCAAGGAAGACTTCGTGAAGACGGCGCCTTACGATCAGTTGTCGGCCGTGAAGAATGGTAAAGTTTATACTATTGATACCGATATGCTAGACCGTCAAGGTGTACGAAATGCAGATGCAATTGAGAAACTTGCAAGTATCTTCTATCCAGAAGAATTCTGAGGAATGAATCTATGGCAGAACAATCTTCACACAAAGTATCTATGCCACTTCTAGGGGGAGGCCTCCTCATTCTGCTGGTCATCTCTATAATCTGGGCAATCGGCGTCGGCGCAGTGTCGATTCCGCTCTCCGAATCGGCTCGAATCGTCGTTTCCCAAATCCCCGGTGTGCCGAAAGAGAGACTTCTATCCGGGATACCAGAGACCCACGTGACTATTATCTTCCAGGTGCGATTGCCTCGTGTGCTCCTCTCTGGCCTTGTAGGTGCAGCACTTGCAGCGACAGGCGTAGTGCTCCAAGCGTTGTTCCGAAATCCCTTGGCAGATCCTCAGGTGTTGGGCATCTCATCTGGAGCGGCCTGTGGCGCAGCAGTGGCAATCGTGGCCGGCATAGGTTTCACCATCGGCGGTGTGAGTAGCATCTGGCTCTGCGCTTTCATCGGTGCGATCTTGACGATGCTTCTCGTATTCCGAGTGGCCAGAATCGCTTCAGCCAATTCGGCAACTAGCATACTCCTAGCAGGCATCGCCTGTTCCTCTATGCTGACGGCAGCCATTACGATCATGATGATGTGGAATAGGAACAAATTGGAACAGATCTACCTTTGGATGATGGGCAGTTTCTCCGCTGCCAATTGGTTGCGTGTCGGCTTTGTTGCGCTCGTTCTCCTACCTGCAATTAGCTGCTTTATGGTATTGGGCCGTGAATTGGACATGATCAGCCTTGGCGAACAGGAAGCAAGAAGTATGGGCGTCTCGGTAAGAAGAACACGCGTGATTGCGGTCGTGGTCACCTCTCTTCTTGTCGCAGCCAGTGTATCAGTAAGCGGCATCATTGGCTTCGTAAGTCTGGTGATCCCCCATATTGTTCGCTTGTTGAGCGGTCCCAAGTCCCGCAAACTGATTCCGCTAAGTATTCTGTTTGGCGCGATCTTCATGATTGCATGTGATACACTGAGCCGTTCCCTTGTTCCGCCAACGGAGATACCGGTGGGCGCCATTACGCAGATTATCGGCGCACCGTATTTCCTCTACCTACTCAGTCAGTCCCGAAAGAAAGAGAGCGAAGGAAGATGAATATCCAGGTAAACCAAGTCAAATACCAACCCAACGGAGCGATAGATCCCATCCTTCAAGAGGTGACTACATGCTTTGAACCTGGCCATCTGACGGCACTTCTGGGTCCCAATGGCTCTGGCAAGACCACGCTGCTTCGACATTTCCTTTGCCAAATTTCACCTACGGCAGGTACGATTGAAGTCGGTGGCAAGGCCCCGCAAGAATACGCGGCACGAGACCTTGCCAAACTTCTCTCCTGGGTGCCGCAACAAGGCAGTGAGGGAAGTGCTTTTACCGTAGAAGATATGGTTAGCATGGCAAGATATCCATATAAGAGAGTCTTCGAGTCAGAGACGGATGATGACCGCGAAATTGTAAGCGCGGCCATGGAAGACCTGGAATTATCCTCACTTAGGAAGAGAAATTTCGCATCCTTGTCCGGCGGAGAGCAACAAAGAACACTGATTGCACGAGCTTTCTCACAGACCACACCGTGGATTCTGATGGACGAGCCTACGTCGAACTTGGATGTACGGCATCAGATCGAAGTACTGGAACTGCTACGCAATAAAGTGGATGAAGGAAGCACCAGCGCGATTATCGTCATGCATGATTTCAACTTGGTTGCGCGCTATTGCGACCGCGCAGTGTTGCTCCAATCTGGAGAAGTCGTGGCATCTGGGGCGACCGAGAAGGTCTTGGTGCCTCCCATTCTGGAACAAGTGTATGGTGTTCATTTCGAAATGATCGAACAGTCCGGGCAGAGATTCTTCTTGGTAAGTCGGGCAGAATGAAACCTTGGGCGAGGTGGACAGCTGTGTTACAATAACTACGACATAGAAGAAAGAGCGAGGGCGCACATGGAGTTTTATACGAAAGCAGAACATTTCGAAGAATATCTCGAAGTGAGTGAATACATTAATCACAATCATATCAAGGTGGTCTACATCGCCAACTATTTGATGGAGACGGTCATGAAGGATCTTTCCGAGGGAAAAGAGATGAAGTATCTTGATCCGGAAATCGAGTTTGCATCCCGTGCCTTCGAGTTCGTAAGGGACCAGATCTCTCACAGTAACGATGCAGGTCGCAAGGAATTGTGTCTGAAGGCGTCGGAAGTGCTCGACAAACGAACGGGCCTATGCTTCGGGAAATCCCATCTCCTGTGTGCAATCTTACGCGCGGCCGGGATTCCTGCAGGACTCTGCTACCAGTATCTGCGTCTGGATGAGAATGATGAGCAGTCACCGCTGATTCTGCATGGCCTCAACGCAATCTACTTCGAGTCATTGGGTGCTTGGATCCGTGTCGACGCCCGCGGCAACAAGTCAGGTGTGGATGCACAGTTCTCGATTGAAGAGGAGAAGCTCGCTTTCCCAGTTCGTCCAGGACTCGGCGAGACGGATCTGCCATTCATTTTCCCGCGTCCGGACCTAGGTGTCATCGGGCAGTTGAAGCGTTTCAAGACTACGCAAGAAGCCATGGCCAATCTCCCGGAGAAAATCATGGGTAAGTGCTGAACAAGACTGAAATGTCGCGAAAATCGTCAAATGCGTAAATGATATGTGGAAATGCTTGACGTGGGTGGGGTTAGATGTTATTATCTTATTCGCTGATTGCAAAGTCGGCGCCATAGCCAAGTGGTAAGGCAGAGGTCTGCAAAACCTTTATCCCCGGTTCAAATCCGGGTGGTGCCTCCAAGTGAAGACCGTCCAGAAGGACGGTCTTTTTTTTATCCCATGGATCATTTCCGAGGCCTTTGTGCGCTCTTTTTGCGAAGATACGGAAAATATGGTCTGAAAAGATGATATAATGCTAAAGAAGATTTTCCCGGAGGTGCACCATGACGCACGCGACACAGCTTTTTACCGAGTTTAACAAGAGACTTTCCAAGGTTTGCGAGGCTTTTGCCGACCAGGTCACATCAGAAGATGGACCGACAGAAGGTGAGATGGCCGAACATTTCAAGAGTTTTCGTGCTTATATCGAGCGAGAGACTGCACCATTCTGGAAAGAGAAGAAGAGCTATCTCGATGATCAAGACGGTGAGACATACATCTCCGAGATGAACTTAGAAGAGGTACTGGAAGCATTCAATGAAGCATCGATGCTTGTTGATGACGAAGCAACGCCTTATCCGCTGGTGGATCGCCTGAAGTCTTTCGGTGAACCGGCTTGTGAACGTCTTCTGAACATGGTGCTCGATGCATCTTGGCAGCCACAGGAAGGCGAGGACGAGAATGAATTCTTCGTCAAATTCCAACCTTGTGTTGCAGCGATTCGTTTCTTCGGAACGGCACAGTATGAGCCTGCCATGGAACCGGTCCTTACTCGTTTCTGCAGTTTCCCCAGCACCCAAGAGTATATCGCTGACTCGGTAAAAGTCATGATGCTCGGTCTTGCTGAGAAATCTGTTCCGACATTGATTGACTTCCTGCTGAATCGCTCTGATGAAGATATTACCGGTCCGTATGAGGACATGATGATCATGCTTACCCAGGTCGGCATCAAGAACCAACAAAATGAGATCTATCAGGCTTTGCGTGCAGCATTCCGACGCATGAAGGCGAAAGTCATCGCAGTAATCTGCATTGGTGACTATGGTGACCCGCGTGGTATTGCATTACTGAAGGGCTACCTGGATCGTACAGTTCACACGATCGACCGTGAGACCTTCTATGAGGCGCTGTCTGCAATTCGCAGACTTGGCGGTGAGATCAACGATATTCAGGATCCATTCCATGATTTCACCAATAAGACCGGGAAGAAAGCGCCGAATAAGAAGTAATAAGGGAGGAACTGCATGGAATTTCGCCCATGTATTGATATCCATAACGGACAAGTGAAGCAGATCGTAGGCGGCACATTGGATGATTCCGGTGCGAAAGAGAATTTCGTCTCAGAATATAGTTCGGCCTATTTTGCGCGATACTATCAGGAACTTGGGATTCGTGGTGGACACATCATCATGCTCAATAAGGTGGGTACGCTGGAATACGAAGCGAGTCGAGTTGCTGCGATGGAAGCTTTAATGGCCTATCCAGGCGGGATGCAGGTAGGTGGCGGAATCAACGCAGAGAATGCAAGTGATTTTATCGAGGCTGGCGCAAGCCACGTCATTGTGACCTCCTACGTTTTCTCACGCGGCATGATCAACTATGACAACTTGCGAAGACTTGTCGAAGCGGTCGGGCGTGAACACATTGTACTGGACCTCAGTTGCCGGAAGAGAGACGGTAAGTATTATATCGTTACAGACCGTTGGCAACGATTCACTGAGACCGAGCTCACAGCACAAGTTCTAAGTGAACTCGCATGTTATTGCGACGAATATCTTATCCATGCCGTCGATGTAGAAGGCAAGGCTGCAGGCCCGGATGCTACACTGTTCGGTGTTTTCCACGCTTATCTGGAGGAGGCCACAGACGATTGCCCCGTTCGGCCAATCACCTATGCAGGTGGAATACATTCCTATGACGATATTCGTGCCTTGAAAGAAGTATCCGAAGGACGTGTGAACATCACTGTCGGTTCGGCTCTGGATTTATTTGGCGGAACGATGAGTACTAAAGAGATTCTGGCGATATGTGAAGCGTAAGCAGTTATATATTTAGACATGAAAAAAGCCGTCTCACTTGAGACGGCTTCTAAATGGAGCGGGATACGAGATTCGAACTCGCGACTTTCACCTTGGCAAGGTGACACTCTACCACTGAGTTAATCCCGCGCTTTTCAGTCAACAATGGATATTATATTCGCGAAGATAGGGTATGTCAACACTTTTTTTGAACTGACCGAGAAAGTTTGTGTAAAAACATACTATATATATAATATACATTAATAACAGAAAGAAGAAGGCGTGATTGCGAATCGGCCTGATATTAGGTGTGAAACTTGCAATAAGAATGATTTCTGATATGATATCGATGTATATTTTCAAGAAAGCGAGTAATCGAATATGCCGGATCCAAATTTGGAGAAACCGAAGTTAGATTTAAAGAAAATGGGCTTTAAGAAGTCAGTGATCCACCTTTGGACCTACTATAAGTGGTGGGTAATTATCCCCGTTATTGTGCTGATCATTATTGGCTCATTTGTTCATTCCTACCTTACCGCAACGAAGAAAGGTTACCTGAATATTGTTCTGGTAAATGCCAGATATGAGTGTAGCGAAGTGATGTTTGCCGATTATGCCGAGCAAATTGATGAGAAGATCATCGTCCAAAGTGATTACGTTGTCCCGAACAACGATGATTCAATCGATGTTTCCCAGGAAATGATCGCGAACCAGCAGAAATTGGTAACAAGTTTGACAGAGGGCGTAATCGATATTTGTGTGACCAATTCTCGTGCAATCAATGAATACGGTGAGAATGGAGTACTTGACCTCAGACTCGTATTGAGTCAAGAACAGATTCAAGATCTCGAGAATCGTGATATGATCTACTATCTTGATTTTGAAGCAGAGAAGCAGGTGCCGATTGCCATTGAGGTAACCGGTCTACCGTACTTTGAACCTGCCTATGAAGGATCAGAAGAAAGACATTATCTCTTCCTTTCTAAGTATTCTGATAAATATGAAGAAGAGAAACTCCTGCTGGAATTCCTCTTCTTCTAATCAGCAACTACAAAATGTAAACCATCAGAGGCGAGGAGTGGATCACTCCTCGTCTTCTTCTATCTCCGGAAGTTCTTCCGCGTCCTCCTCGACCTCATCCTCTTCTTCGTTGTCAAGCATCTCGTCATCCAAGTCCGCTGATTCATCCTCGTCGTCTGAATCTTCCCCCTCAATCTCAATCATATCGTCGTAATCAAGTTCCGTGATGGAGCCATCTGGATTGGTCTGAATCTTCTTCAAACCAAACGCACGATGGAGGAAGAGTGAGGAAAGAAGCGCACGCAAAGCGATGTTAAAGAACAAATCAAATCCAATCATGCCGAAGAAGAAATCTGGCACGAAATGGAGGAAGACGAGTGAGAAAATCCAGATAACGATGAGCATAACCGTAGTCTGAATCTTCTGGATGCTCAAGAGAATGGAATTCTTTATTGTATTCTTTAGTGAGTTCTCGAAGGAAGCAAGAAGAGGAAAGCCATATAGGAAAACTTGTGCAACAAGGAAAATCAGGACAAAGACAGCGTATTTCACGAAAGAGAAGCGCTCACTTACGATATCTGTACGCCAAATAATGAGATACAAATCAAATCCGAGAAAAGCACCTGCTGCAAGAATCATGAGCCACAAAGCGAGTCCCTTCTTAAAACTTGCTTTAAACTCCCCGAAGTACTCCTTATAGACAAGGAAATCCTCGCCACTTACGATCTTCAGACATACTTTATATAATGCACAAAGGGAAGGGCCGATCGTGATGATTGGCAAACTAGTAAAAAGGAATAGAAGATTAACCCAGAAAATATTGAATACATTTGCGAGAAATCGCATAGCAGGGTTCTTAGAATTGAATAGATCGCTCATGATTTACCTCTTTTGGACATTTTACATTAATAAAAAGAATGATGTGATAGATTATACCAACATAGTAGATAAAAAAACAGAGTAAAACGTTTCGCTCAAGAAAAAACAAAAAATGCACAATTTTTGCATGGCAATTCGCAAGATTTGTAAAGCATGTGAGAGGGACAATGGTTATTATGTACTTGTAGTTACAAAAAACGGACGAAGTTTTCGTCAAAAATCTACAAATATCAGGAGGACGATATGAAAAAAGTAATTGCAAGTGTACTTTGCTTTGCTATGTGCGCTGGTCTGATGGCTGGTTGTGAGGACAAAGAGACTACAACAACAGCAGCATCAGAAGGTGATGCAACAACCACAACAGCTGCTCCAGACGGTTCTGACACAGAGGCTTCTGACACAGAGGCAACTGACACAGAGGCTACAGAGACAGAGGGTGGCGAGGAGGCACCATCTACTGGTGCTACAACAGCTGATAGCTACGGTTCTGGTGACATCGTTATCAAGCTCTATGCTATGTCTGCTGAGGTTCCGAACATGGTTGGCTCTTTCATGGCTACATACCCAGACATGGAGTCTAAGTACAAAGTAGAGTACATGTACTGCAACAATGATGGTCAGGGCTACGAGACAAAGTTGAACGCAGCTCTGCAGGCTGGTGAAGGTACCGCTCCGGACCTTTACGTTGCTGAGGCTGACTACATCCTGCCTTACTCCACAGGTGATTTCTCCGGTTATGCTGCTACATACGAAGAGCTCATCGGTGCTGATGTAATGGACAAGGTTAAGGCTGCTGAGATTGCTGATTACACAGTAACACTCGGTTCCAACGCTGACGGCAAACTGGTTGCTCTCTGCTATCAGTGCACAGGTGGTGCTTTCATCTACAGAAGATCACTCGCTGTACAGGCTTTCGGTACAGATGATCCTACTGAGATTGGTAACATCCTCGGTTCTGGTACACAGGCATGGGACAAGTTCTTCGATGCAGCTGCTACACTCGCAGACAACGGTATTGCAATCGTTTCTGGTGATGGTGATATCTGGCACGCAGTTGAGAACAGCTCAACAAACGGTTGGATTGTAGACGATACACTCACAATCGACGCTAAGAGAGAGGCATTCATTGATATCTCTATGGATCTTACAGCTAATGGCTGGTCTAACCAGACTCAGGACTGGCAGGATGCTTGGTTCG
>JAZLMM010000024.1:0-3122 GCA_045598705.1 Oscillospiraceae bacterium
GTAAGTGTGTCTGCAAATGTGTGGTGTAATCTTTGGCATCTGAACCTTATAGATACTGTTGTACTTCTCTCGGGCGTGCTTGAAATAGTGGTCCCAATGAAGTTCATAACAAATACTTCCTCGTTGATCGAAGTAAAGAAAACCGCCGACACCGTCAATTACGGGTTCAATCTTTGGCGGGCGTCTGTTCTTCACGATCCTCTTGAAAGCTTCTTCAACTTCGCCTCTTATCGGCAGTGTTCTTGTACCTGCATAGGTCTTGGTTTTCTGTATATAGTAACCGTTAGAACCGTCTTTAAGAAGCTGGTGGTCGATACGAATACAGTGATTCTCAAAATCGATATCATTGATTGTCAGGCCGCAAAACTCTGAGATACGAAGTCCTGTGTTGAACAGAATATACATTCCGTCGTAGTACTTCGAGAAGTGTTTGTCGTTCTTAACGAACTCCATAAACTTCCTCTCATCTGCTGTTGATAATGCCTGTCGTCTGATTGTATCGTTTACAAGTACATCGTTCGTTGAGAACTCGAACGGATTCTTGCGGATGAGGTCATCTTCCATCGCCATCTTGAATGCCGGTCTCAATACACCTCTGATTGTGTGAATCGAACTGAAAGATTTTCCGTCTTGCTGCTGAAGCTTGATGAACCAACACTTCGCATCGGATATTCTTACTCTGTCAATTCTCAGTCCGCCGAATTGTTCTCTCTCAAGCAAATTCAGTACGGTCTGGTAGCCTTTCTTCGTTGTCGGTCTCGTATTGACCTTGGTCGATACATACTTCTTTACCAACTCATAGACAGTCAGATCTCCACCGTCTAGGAGAATGTTGCCGTATATATCGGCTTGAATCTTTTTCTCGAAATCACGTAACGGAAGGCAAGGCTTTACATACGGTGGTTGTGGATCACTTCTGTCCAATCTCCAACTGTAGTAATATTTCTCTTTGCCGAAGCCTAATGAGTACTTGTAACGATATCGACCATCGGGAAGTTGGACTTCACCGGTGCGTAGGACTCGTCCTTTTTTATCTCTCCTTTTTTCCATATTAGATGGTCTCCTTTCGAATAAATACGATGCGGAAAACCACCTGAAGATATTTCTATCTTACCACGAGGAATTCCGCATCGTCATTAGTTATTTGTATTGATGAGTGTTATACCGTTCCTGCACGGTTCAAATACTGCTCGAACAGTTGTCTCTTGATACGAACATGAGCGCCGATTTCAAGTACGAAATCAGCGTTCGGATTTACGCAGATAATGTGTCGTAATCGTCCGATACCGATTCCAAAATAGTCCGATGCTTCTTGAATGCTCAATGAGTATTTCAGCCACAGCGGAGTGGCAGATGCGTCTGTATGTTTCGATTGAGATTCAGCACAGACACTTTGCATCTTCTCCAGTTGTGTGACCTTGTCGAGCAGGTAAACAAATCCCATTCTGTCAGTTGAGTTGCTGCTGTTAGGGATGACATATTCAATATTAAAAATGGGGTTCTTATTCTCCATAAAATACTTTTCTCCTTATTCTTATTTTTGTTGCTGAAATATCAGCCGGGGTTTTAGGGGCAACCCTAACGAGTTTTACCGTTTTTGCTCCGATGGGAGTACAAACGGTCTGCTCGTTAAGATGATGCAGACATTTTTTGAGGGTACCGCTTCCGGGAAAATTCTGTCGATTTGAACTTGATTATTGGCATCTTTCAATCTGAATTAACTCCTTTAATGAGCGACCGTTTAGCTTGGCATAACGAAGAAATTCTCTTAGGGCATCACAATCTGATTTGCTCTTCTGAGTTCTCAAAACACCTTCTACAAGTCCACCGATATATATCAATCTGCCAGTTCGTTTATTCTCATCTTGTGCTTTCTCATCCGTTTCTGATGACGACTCAAGGCATGGATCAGATACAAAATCAGCTATCTTCATCTGCTTAGGATCTTCCATAATTACCACATCCTTCCATGTTATTCATCAGTGTTTCCATGAGCTTTTTATTGCCGTATTTCTGTGCGACAATGGCACAATCACGCAAGATGGAATCATCGATATACTGGAATACGTAGCTCGGACAATGGACTAGAAAGTCATATAAAACAGGCTGTTGTTCCGTGCGGTTTCTTGCGTATTTCCAATACCAAGATTGCATATCATCTCTCCACTCTCGGATTCTACCAACGTCACTTCCGGCAAGTGCATTCTCAAATTCTTCATCACATTCGATCGGAAATTGATTTCTGAGACTGACGCGAGTGTGATCATATTTGACCTCAAGAATATGATTCTTTATCTGTTTGACTGTGGTTAATTCTCGTTTCTTCCAGCTCTTAAGTGTTGCATCCACATGCTCAAGATTCAGCTTATCCTTGCGAAACTCGTTGTCCTTAACGGCAAGAATCAGGATCTTAGGATTGACTTCTTGTTCTTTCCAGGATTCCCATATTGGCACTTCAGTCGGTGAAAGTTTACGATGAAAAAACTTCTCGAAAGCATTCAAATCCGCAGTAAGTAAGTCAGTATAATTGTCTATATTAGTTTCTTTAGAGATATCTTCTTTAATATTATCTTGATATATTATATTTACGCTTTGATTATCCGACTCGGATGAAACGCTATCGGTACTCTTCGTATCGGGAATAGCCAAACCGGGTTCTAAATACAAGCAGATACGAGTTTTAAATTTTCCGTCCTTCTCTCTAAACCTCTCACGCTTCAAATAACCGGTTTTCTCAAGTTCCTGAAGAGCGCTGCTGACTGCTGTTACTCCGTCGCGTACAAGGCCAGCATAACCTTTTTGCACATGATTCCATTCATCTGGCAAGCCTACGAGTGTTAAATACATTCCCTTTGCCTTAAGAGATACATTTTTATCGTAAATGATATGTGTATCTACTTTGGTGTAGCTTCGAATCTTATTCTGTTCTTTCATAAAATTCTCCTTTAAGTTATTAAGCAAATATTGTTTTTGGTTCATTGTTCTTGGCCGAGTAGCATGATTTCTCCTGCCTTGGAACCGCTCTGCGTCCCAACACGTCTTCTGATCCTTAGTGGCTCATATCATCGCCTACTTATCGGATTCAGTACCTTTTTGCTATCGGGTATTCAGTTGTCAAAGTT
>JAZLMM010000025.1:0-6007 GCA_045598705.1 Oscillospiraceae bacterium
CTGTTTTTTGTGCAATTTAATGCTTGAAATTCTCCTCTTTCCATACGACAATACTATTTGGAGTAATTGGATATAAGTATCCATGCGTGGATTCACTTCATCCTTATGGCATGCACGAAGTCAGGGAAGCATTTCCCAGAAGTACAGAAGGCGATAGAAATGGAAGATTGTTTAATTTATTTTTTCACGGGCTTCCTCGATAGTGGTAAGACCTCTTTTATCCAAAGTTGGATTGGCGACGGAAGCTTCCAAGACAAGAAAGTTGTAATCATTCTGACCGAGGAGGGGGAAGTTGAACTTCCACCCGCAGACAAAGCTCCCTGTAAGTCAATGAACATTGTTACATGCGAGACAGACGAGCTGACTCGTGACTATACCTATGATATTGAAACGAAGTATCACCCGGATGTCGTATTGATTGAGTGGAATGGTTCTGTATCCCCTTCCGCCTTCTTCGACGAAGTAGACGTACCGGATCGTTGGGCCTGCGCTGCGGCCATCACCATCGTCGATGCTTCCACCTACAATGACTATTACCGCAATATGCAGACAATGTTTGCCGATTACTATCGTTACTGTGACAACGTCATCTTCAACCGCGTTGATCCAGAAGTCAATAACATTCCGAAACTTCGTGGCTCCGTCAAGTCCCTGAATCCAGGCGTGAATCTGTCCTTCTTCGCGATGGATGGCAACATGATCGATATCGGTGATTATCTCCCCTACGATTTAGAACAAGATCCATGTGTCATAGCACCAGACGACTTCGGCCTTTTCTACACCGACGCACTCGATAATGTCAAGCGTTATAACGGCAAGCGTATCACCGTCATGGGTCAGGCTATCCTCATGCGTGAACATAGAAAAGAAGCGTTCGTTCTTCAGCGGAAAGCCTACACATGCTGCGCCAATGATATCGGCATGATCTCTCTTCTCTGCCTTCACAAGGTCAGAGGCGGTTTCCCAGAGAACAAGTGGCTCTCTGTCACCGGCCGAATCGGATTCTTCCAGGATAATTCCCAGGGCACACCGGTCGCGATCCCTTGCCTACAGGTAGAGAGCTTCCATCTCACCGATGCACCGGACAACGAGATCATTTACTTCAGCTAATAAGGCGTACACGCAAGTTCTTCTGCCAAGCAGAATGACAAGATCTTAGATAGAAATAGTAAGAACAGATAAGAAAGAAGGAATTGAAACATGGCAACAAAAGTAGACATTTTCTCAGGATTTCTAGGCGCAGGTAAGACTACGCTCATCAAGAAGCTCATCTCCGACGGATACAACGGTCAGAAGATCGTACTCATCGAGAATGAATTTGGCCAAATCGGTATCGACGGTGGTTTTCTCAAAGAAGCCGGCATTGAGATTACCGAGATGAACTCTGGTTGTATCTGCTGCTCACTCGTCGGCGACTTCGGCACGGCCCTCAAGGAAGTCATCGAGAAGTTCTCTCCTGACCGTATTCTCATCGAGCCATCTGGTGTAGGTAAGCTCTCTGACGTTGTTGCGGCAGTCGAGAAGGTAGAAGGTACCGAAATCTGCGGCACCGTTACCGTCATTGATGCCAGCAAGTGCAAGATCTACCTGAAGAACTTCAAGGAATTCTATGAGAACCAGATTAAATATGCAGGCACGATCATTCTCTCTCGTACCGGCAACATCGCGCAGGAGAAGCTCGACACAGCCATCGCACTGATTCGTGAGATCAACGATCATTCTCAGATCATCACCACACCTTGGGAGAGCCTGTCCGGTGCACAGGTACTGTCCGCCATTGAGCATCCGCTGACCGCAGATGATATGGCTGCCGCTCTTCTTGAGGCAGAATCCCACGCACATCATCACCATCACCACGATGACGATGATGACGAGCATGAGCATGAACATCACCACCATGATCACGACCATGGTCCGGACTGCACATGCGGTTGCCATGACCACGATCACGACGAGGATGATGACGACGATGAACATCATCACGAGCACCATCACGACCATGATGAGCACGAACACCACCATCATCATGATGACGAGCATGAACATGAACATCACCACCATGATCACGACCATGGTCCGGACTGCACATGCGGTTGCCACGACCACAATCACGAAGGTCATCATCACGCTGACGAAGTCTTCGACAGCGTCGGCTTCGAGACCTCCTGTCACTTCACTGAAGAATCCATCCGCACGGCACTTGAGAAGCTCGATAGTGGCGACTACGGCATCATTCTTCGTGCGAAGGGTATCGTAGCGGGTGAAGATGGCAAGTGGATCCACTTTGACTTCGTACCCGGCGAAGCAGATGTACGTCTCGGCGGTGCCGATGTAACCGGCAAACTCTGCGTGATCGGTTCGAAAGTGGACCGCGATGCAGTTTCTGCACTTTTCGGTCTCTGATTACCTGATTACCTTTCTTAGAACTGAAAGCATATAATATGGAACCCCGCACTGCGTGTAGTGAGATAGACCACGCAACACGGGGTTCCTATTTGTACGGAAATGTAACTACCAATCTCAAATATGCCCGATAAGTGACATACAGAACTTATCGAACCACGCGGCCGGACCCATCTCCACCCACAAGTGTCTCCACTTCTTTCACCGATACACGGTTAAAATCACCCGGAATCGTGTGCTTGAGGCAACTTGCTGCGACCGCAAACTCGAGTGCTTCGGCATCCGAATCATAAGTGCGCAGACCATAGATCAGACCGGCGCCGAACGAGTCACCGCCACCAACGCGGTCAACGATATCACAGATCTCATAGTGACGGCTGAGATAGAATTCAGAACCATTATAGATGCATGCACCCCATCCGTTGTGATCCGCGCTATGGCTCTCACGAAGGGTGACCGCCACCTTGCTGACATTCGGATATGTCTCCATCAGTTTACGCGTCAGTGCCTCGTATTTCTTCGTATCCAGACTTCCGGATGTGACATCGGCATCTACGCCGCCACCGAGTTCACTGTCAACATTCAGTCCCAATGACTTCTGGCAATCTTCTTCATTTGCAATGACTACATCGGTATACTTGGTGATCTCCGACATGATCGCCTTCGCTTCCACACCATACTTCCACAGATTCTTGCGGAAATTCAGGTCGCAGGATACCGTAATGCCGCGAGCTTTTGCTTGCTTCACCGCTTCTACAGAGACTTCTGCAGCGGACGCCGAAATCGCCGGCGTAATACCTGTAATATGGAACCAGTCGACATCGGCAAAAGCACTGTCCCAGTCAAAATCGGAAATCTCTGCACAGGCCATCGTTGACTCCGCGCGATCGTAGATGACTTTGCTCGGACGCTGGTTCGCGCCAGTCTCCAGATAATAAATACCAATACGGCCTGGCTTACGGATGATGCGGTCTGTTCCCACACCGAATCGACGTAACTCTCCGATGCAAGCTTCCCCCATATCGTTCTCCGGCAATACGGTCAGATACTCAACCGGCATATGGAAATTCGCCAGTGATACCGCCACATTCGCTTCTCCTCCGCCAAAAGTCGCCTCAAACATTGGGCTCTGCATGAATCGCTCATTCTCTCTTGTTTTCAGGCGAAGCATGATCTCGCCCATGGTTAATAATTTCATGTATATGCTCCTTACTTTCTAGCCGCCTTTATGACGTCCACCGCTTCCTGGCTTAACTTTGTGATCTGTTCGAAACGATGTTCAGAAATATCCTTCCCTGTGCAGACCCAGCTTCCGCCAATGGCCGTGATACACTTCTCTGAAGCGAACTCAGCAAGATTCTCCGCATTTACGCCACCGGTCGGCAAGAACAACATATCACGGAACACCGCGGCCAATGCGCGAATCGCCTTGATTCCACCGTACACATTTGCCGGAAAGAATTTTACTGTCGAAAGACCTAGTTCTTTGGCACGCATGATCTCAGTTGGGGTGACACATCCCGGCACGACCGGAATCTGCTGTTCGAGGCACCATGAGACGACCTCGTCGGACAGCCCTGGTGATACGATGAACTTTGCACCTGCACGGGCCGCAGCCTGCGCCTGTGTACGATTCAGAATGGTTCCTGCGCCGACGACCATCTCAGGCACTTCTTTCGCAACTTCTGCGATTGCTTCCGCTGCACAGGATGTACGGAATGTAATTTCCATAAAGCAAATGCCGCCCCCCAGCAATGCACGTGCCGTCGGCACCGCATCTTCTACCTGATTAATGACTACCACAGGCACGATTCCTACCTGATGGATCTTCTCCATAATGTCCATTTCGAGACCGCCTCGATTCTTTGTTGTGTTGACTAACATTCTAGCATATCTTATAATCAAAGTCCACTACTCTATTTCATATTATATTTCTCTGATATGATGGAAGTGAGTGAGATTTCGTATTCTTTGAGACAAGCTATCTAGCTTAGGAGGAGGTCCTTATGCCTGCTTTCATTCGCAACAATTTTCTTCTTCATACCAATATCGCCGAGCGTCTATACATGAACTATGCTCGGAATTGCCCTATCGTGGACTACCATTGTCACATCGATGCCAAGGATATTGCGCAGAATGTTTCTTTCACAAATCTGACTCAACTATGGTTATCCGGAGATCACTATAAGTGGAGACTCCTGCGGTCTGCCGGAATTGATGAACACTACATTACCGGTGATGCGGATGACTATGAGAAGTTTCTGGCATGGACACGTGTCATTCAAAGTGCAATCGGTAATCCCTTATACCACTGGACACAGCTCGAGCTGCTCCGTTACTTCGACATCAATGAACCGCTCACCTTGGACAACGCAGAAGACATTTGGCGTATCACCTGTGAGAAACTCGCGACAAGTGATTTTACCGCACGTTCCTTAATCAAACGTTCCAATGTTGAATTAATCTGTACCACAGACGACCCGATTGATGATCTTTCTTGGCATCAGATTATTGCAGAGGACTTATCTTTCGATACCACGGTTCTCCCTGCTTTCCGCCCGGATCGCGTTGTCGATATAGAGAAGCGTGATTTTACAGAATATATCCAGAAGCTCTCTGAAGTCTGTGGCTTTGCAATCAATAGTCTAGATGACCTGCAGCTGGCTCTACGTATGCGACTGGACTTCTTTGGTGAGAATGGCTGTCGCCTAGCCGATCACGGTATGGAGAGATTTGTATTCAATCCTGACACCGTGGAACAAGCCTCACAGGTGTTTGCGAAGCGCTTCTCTGATTCTTCTGCAACACTTTCAGAAGCCGAATCCTGCGCTTATCGCAGTGCCATGATGATATTCTTTGCGAAGGAGTATGCTACACGCAGATGGACCATGCAGATTCACTTTGGCTGTCGTCGTGACAACAATGCGGCTACACTTCAGAAGCTTGGCATCAATACGGGATACGATACCATCGCTGGTGGTTCTTTTGTCACTCCGATGGCTCAATATCTCAGTCTGCTTACTGAACAAGCTGCACTTCCGCGCACGATTCTATATAGTTTAGATCCAAACGACGATCCGCTCATTGACACGTTGATAGGATGTTTCCAGGATGGCTCTGTTCCAATGAAGGTGCAACATGGTGCTGCATGGTGGTTCAACGATAACCTGAATGGTATCCGCAATCACTTGAAGTCACTGGCTTCTCAGAGCTACCTTCCTGGATTTGTCGGGATGCTGACCGATTCGCGTTGCCTACTGTCATACACACGCCATGAGTACTTCAGAAGAATCCTTTGCGACTTCATCGGACAACTGGTTACAGATGGCGAGTTTGATGAGAATATGGATATTCTTGGCAAAATCGTGCAGGATATATGCTATGAGAATGCAAGACACTTGTTCATTGACTCAAGTGAACAAGTCTAATTGCTTACGAGAAAACTAAATCGGAAAAGAAAAAGGGCTCTTCACGTTTTTTGTGGGATTAACAAGAACTTAGCCGGCAGAGAAATATAACGAACAAGAGTAAAAAAGTAGTCATCGTTGCGGTAACCATAACCAATGCGCTTGGCTACTTTTATTTTGTTGTTAAGACCTTCAAG
>JAZLMM010000026.1:0-65838 GCA_045598705.1 Oscillospiraceae bacterium
GTTCGAACCTGCGACCCCATGCTCCCAAAGCACGTACGCTACCAACTGCGCTACACCTCGACGACGCCTAGTTATTATACAGATAGAATACAGGTTTTGCAAGTATGATTTAATTCTTTTTCACAAGTTTGGCACATTTCCTTCTTTTAGGGACGAATCGTCCCCTCTTCTTGGAAGAAATGCACTTTCTTTTCAGCCATGGCCGCAACATTCTGAATATACTGGATGGGATCTTTGATACACGAGCATCTTTCCACTCGAATCGAATTTTCCTCTGGGAACACACGTTTACTCATTCCGCCCGCACCGAATGACAGTACGCTTCTTGCATCACTCATCATGGCAACATTATAGATACAAGGCGTGTGGTCCTTCTGATAGCCGACGTTTTCATGCCCGCCAAGCGTGTCTTTCTGCTTATATAAATAATAAGGCATATACCCTGCAGCCGACAATGTCGCAAAAGCATATGTCAACATCTTCTCCATATTGAGAAGCTCCAATTCTTCCTGCTTGATGACCTCTTCTCGGGGGAGGTCAGCACGTCGTTTCTTAGAAAGAGCGTGTACCGTAATATTCTCTGGTCCAAGCTCAACAATGCGAGAGAGAGAATCGCAGAATTCGTCCGCACTTTCGCCTGGAAGTCCTGCTATCAGATCCGTATTGATTGTTTCAAAGCCCATGTCACGAGCAAGGCTAAACGCCTTGATGAAATCCTCCGAACTGTGTCTTCTCCCCACTCGAATGAGCGTAGCATCACAGAGCGTCTGCGGATTAATACAGATACGTGATATACCTACTTCCTGAAGTACTTCTAGTTTTCTTCTCGTAATCGTATCCGGTCTTCCCGCCTCGACACATATCTCCTTTAATCCGTCAAAAGCCCCGTGACGAAACACGCCACGAATAAACTTAGAGAAGAGTTCATCATCTAGAACAGTGGGTGTTCCCCCACCTATATAGAGTGTCTCGATAGGTTTTGCGATTGAAGGCAGTACCAGATTCATCTCTTTAAGCATAGCGTCTACATAGGAAGGGAGCAGTTCTCGCTTATTGGGTGCCTCCTGTGCAATAAATGAGCAGTATGCGCATCTCGTAGGGCAGAATGGAATACCGATATATACATGTAAGCTATTGGGATCTGAACTTCGTAAGACTTGGTCTTCCCCATCTCGAGTAAGGAATGCAAGTTTTGCTTTGTCCTCACGCACACCGTAGATACGACTCATATCTTCTGGTGCTTCAAGTTCTCGTGCAACCTGCGTGGGGCGAATGCCGGTCAATGATCCCCACGGGAATGTTCTGCCAAGCAGTTGAGAAAGAATCGTATACAGCTGGATTTTCAATTCTCTTGAAACAGGAAGCCCGTCAACTGTCTTCTCCCCTTGCAAACGAGTTCGAAGAATCATTGGTTCACCGTTCTTACCCGTCCAATTCTTCTCAACGCTAGTTACAATCTCCGTCTTGGAAACCTCGCTATTAATCGAGGCATCAAAGTCCACTTCAGCAGTAATCCAACCGTCTACACTCTTGGGGATTACGCCGGTCAGTAGGCGAACCACATCGCACAAAGGATAATCGTGTGTATGACCTATAAGTTGAATCTTCAGCATGCGTCATTTACCTTCCCGCTGATCGCGAATATATAACATATAGAAATCCGTCACGGTCGAGGTCGGCATTGCATAACTCTTCTCTCCTTCATCCTGCTGATTGGCTTTCAAGTACGTATCGTTCACGGTCTCCGAAGCCTGCTCAATAATTTTGGGTGGAGTAATGCCATTCCAATATTCGACAATTGCCTCTTGGTCACGGAAATAACCATTACAAACCGGATGTTGTGAAAGGAATTCATCAAGCTCCGCGTCATGCCCATTGTAGGCGTAGATCAAATCATCGAAAACAAGATCCAGCGCATCACAACATGCGGCGTATCTGACTTGCGGGCACTCGCTATAAAGGCCAATCAACATGGCAGCCAAATTCGCATCGTTCTCCACTGCATAGCCACAAACATGTGACATTTCGTGGCACGCATTCATAGGAATAGCCGGAAACGGAAGATCTGTATTGATATTGGCTTCACCAAAGAACGGGAAATACATACCAACGATATTCGTATAAGACCAATAATGTGAAAGCGCCACAGGCTTCGGTCTTGTAATATTTCCTTTGATCTGCGGAATCATTGCGGCACTTTCCCGATAGATATCCGGCATATCGTCCAGGAAAGCTTCGATTCCACCAGGATATGCTAAAACGCCATTTTCATCTTCGGGGCAACGCGTTCGGCTTTCATTTAGTTCATCTACCACCCAGACAAATGCTTCCTCCACTTCGTCTACGGAGTACTGATTCACACCGAAACCAAGCTCATCATCCAAAGAATATCTTGTATAGTTTATCCCGTGTAGAAGCATAAAATCCAGATAGATCGCAAATGCTACCCATGCTACGATTCGACCGTTTCGGAAGAAGAATTTCTTTCCTTCTTTCTTCTTACATGCTCGAACGATACGAACGATCAACCACGCGATGAGAAACGGAGCACTCAGAAGAAGACCCACAACGAATAATTCTGTGAATGAAATCGGCACAATAGAAGAAATCTTGATTGGAAGAAAGCTGATGACTACAAATATAGTCTTACTATATCCTTCACTCACGTTTGGGAAATGAACTAGAATCGTCTGTATCACATAAAGAAGAACAATGAGCAAGATAGGAAGAATCAATCCAATTCCCCACTTTTTCAGAAACTGCTTCTTCGTCATGGCAGAACCCCTATTGCACGAAGGCCGTATAGGATACCCAAGACCACGGGCTGATGCAAAATATAGATGAGAAGTGAATGTCGTCCGATCCACTCAAATGGTTTCAACAAGGTGCGAACCTTTCTCGGCGTATTGGGAAAAACCGTTTCCTTGTTCGAATAGACAAGTCTTCCTATCAATACACCTAGGAAGAATACGCCCAACCACGGGAAAAGCCCCATCTCATCACCCATGACTAAATCATAAGACGGGTAAGGCTCGATGCCTAAGATAAACACCCATCCATTTTTATACACTTCGTTATACACTGGAATCGCATTGGAAAGAAAAACCGCAAGCAGCACAATAATCAACAGGACAAAAGTACCGCCACGGCTCTGTCTCTCACCTGTCTTTCTTCGCTCAAAATGATCAAAAACAGCAAATAACAGTGTCGCTAAAGTCAACATATGGAGCACATTAAAATATATCGTGCATCCCAAATCCAAGAAATGGTCAGCCGCTATGGTAGCTGCCGAGAAAGCGATTGCCACAGCACCAAGTTTGAAGGCTCGCTTAAAGTTATTCTTGGAGAATTGGCAACATATGCCAGACACCCCTACGAATAGGCAAAGAAAGAATGGTTGTAGGAGTCCCCAGAACCATCGGCAGTCGCCTCTGATGAATGAAAAAAGGTTCTTATATTCTAATACGTAGCGAAAATCGTACGCCACATGATGAAGAATCATCATAAAGATTGCAAATCCACGAATGACATCGAGTTCGAAAGCACGATTACTTCCGGAAAGTTTAATCTGCGTCTCTTTCTTGATTACCGTCTCCATTTGTGATTAATCCTCAGAAGCAATCGCTGCACCGATTGCCGTCGCAAATTCAGACATCTCCGGCACAACGAAGTGAATGTCATACAAAGCTGAGAAGTTATTGTAAACGGTCTGGCACATCGGCGCTTTCGTTGCTTGACCTGTGAACACAACATCTTTCAAGCCTGCATTTCTAGCTGCAAGTACGGCCATGGTACCAATTGACTGGAATACCAGGTTGAAAAGGCCCATTGCCACATCAGATTTGCTTGCATCTTCCTGCATTCTTCCGAAGTTAGAAGCCGTTGTATCCATGGTCAATCCAGGAATACCCGCATGAGAAATATCACCGATGGTCAGGTCAACATGATTCAGATTACCATCTGCGGAAAGATCGGCAATCAGATCGAAATCACGCATGTTTAGAGAACAATTGGCAAGTCCTACCAGCGTACCGCCTCCAACACCAGAACCGATGATATGTCGAACTTCTTTCTTGCTCGCATCTACGAATGCAGTACCCGTACCCATACTTACAACAATGGCACGATCTAAGCCTGACAAGAACAATCCACCCTGACCTGTCGCAAAGAACTCCTGAATACGAACAGTAGGAATACCGAGCAAATCACCATTTGGGAAAGAGGCCCCGACTCCTGTAATCTTCAGTTTCTCAATATCCGATATCTGAAGGCGGTAGGAATCCATGAACTTGCCCAATGCACCAAATGCCGAAGTAACTGGGTCATCTGCCTTCACAATTTCATGGCCAATAATCTTGTTCCCGTCCATACCCACTACTTTGGTAGTGCTGCCGCCTACATCCAGGCCAACAATAATGCTCATATTCTATACCCCTTACACGAAAGCGTTATTCTGTTATTTCAGGAAACGTTCTCTAATCATCGTCTGAAGTTCCCCAAACGGCTGAAAGAACGTCAAAATAGTACTAGAAAATTATATCACAGATCATCTGAAAAACCCAATCATGCTTGACGAATCAAGGCAAAAGAATATAATAATCAAGGTAATAATTCTACGAAACAGTGGTAAAGTGACTCGTCCTTGACAGACTGATGGAAGAACAGTTTGCCGAGGATTTTTTCCATACCGCTGGAGCTGGAGGCACAAATTATGTCCAACCCAAATGGAAGATTCGGTATTCACGGTGGTCAGTATATTCCTGAGATTCTGATGAATGCCGTCAATGAACTGGAAGCGGCCTATAATCGCTATAAAGATGATCCAGAATTCAATGCTGAGCTTCAGGATCTGCTAGATAATTACGCTGGTCGTCCAAGTCGGCTTTACTATGCGAAGAAGATGACACAAGACCTTGGTGGTGCCAAGATTTATCTCAAGCGTGAAGATCTTAACCACACAGGTTCTCATAAAATCAACAATGTTCTGGGACAAGCACTACTTGCCAAGAAGATGGGTAAGACTCGTCTTATCGCCGAGACCGGTGCAGGTCAACATGGTGTTGCTACAGCAACCGCCGCTGCACTCATGGGTATGGAATGTGTCATCTTTATGGGAAAAGAAGACACGATTCGTCAGGCCTTGAATGTATATCGTATGCGTCTTCTCGGCGCAGAAGTGATTCCAGTCACGTCTGGAACAGCCACGTTGAAAGATGCCGTTTCCGAGTGTATGTGTGAGTGGACACGTCGTATCTCTGATACACATTATTGCTTGGGTTCTGTTATGGGACCTCACCCCTTCCCGACTATCGTTCGTGATTTTCAAGCTGTTATTTCACGCGAATCTCGCGCACAGATTCTAAATGCAGAAGGTCGTCTTCCGGATGCTGTATTGGCATGTGTCGGTGGCGGCAGTAATGCGATTGGTAGTTTCTATCACTATATCCCCGATCAAGATGTTAAGCTAATCGGTTGCGAAGCAGCCGGTCGTGGTATCGATACATTCGAGACCGCTGCAACCATCAACACAGGTCGTCTTGGCATCTTCCATGGCATGAAGTCTTACTTCTGCCAGGATGAACACGGGCAGATTGCGCCGGTATATTCTATCTCCGCAGGTCTCGATTACCCTGGCATCGGACCAGAGCATGCTAACCTATATGATAGTGGACGTGCTTCCTATGTAGCCATTACAGACGATGAAGCTGTCAATGCTTTCGAGTACCTTTCCCGTGTAGAAGGCATTATACCAGCTATCGAATCGGCTCACGCTATCGCACACGTCATGAAGCTGGCTCCAACTATGCGTAAGGATCAGATTATCGTTGCCACCATCTCCGGACGCGGTGACAAAGACTGTGCAGCGATTGCACGATACAGAGGAGAAGACATCCATGAATAAGTTAGAAAGTATTTTCACAAATAATAAAGTACTCATTCCATTCATCACCTGTGGTGATCCAAATCGCGACGTCACCAAAGCTGCTGTGAAAGCTATGGTCGAGGGTGGTGCAGATATCATTGAACTTGGCATCCCCTTCTCTGACCCGACCGCAGAAAGTCCAGTCGTACAAGCCTCTTATGATCGTGCTTTAAAAGTTGGTACATATGCAGATGAGATTTTCGAACTAGTCAGTGAGCTTCGCAAAGAAATCACAGTACCATTCGTGCTGGTTACCTATGCAAATCCTGTTTTCTCCTATGGAACAGAGGACTTCATCCGCAAGGCCGCATCTTGTGGCATTGACGGCATTATCATTCCGGACGTTCCTTTCGAAGAGAAGTCTGAGTTTGCAGACATCTGTAAAGAAGTCGGTATCTCTCTGATTTCTGTACTGGCTCCGACATCCGCCAATCGTATTTCCATGATTGCCAAGGATGCAGAAGGTTTCCTATATATCTCAGCAGATGCTGGCGAAGGCGAGAGTTCAACTGTCGTATCCGACGTGCGTGCACAGGGTGTCACACTTCCCTGTGTGACTTCTGCTTCTATCTCAACTGCTGAACAGGCAAAGACCGCTGCCACCTATTCTGATGGCGTGGTCCTCCCTTCCGGTGTAGTCGAAATTCTTGAGCAATATGGAACCGAAGCGCCTAGTCACATCGCGACCTATATCAAGGAGATCAAATCTGTTCTTCAAGCAGATTGATATTGCTCCTTTTTCAGCGTTTTCTTGCATTTCCCGAGATTACTTCAGAGGAATTATCGATGCCTGGATAGACGAAATCTCGCGTAATACCCACGCAGGATAGTTGCTCTCTGATTTGCTTTTTCTTCCTCGAAGGAATGATGAATTCGAAAACAACTTTCTCACAAACAGAATCGCTGATCTCCTTCAGACACCGCTCGCTGTTATCTATGATTGGATGGCATGGAAGAATAAAAGCCCCCTGCTGATTGCGGATTCTTTCCGTACAAATCGATGGAATAACGATCTGCGCGCTAATCATATCTTGGTATACACGATATGGGTAGAGTAGGCGTTCTTTTACCCGCGCGCGTTGATTCAGCAATTCCATGAATTCATGTATCGCCTTGATACGTTCTTCTTCAGTGCGAATGAAATGCTCACGGAGTTCTTCTTCTGTGAAAGACGCATTAAAATCTGGAAGTGTCTGAAGATGAGAAATCGCCTCCAGAAACTTATTCGTTTTCTCATGATCAATAAGGCTGAGCGCGCATTTGATTGCCGCCGTATGTCCTGTATCAAACTTCTCTTCTAGCGCAAATTCATCGTTTACACCGAGTTCCTGTGACTTAAACAGATATACGTGACCGTCTTGGTCGAGTGCATCGACATCATTTTCGGATTTCTCTACTGCCATATAAAGCGAAATTAATGGATTGAGGGATACATCCAACAAGCTAGTCTTCGCACCATAATGCTGAAACTCGGCCAGATTCTTTAATAGTTCAGCACCCGATGTGTAATCATTCATTCCCAAGCGGGAAAACATTCTTCGGTAGTAGTATTCACTTCCGTGTTCCACAAATTGAACTTCACGATACAGATTGGGAATCATTGTCTTATATCTATAAGAAACGCCACGATAATAGTAATGAAGATGAGTCTTTTCGTTTGGTATGAAATTTCTACATATATATTCCAAATACTGTGCTACACTCTCGACTTGTTCTGTATTCATTTCTATCACCTCTAACTGCAATCTTATCAATTATTACTTCAATACACAACCGCCTCGTCGTATCCCTTCTTAGACAAACTGTAATACCAGATTCCAATCGTGTTCGTGTCACGAACAAAGAAAAGTTGACTAAGTACCAGACCTAATCAACTGCTCTTTCATAATAACTAAAATGAGGAAAGAAATCTTACTTTCCGTACTGTAAATATAGGAGAAGGCCGATACCGATAACTGCGATTGCTGTAAATATGTAATAGGCCACACCTTTTGGTTTTCTAATCTTAAGGCGAGAAACAAATAATACTGCGGTTAGGAACATTATGCCATCATAGATATATATCGTCGGGCACTTGGGAAGCAATCTAAAAATCAGCCATAGTGTTGGGAAGATAATCGCCGCAGAGGTAACCGGCAAGCCAGTATAGTTGGGAACCGGTTGATCGGTATTCGTGTGGGCAACGAGAACATTGAAATATCCAAGTCTGCATACACCCGCCATCACATATAATACACAAATCGTAATACTAACCGGATCAATATGTCCCATCTCCATAGAAACAAGCACAGGCAACACCACAAATGCCACCGTATCTGCTAACGAATCTAACTGGACACCGAAGTCTTTCTCTTTGTCCGAACGATTCTTGCATGCACGTGCAATCTTCCCGTCAAACATATCACAGACGCCAGCCACGATTAAGCATACCACAGACCATGTGAGATATGTGACATAGGCGAAGCATATTCCGCCCACAGCAGAAATCAGACTGATGTATGTCAGAATTACAGAACGATTGTAATATCCTATGCAAAATGGCAACTCACCATGTTCAAGTGGTTGCTTGGTTCGCACTTTATCTCTACTCTTTTGTTCAGGCACCACTTTATTCTACCCCTCTAAAATTCATATCGCCTCATTCGTACGTTATAATACGTTGTATCTTCCCATCTGTCGAGAGGGAATTTCTATTATGTCGGTTGAAAATCCGAAGCAGGCAGGCCGGCAATCTTGTATATCGTTTCTTTCTTGTCCGTTGGACCAGTTATCTCTTCTTTCTCAACCGAAAGCTTATAAATCACGCCATCATCCGCAAGTACCTCAACATAAGACTCGTTGTCCGTGCAGTACCAGTAGAAAGATGTTCCTGCAGGCATTGTCATCTTATGGGAGAAAGCATCGGTACAGCGCACATCCGTATCAAGTGTCGTGACAAGCATATTGCGTTCCACCTCTGGATCCACAAAGAAATCAGACGCTGGTCGCAAGAAATCCAAATCTGCCGAAGTCGTGTAGGTACGGTACAATTTGTGAAGTCCTGTCATGAAATCATACTCATAGAACTGTACTTCGCCCATATTCGACACGCCATTCAATTTGCCTGGCACAACAGAGAGACTGATTTTGCTTCCATCATAACGAACGACAATTGTCTTATACTCCATCCAATTGTCACGATTCAGTTCCAATGCTACTTCCTGATATACATCGCTGGTGTTCAAATCCAAGGTATAACCTTGAAGTGCACCCTTACATGCCTTACAACCATACTGTTCCCGATATGTAAACTCAAGTCCAGGTACAACTTTATCCATTACTTGACCATTATCGTTGACCAAAACATAGAACGACTCACTGTGATCGTCGAGTGAAATCGAAACAGACTCAATCTGTCCGTCGCCATCCATGTCCAAGTCCAGTGAGGCTTTGTAAGATGTATAGTAGCGACCATCATCCGTAAGCGTGGACTCTTCTCTCATTCCGACAAGACTCGGCATATTCGTATAGATTTCTTGGTTTTCCACTGTAGCAAAAGAAGTCTCGTCTGTCGGTTTGGAAGGTTCTTCTGCACTTGGAGCGGAAGTGGACATTCTCGTAGTCGAATCCGTATTCGGTGCCACCTTGCGCTTGAACGGATTCTTGATGAACAAGAATAATGCAATGACCAAAATCAATGCAATATCAAATATCAGAAAGCCCATCATAAATTTGCGATTTCGCATATCTCATTCACCCGTAATTATCGCTTCGGCTCAATCTTTGACTTGCCACCCATATACATGCGGAGCGGCTCTGGAATGTTGACGGATCCATCAGCATTCAAATTATTCTCTAAGAAAGCAATCAGCATACGCGGTGGTGCAACAACGGTGTTATTGAGCGTATGAGCCAGATAGTTGCCCTTTTCCTTGCTGCGGATACGAATACCTAGACGACGAGCCTGAGCATCACCTAAGTTTGAGCAAGAGCCAACTTCGAAGTACTTCTGCTGACGTGGAGACCATGCTTCTACATCACAGGACTTCACCTTCAAATCAGCTAGGTCACCAGAGCAACACTCCAGCGTACGTACTGGGATATCCAGACTTCTAAAGAAATCTACGGAATTCTGCCACAACTTGTTGTACCAATCCATACTTTCTTCCGGCTTGCAAACAACGATCATCTCCTGCTTCTCAAACTGGTGGATACGATATACACCTCGTTCTTCGATGCCATGTGCGCCGACTTCCTTACGGAAGCACGGAGAGTATGAAGTCAATGTCTGAGGAAGCTGTTCCTCGTCTAGAATCGTATCGATGAACTTACCGATCATGGAGTGCTCAGAAGTACCGATGAGATAGAGATCTTCACCCTCAATCTTATACATCATGTTCTCCATCTCTGAGAAACTCATGACTCCGTCCACGACGGCAGCACGAATCATAAACGGTGGTACATAGTAAGTAAAACCACGATCAATCATAAAATCACGTGCATACGAAAGAATGGCGGAATGAAGTCTTGCAATGTCACCTTTCAGGTAATAGAAACCATTACCGCTGGTCTTTCTTGCAGCATCCAGATCGATGCCATCGAATCTTTCCATAATATCAACGTGATACGGCACTTCGAAATTCGGAACGATCGGTTCACCGAAACGCTCATTCTCTACATTCTCACTATCGTCTTTACCAATCGGTACCGACTCATCTATGATATTGGGAAGTACCAGCATGATCTTACGGACTTCTGCACTGAGCTCCTGCTCCTTCACATCAAGTGCTGCCATCTCATCTGCCATCTCAGCAACCTGCTTCTTGGCCTCTTCTGCTTCTTCTTTCTTGCCTTGGCCCATCAGTGCACCAATCTGCTTACTGATTGCGTTACGCTGGCTACGCAAGTACTCAACGCGTGTCTTCGCCTCACGTAATTCCTTATCTAATTCGATGACCTGATCCACCATAGGAATCTTCTCATCTTGAAATTTCTTCTTAATGTTTTCCTTTACTGCATCCGGATTCGCACGAACAAATTTGATATCGAGCATGTTTTCCGCCTCCAATTCTTAAATAACCATATTATTTTACCATAATACCGACCTACTGGAACAATAAAATGGAAGTTCTCAAAGAATCTCTATATTATGAACGCTCTAGAAGATCCATCATCGTCAGTTCAATTTTGATACTAATATTCTTATTCGAATTCATCTCCGCAAAAGCAGACTCCAAACGTTTCGCAGCAATCTGGCCGCCTTTCTCTGCATTCGCAGAAGGCAACATGACTACATACTGAGAACCGCTGAGCTTGGTAAATACATCCCCTTTTCGAAGAGTATTCTGGATTGTCGCAAATAGCGTATCCATACCCTCTTGTAGAAGTACATCTTCCAACTTCTTCCCTTCAGGATCTGTCATGGTGACAAGCATGACACAGAAAGTCCCGTCTGATCGAGAAAGCATACGCTCGATAAAGCGAAAAATCGCTAGAAATGGTTCAAATTCCTGCCAGTAGGCACCACGAATCGTCCCTGGTTCTTTGAGTTGTTGTAATAGTTCCTTGATGTCTTGGTTCTCCGCATCTGGCCGTGCTGTAGTGGCCTGTTTAGAAGGTAACGTCGAGGTATAGAACTTGAAATTATTACGTCCTTCTTTCTTTACGACATAGAGCGCTCGATCTGCCTTATCATACAGGGTTTCCATGCTATCTCCATCCTGTGGCGCTAACGCTACGCCGATGGAGAGCGTCGGAATTCCGTTTGCAGATTCTTTCAAATCGTCATTCACCCAAGTCTGGAATTTCGTAATTCGTTCGCATAGGTCGTCGTGTTTCGGTGGATTCTCAATAAAAATGACGAACTCATCACCACCCAATCTGGCTACAATATCATCAGGGAAAGCTTCTGCCATCATATGAGCGATTCGCTTTAACACTTCATCACCCTTGATGTGTCCGAGTTTATCATTGACACTCTTAAAATGATCCACATCGACAATCATATACACTGCATCGGAACCTCTTCCTAGCACTTCGTGAATCTTCTGCGTGAGATAGGATCGATTCCAGAGGCCGGTCAGTCCATCTGTCAGTGCGATATTCTCGAATCTTTTGGCTCGTTTCTCCGCTCGACGACGGTATTCTTCCAGTTCTAACGTCCTAGCGATACGGCTACGCATTACTTCTGGGACAAAAGGTTTGCCAATAAAGTCTGATGCGCCTAATCGTAGACAGGATACCTCCGTCTCTGGATCTGTACGAGATGTCAAGAAGATTACCGGGATATCCCCGCCTTCTTCCATCATACGAATCTGACGAAGTGTCTCCAATCCATCCATTTCTGGCATGTTAATATCTAGAAGAATCAGGCTCGGCGTATGTTTCTCTAAGAAGCGAAGTGCCATCTGACCCGAAGGGACCAGATTTACTTGATAGTAATCTTCCAGCGCCTGCTTTGCCAAAGTTAGGTTAGCCTTGCTATCATCTACAACTAAGATGGTCTTATCTCTATCCACTCATCGTTCTCCTGTCTGATTCACATTTCTCATAAGTTCTTCAGGCTCTCTGCCGCCTCATCGTACTGGAAATCGCCCAAATAATTGCGGGTTCTCCTAAGTGTAAGTTCACGTTCTGCACCGACGTCATAGCCAAGTAACCAGTCAAGCATCTGAAGTGCACTGTCAGAATCAAAATCTTCAATACTCATACGGACGTTATCTACGGCTTTGACCCATTCTTCTTCCGGAAGAAGTGGTCTCGGCTCGCTAGAAATAGACGCTTCCTCATTTCGTGTGAGCACACCGCGAGCTTTCAGTTCCAATCCTATATCGTCCAACAAGGACTGATACTGTGAGAGCAAATCTTTGTAATGGGTATCAATAAACTTATAGTTCTTCTCGTAGTTTGCAAATTCATGTTCTTTCGCCCGCTCGGACAGTTCCAAAGCACCTATGGAAGCCGCTACACTCTTCAGAGCATGTGCCTCAATTCCATAAGTCTCGTAATCTTTGCTTTCAGCCAATTCCAGCAACTTAGCATGCTTCACAAGTCCATCTTCATAGACCACTTTCAGAAGGTCTACGTAGTTGTCGAAACGGTTACCACAATTCAGCAACCCCCTCTTTACATCCACGCCGCGAAGAACCATCTCGCCTTCACCAGAAACCGGTGTACTCTGGACGGTATGCTGCTTGCGAATAATCATCTCATTCGGGAGGTTGTCCTTCAGTGTTTTTTCCAATTGTGCTAACTCAATCGGCTTGCTGACATAGTCCTGAAAGCCTTCTTTTCTGAACATTTCTCTTACACCGCTGACCGCATTCGCAGTTAATGCAATGACCGGGACTTGGCTAAAGTAATCCCCGTCCAAAGCTCGAATCAAGCGAAGTGTATCAATGCCATCCATCTCTGGCATCATATGATCCATAAAAATCATGTGATACTGTTCCCCGCCTGACTTCAGAATATCGAGGCACTGTTGACCGCTTGAAGCCGTATCGACATGCATCTGATAAGGTTCAAGAAGTCCCTTCACGACCTTGAGATTCACCGCATTATCATCCACCACAAGGATACGTGCCGACGGCGCGATGAAAGTCTCTTGGAACTCATTCTCATCACGCGACACGAGCGGTTGATCCTGAAGAACTGAAGCAAACACAGCACAGTAAACCGGTCGATGCACCACCAGAACATCTTTATAGCCAGTTGCCAGATCATTCTTGTCTATCATGATTACAATCTTTGGCTGCCCATGGCTGGCCGCAAAATCACGAATCTCGTGGGAATACTTGTCGAAAAGAACTTTGGACACAAAGAAATACGAATATTCAGGATTGGTTACGGTATCGAGATCGGTGATTCGTGAAGCAAAACGAGCGGATATGCCCATCTTCTGGAGATCACTTCGAGCTGAATCTCGATATATTCCCTTCTCATCGAAGTATAGAACGTGTTCTTTCTTCGGATCAGGAATGCTTGCCAGAGGTTTCTGCTTCGCGATATATTGATGCAATTCAAAGGAGAAGGTACTGCCTCTTCCATATTCACTTTCCACTGAAATCGTTCCGCCCATCAGGTCCATCAAACGCTTACATATTGAAAGGCCGAGTCCTGTACCTTCTACTGAACGGTTCTGTCTAGAATCCAAACGTTGGAAACTTCCGAATAGGCGTTGTTTATCCTCCGGACGAATACCCATACCTGTATCCGAAACGTCAAAATGCAACAGACACATATCGTTAGAGACCGGTTGATAGGAAACATTCAGCAGAATATGTCCTTCAGACGTAAACTTCACCGCATTGTTCAGAAGGTTCAGCAGAATTTGTCGAATACGAATCTCGTCACCCACCAAATCCGATGGAATCCTCGGATCGATACTAACTACCAAGTCCAGATTCTTATCCACCATTCGTACAGAAATGATGTTGATAATGTCATTAATCACCGAAGTCAGTTGGTAACGAACATTAATGATCTCCATCTTGCCAGACTCAATCTTCGAGAAGTCAAGGATATCGTTGACAATAGAAAGAAGTGCATTTCCTGCACTCTTTATGTTACGTGCGTTCTCGCGAACACCCGGATTAATATCATCTCGAAGAATCATTTCTGTCATGCCGACTATGGCATTCATCGGGGTGCGAATCTCATGAGACATGCTGGCAAGGAAGTCCGCTTTCGTCTGCGATGCTGCAATGGCATCTTTCTTCTTCATTTCAACGACTTTCAGAAGGTCTTCCGTACTTTGCGATTTCTGTTCCAACGTCTGCTTCGATAACTTGATAGAAGAAACCAGCGCCATCAAGAATATCTGCGCGACGATCAAGAGCGTGATACGTACGCCCATCTCCATCGGTGTACGATAGGCCAGAAGCGTATCAACATCGAATACCATCCAGAAAGCATAGTACATTGCCGAAAACATCAGACAATATAGATTGATTCCAAAATCAAAAAACAAGGAAGTGATACAGGCGATGGTGATAAAGCCATTCTGAATCGTACCCGGATTCTGATAGTATATGCCATACAAGACGACCAAAAGCAAGTAGAGCGTCGTAATCAAATACATCGAGAACTTGAAATTCTGTTTTGCAATCTTGGTCAACAGAATCACGACAATCGGAGTCAGTATGCAGTAGATATTGAAGAACAATGGGTACTCTTCAACATTATTAGACAGAATCAGGAAGAATATGCATACGATTACATAGATGAAAATGAGAATACGCTGGGCGTCCTTCTTCTCTAGAAGCATGGGCTACTCTCCTTCTCTGCACTGCTCTTTGAGGGTTACTCCGGCAGGCAATACAAATTTCAGTGTTGCAGGCATCACTCGGACGGCAACTTGATTCTTCCATTGAGTCGTATCGAAAACCTCACCATCTGCCGAGAAATACATCTTACGGTTTTCAGGCATCTTCAGTGTCATTTCTGAACATTTCTGCACTTTCACGTTCTTACCTAGTTTCTCAATCTCACTTTTACGAAAATGATGCATTGCAGAAAACTCACCAAACATAGATGGTAACTCATAAACTAAAAGATTCATCTTGCCGTCAACAGGACTTGCAGACGGAACCGGAGAATAATTGCCACCATAAGTGATTCCGTTGAATGTCGAAATCAACGTGTAATGGCCAGTCAAATCCTGTTCATCAGCGAAAATATCATAATGCGAACTAACAAGCACTAGTGTATTACGTACAACAGACAGATAATAAGGAATCTTCAGACCGCCGATATTATATCGAGCAAGGCTATTTACATCCGAAGCAACCTTGGCGGCATACCCGACAGAGCAAGAGTTAAGCGCACGACCATAACCGAAATCTAGAATATCCATGTACATTGGTGTACCATTTACCAAGGATGTCAAGTTGCTGAAAGCATCGATATCTCCCTCAAAGACTTTGAGAAAATCGTTGTTTAAGCCACATGGGTGATAGGCCACTTCAACCATAGCAAAATTGGATATTCCACTGATGACCCGACAGAGCGACCCACTTCCACCGCAAACATAAAGCCGTATCATCTCGTCTTCAAAAATATGGCAAAGGCGCTTCACCAATTCTGTCTCATCTCCCACTCGATCCGTGTTAAAAACCAGAGTCTCAAGATCCGGCCGCGAATCAACATACTGGCGCACGCGAACAGAGATGTTCTCTTTCTCTTTCCCTGCTCGTGGATTGATGATAAAGATATGTTTCATGCTGTTTTCTTACCCTCACTACGCCCTACCGAAAAGGGCGTAGCACCCTCTTGCATACTATGTAAATCATAACACAGACAAAGATATAAATAAAGTTTGAATATTACACATTCCGTGCGAAAGATTTGTTATAATAAACGTGTATGTGTCGAATATTTTCTCGCACAATTTCAACTTATTGAGGTGTTTACTATGGCTAATCCTTACCTTCCCATGTGGGAACATATTCCAGACGGCGAGCCCCGCGTATTCGGCGATCGCATTTACATCTACGGTTCGCATGACAATGCCGACACAGACGAATTCTGCGACTTCTGTCTGAAAGTATGGTCCGCGCCGGTAGATGACCCCACCAATTGGACCTCACACGGCATTGCTTTTGCAACGAGAGATTTTCCCGGACATCCTTCAGATACAGATTGGACAGACGGTCGCCTGTTCGCACCGGATGTTGTCGAGAAAGACGGCAAATACTATCTATACGCTTATATTCAAGAAGCAGCTGGTTGCGTAGCCGTCTCTGACAAGCCGGAAGGACCTTTTACACTAATATCCCGATACACCAACTACGATGCTGCGACCCATCCGGACGGTGGAATCTTCATTGATCCGGGCACGCTCGTTGACGACGACGGTCGTGTATATGTATATTGCGGCTTTCTCCGTTCGTACATGGTGGAAGTCAATCCGGACAACATGTGCGAAGTAATCGACGGCTCCCTCCAGTTGGACATCATCCCGAACACCGAACCATTCAATTTCTTCGAGGCATGCTCTCCTCGCAAGATCAATGGCAAATACTACATGATTTACTCCTCTTCCAAGCCATGTAGCCAATTGGTCTACGCCGTCTCCGACTCACCGAGAGGACCTTTCGAATTCAAGGGTACGCTTGTAGATTCCGGATGTAATTTCCCCGGTGGCAATGACCACGGTTCCGTCGCCAAGATTAAGGATCAGTGGTACATCTTCTACCACAAGATGACCAACAATTCCATCATGAGCCGTGTTGGCTGTGCAGACAAGATTACATTGACCGAAGACGGAGAATTCAAGCAGGCAGAGATGACCTCCTTGGGATTCGAAGACATTCTCAATCCATATCGTGTCACCAACCCGCAAATGGCCTGTGTTCTCACTAACGGTGCCATTATCTCGGAACGGAATGCCTTCGATCAATGCATAACGAAGATTGCAGACGGCACCATCATCGGTTTCAAATACTATGACTTCGGTCATCACTCCGGTTCTGCCATGAAGATGCTTCTCAAACTAGACGGTTGTTTCACCAACGGCACGATCCACATCTATGCTGACGGCGTACCGCTTGAGGACGTGAAGAAATATGCGCGGCCGATTTTCCCAGATGAGCCGGATCACGAGGCCAAAGAAGCCATTCGTGCACAGGCTTCGGATGCCGATACATTGGCTTACGAGGCGAAGTACGGTCTGTGCCGCGAAGGGCACGAGATCGGTTCTGTACGGTTCACTCCTGACTGTCGCGTAGTGACAGCTGATGTCGAAAGACTTACCGGCAAGCATGCAATCTACCTTCTCGTAGAGGGTAATTATAAAGGCTGGGGCGGTCATTATTTCGACGGCAGAAACCTCTTCGATCTTTTCGGTTTTGTGTTTCAAGTCTGATTCTTCAATAAATAAGAAGGTGAATGTATGAGTGAAATTTATGTAGTAGGCCACAAGAACCCGGATACCGATACTGTCGTATCCGCTATGTCCTATGCGGCGCTGAAACATGCATTAGGCGAGCAGGACTATACAGCTGCGCGTCTTGACCACTTAAGTGATGAGACCAAGCGAATGCTCCAGCGTTTCGGATTTGAGACACCCATTCGCATTCGAGATGTAAGGACACAGGTCAAGGATCTGGATTTCGATACACCACCAGCCCTCAACGCCTCCGTTACACTGGACCACGCCTGGACCACCATGTCGGACGGAAAGATTCCAGTAATTCCTGTCATCAACGATGACGGCACGCTCTATGGCACATTGTCCACGGGTGATATCGCCAACTACTACATGCAGACCATTCATGAACCACGCATCGATAATGTTCCCCTATTTAACCTTCTGAGTGTTCTCGAAGGTCGAATCGTAAACGAAAGCGAGATGACCATCGATGAGGTTTCCGGTGAGATTTATATCGCATTACCGCAGACTTGTGAGAACCTGATGTTCTCCTCCAAGGATGCCATCGTCGTATGTGGTAATCAGCCTGACATGATTCAGCGCGCCTTAAAGATTGGGGTTCAGTGTCTGATCCTTTGTCAGACAGATGTCGATCAGAATTGGTTCGCTGATGCGCATGCCACCTGTGTCATTTCTACTCCGCTGGATGCCAGCAAAGTCGTCAAGCTCATCTATCAGGCTATTCCGATCTCCCGCGCATGTTTTACCGGCGATATCGAGTGCTTCCACCTGACAGACTATATCGACGATGTTCGAGAAGTCGTGCTCAAGAGCCGTTTCAGAAGCTATCCTGTCCTGGATGAGAATCAGAAAGTCATCGGCACCTTGGCTCGTTTCCATCTCCTTCGTCCAAGAAGAAAGAGAATCGTACTGGTAGACCATAATGAGTTGGCACAGGCAGTTCCAGGATTAGAGCAGGCCGAGATCCTCGGTATCATCGACCATCACAGACTTGCCGATATTCAGACGACTCAGCCGATTGCCATGCGTAATGAGCCTGTAGGTAGTACAACAACAATCATCACCGAGCTCTATCAAGAGAACGGCGTCATGCCTTCCGCCAATATGGCCGGACTCATGTGTGCTGCAATCCTCTCCGATACGGTTATGTTCAAGTCACCGACCTGTACGAAGCGTGATATCGCCATGGCAGAGCGTCTGGCAAGAATCGCCGGTGTTTCCATCGATGAGCTCGGCCGCGACCTCTTCGACGCCTCCTTCGATGACAAGAGTGTAGAAGATCTCTTCAAAGCAGATTTCAAAGAATTCCATATTGCTGAACATACCTTGGGTGTAGCGCAGATCGTCTGCATAGACTCGCTGAAGATGATGGACCGCAAGGATGATTTCCTCGCGCACATGTCCAAACTCAAGCGTGAGCGCAACTACGACTTTGTCATCCTCATGCTGACAGATGTATTGCTGGAAGGTACTGAACTACTCTACGAGGGTGAAGATGACACCATCCGTTTTGCATTCTCCGTAGAACCCAAGGACAATGCCATTTTCCTTCCGGGCGTGATGTCCCGAAAGAAGCAGATCATCCCTATGCTCACTGCATTGTGGGGTTGATTGCTCTTATCTGTTCAAACACGAAAGACCGTCTTCGTTATTGCGCGAAGGCGGTCTTTTTCGATTTGAAATGAGCTATGCACTGAACCACAACGCTTCTAACCTCGGGAAGTACGGCCTAAATCTCGTGTTGCCGCTTTCTGGCCGTACATCACCACTGAAAAGTACGGCTTAAATCTCGTGTTGCCGCTTTCTGGCCGTACAATGCCACTGAAAAGTACGGCCTAAATCTCGTGTTGCCGTTTTCTAGCCGTACAATGCCACTGAAAAGTACGGCCTAAATCTCGTGTTGCCGCTTTCTGGCCGTACAACACCACTGAAAAGTACGGCTTAAATCTCGAGTTGCCGCTTTCTAGCCGTACATCACCACTGAAAAGTACGGCCTAAATCTCGTGTTGCCGCTTTCTGGCCGTACAATGCCACTGAAAAGTACGGCTTAAATCTCGTGTTGCCGCTTTCTAGCCGTACATCTCCCGAGGCGGTTATATGAACTGGTTTGCGCTAGCGATGCTATCAACCTTCCCCACCCCACACCTACTAATCAGCTTACTCCGTAATCAGTTCTCGCACCTGCACTTTCTTGATGGAACGCGAGAAGAAATAGGAGAACAGGGCAAAGCCGATAGTGATAATGAGGACCGGTATCAAGTAAGTCATGATTGACAGTTTGCCAACAAAGTTTGTCAGGCCGACCAGTTGGAGAATGGACAGGATCAGCGGTTTCGCTAGGAAAAGCGCTGTCACCACACCCAGGAGTGCACCAACCAAAGCGACGATACCAAATCGAATTGCCACTTCCCAACGCAGTCTTCGCACTTGGAAGCCCACCGCTTTGTAGATACCGATATTCTTCCGTTCACGAAGGAAGGATCGATGGCAGACCATGGCTGCAACCACTAGGGCAAATAGTAAAGAGATCACATCTACAATAATGCTCACTGTCTGAAGCAGGATATCGACGATATCCATGTAGAATCCGAAGTTTTCATTGACTTCGTACTCTGTGGCCGTGATACCATCCAACTGGGAAACTCGTTCGATGACCTTCGCTGTCAGTTGAGAATCTGAAAGTTTGATATAGCTTTCATCATAGTCATCAAATCCAAGCAGCTGTGCGGATGAGGGCATCAATTGTATTACCATGCCGTAATCGTAGGCAGAGTCAAATATTCCACACACAACAAATTCTTGTTCTGCATCGTGATACTGAACCACTACCGTATCACCCACACTTTTATCCAGTGTCTTGGCAATCATGGTACCCAAGGCTACTTCGTTGTCATATTGAGGCAGGCGGCCTTTCAACGTCTTAAAACGATCCTCTTCTCGCAGATTTACATAAAGTGCGACATCTTCGCCATCCACAAGCAAGTCGGTATAGCCTTGTGCTCGGATATAGGCCTTCGGATCCACTTCTCGGGCCACTTGTTCCAACTCTTCCAGTCTCTCTTGAGAAACAATGGAATCTGTTTTCAACGTAATCTCGCCATCGATCAGACCCCAAATGTTGTCTACATCTAGTCCGGTCGTCAGAACAGAGATGCTTACCATAAAGAAAACGAGAAGGCCCACAATCAGCACACTTCCGATGTAGTGTTTCGCATTCGAAAGAAGTTGTCTCCATGAAAGCGAAAGTGTCAAGGATTTCGATGAGATCTTATGCTGGAATCGTGAGTTAAAGAACACATCTGCTCCGCCGCCACGAATCGCACGTACAGGTGAAATCTTTGCCACCTTCATGGTCGACAAGAACACACATGCCGCACTGACCATAATGAGTATCAAGATGAACAACAAAGACTTTCCAAGTAGGATGTGTTTACTTGTCAGAATACAGGTTACGGTCTCAAATAGTCCGACCGTCCAGGACGTAAGTGGAATCGCCAGAATAAGACCGAGGATTGCACCAAGCAAGGTCGCCAATACATATTGGACGATAAAAACCATTCGGATGTCCATTATGCTGAATCCTTGTGATTTCAACACACCGAGTTCCACGTAGTTCATCTCGATGGCAGAATTGATGCTGTTCTTCATGGAGATCAACACACCCACAAACATGAGAACCAGGAATATCAAGAGAATCTTGGAACCCATATCCGCGTAGATCATGTTACTGTTTCGCAAGTGTTCCATAGGAATGATTGTCGCGGTACTCATAATACTGCTGTTTGCTTTCATCTCATCCGAGAATATCTTGAAAGATGTTCCCTCGGCTAGATGGACCTGAAGCATATCATATGCTAGGAAAGCTCTTCTCTCATCTTCAATATGACTCTTCTCACCCATTAGGCGTTTATAGTCGTGATCAGAAACTACCGCGCATGTGAAGCCAAATGTTCTCGGGCGGAAAATCGGATCATCGTAGAAGCCACGAATGGTAAATGATTCAACGGTATCACCGACAGGAATTGTGATCGTAGCACCAATTTGGACACCATCGTAATCTTTCACTTTATAAGGAAGAAGAAGCTCCCCCTCCCGCAGGTCGAAGGAATCGTAGTACTCGGAACAGTCACTGTTATACACTCGTGTATCCGATTTAAAGGAGCGGATATGCGTCAGGAAGTCTTTCTCTTCGCCGTTCAGTTGCAGACTTCCGACAATGGAAAGGCATGTACTTTCTTCGATTGAATCAATGATCGTGCTATCCTTCAACACTTGCCGCATATCATCTGTGAAAAGGTCTTCAGCAATCATGATCGTCACGTCGCCAAGATTTGCGCGTTCGCAGGCCTCATCGATTGCCGTCTCCTCATTGTAAGCGTTACTGATCGTTGGTACGCCAGAAAGTACGATGATAAAAACGAGAAGCACGACACCAATGAACGAACTCTTCTCGTGCTTGATATTCGCCCAGGATAATTTCAATATACTTCTCATATGGATCACCATTTCATCGATGAGAGCCAGCTGTCGATCTGCGTCTGACGGCTCTTCTCATTCGTCCCTTCGTATGGTTGCAGATCCAGATTGCCGATGATCTTGCCATCTTCGATATAAAGGATTCGATTTGCACGGACTGCAGCACGGGAATCGTGGGTAACCATTAGGATACTCTGGCCTCTTCGATTCAATTCCGTCATTAGGTCCAGCACTTCTGTAGTATTTCTACGATTCAGTGCGCCTGTCGGTTCATCGGCAAAAAGAAGTTTCGGCTCATTGATAATGGCACGTGCAATCGCACAACGTTGTTTCTCGCCTCCGGAACACTGCGATGGCATATGGTTGGCGATGCCATCGATGCCCATCAATTTCATCAACTCATCCGCACGCGCATCGACCTGAGAACCCGTCTTGTTCTTGTTCAGATATCCAGGAACCGTAATGTTCTCACGAAGCGAGAGATTGCTCACCAGATGCATCTCTTGAAATACAAATCCAAACTCACCATGACGCAACTCGCAAAGCTGTTTCTCCGATGCCTTGGCAATATCCAGCTCGCCATACATGACTTGGCCGGCCGTTGCACGATCCATACCACTTAATGCGTATAGCATGGTTGATTTTCCAGAACCGGATGCGCCCATGATGACGGTAAAATCACCTTCATAAATCTCCAGGTCAACACCGCTTAAGATATGTGTCTGTCCACCGTTGTGTGCAAAACTCTTACAAAGGCCCTTGGTAAATAGGAGTGTTTTCTTCATTTCCATTTTGTCCTTCCTTTCGCTTGATACACATACCTTATCGCAGATGGTATTAAGAAATCCTTAAGGAAGAACGGGAAGTCTGATTTCGATTACCAGCCCCCCATCGTTGTACGCACGAATCGTGCCGTTGGAATTCTCGATGATATACTTCACTATATATAATCCCAGTCCAGCACCACGGTTCTTCCCTATATTTCTTCCACGGTAAAACTTCTCGAACACAAACGGAAGATCCTCGTCCGGAATGCCTTCTCCATGATCATGAAATGTCATGACCGCATACGATTTTGTGTCATCTCTCTTCACATCCAGACGTGCTTCAACATGTCCATCGGCATACTTCTTCGCATTGCTCAGGATGTTCTCGATCACCTGGCCCAGTCGAAGTTCGTCGACCATGACGAACACCTCTTCCTGCGGGCGAACAAGCGATGCGCCGGCCAAATTCTCTTCTAGGAAATGCCCCAACTCGCAGCGCGTTGGATAGAGGCGTAGCCGTTCCATATCGGCCAATGCATGCATCAGCATGTCTTCTGAGAGTTTACTGACCTCATCGCATTTCTCCATGATCGTCGACACGTACTGTTCACGCATTTCAGGTGTCGCATCCATCCCCATTTCCATCGCTTCCGCATAGGCACGAATACTGGAGATTGGTGTCTTGATATCGTGGGAAAGCGTTGCAATCACCGTCTTATTGTTCTCGACTGCCTCCTGCTCCGCATTGTGCGCACGTTTGATCTCATTACGCATATTATCAAAGGCAAAAGTGAATTTACCGAACCAGTTCGTCCGTTCATACTCAAGCGGCATGTCCAAGTTACCTAATGCCACCTCATCGGCAAAATGCTCCAGTTTATGAAACGGACGGAGAATCTTCCAGTCGACATAGAGGCACGTCCCGCCAATAAAGAGAATACATACACCCAGCATCAGAAACGGCGCATAATCTTCTGGGCCTCGCTCGACCTTCTTATCCTCGGTCAGCGTTTCTCGAAGTTGATTAGCTTTCACTTCTGCTTCGTCATAACTACCCTGTGCAACCAGATTCGCAATCTCATTGGCCGTCAGTGCTTCGTTCTCATTGGCAGGTTCACGCGTCTTCGACGAAGAGATATGGTATATCGAAAATGCAAATATCGTAAGCGCCAGCGTCAACACCGCGCCGATCAGAGCCAGTCTTCTCATTCATTGACCTCCAGCATATAACCCATGCGCCAGACGGTCTTGATATACTTCGGATGAGAGGGATCCTCCTCCAGTTTCTCGCGTAGCCAACGGATATGCACCGTTAAGGAAGAAGCTTCCGATTCGGAAAAAGCCCCCCACACCTCGGCCATCAGTTTCTCTTTGGGTATGACCGTATTCTTATTCTGACAGAGATACTTCAGCAAGTCGAATTCCCGAGAAGCCAGATTCACGCGTTCACCGCCTCTGGTCACCACATGGGCACTTAAGTCCACACTCACGTCGCCGAAAGCGATCTTCTCCTGTTCAAGGGAACCACCGTACGCACGACGGATCAACGCATTCACACGTGATAGGAGTTCTTTCATCGAATAAGGCTTCTGGATATAGTCATCGCCACCAATATCGAAGCTTGTGATCCGGTCCGTCTCATTTGTGCGGGCACTGGCAAAAATGACAGGTACTCCCGACACCTGTCGGAGCTCCTTGCAGAGTTCAAAGCCCGTCATACCCGGAAGATTGATATCAAGGATCAGAAGATCGAAATGACCTTTGGAGAGCGCGTCATAGGCCTGATCGGCATCATAGGCAGTACATGTGTCATAGCCACATCCCTTCAGCATCTGTGCGATAATATCCGCCAGCGCCCGTTCATCGTCTACGATCAGAATCCGATACACGAAGCCCACCTCTCCAAAATAAATATTAGCGTACACCTCGCGATCTTTGCACATACAATCGATCGTTCTCGGTGCCGCTAATATCATAGTATACCATGGCAAGCCCGGAATCCAGTTTCATTGAGAGCAAATACCCGTTCCGTCGAGAATGAATTCCAGTTCGGACGAATAGAGATTGGTCTTCGTTTCTTTCTTCTATTCCTCCGTGACCTCATACTTACGTGTTTTGAGCCAGTTCAGAAGGATAATGCAGACTAGCAATACTGCTTCACTGATTATGGTAGCCACTACTGCAAACTTAGAAATACGGTAGAAGCATTGGCCTTGGCTCCACATCAACTGATTACAAACCAGAATGACACCCGCATTGACGATTGCACCGATCAAGATGGCAAATGCGTTAAGAAGGAGTACTTCACTTGCGACTTTCCGGAAGATCTGGCCACGAGTGAAACCCATCGCCTTATAGATAGCAAACTCGTGTTTACGCTTGTCATAAGCGGCCGTAAATGCAGCATTGATCGTAACAAGCAGAACAATATCCAGAAGAAGTGACGCTGCACCGAAGATGTAGTACATGAATTCAAAGTCCGCTTTACAACTATCCATATAGCGAGACGGCGTATCAAAGCTAAGAAGTGGATATTTCGAAGCAAGTTTCTCGGAAAGGGCAGACAGGGTCTCCGCCGTACGCTTTTCTCTTTCATGATCACGGACACCCTCACGATTAATGATCAACGCGCAATCTCCTACGTTACGCTCGATTGCATAGGCACGCACACCTTTCCACGAAGAGACTGTTTGGGTAAGAACTAGATCTTCCTCAGCATTCAAAGGCTGTCCGACCTTGTAACCTCCATTATTGGCAAGGTATTCACTCATCGCAATCTCACAGTCTTTGAGTTTCAAATCTTCCGGTACCAGTGTCGTACATGATTTAAAAGTCTCGAAATCTTCTTCACTTGCAAAGACGAAAGACTCCATATTACAATTGAATTCCATAATGGATTGGAACTCACAGTACAACAAGCCGACATTGAGTCGCTCATATTCTCCCTCACCGAGATACTCGGGCAGTTCTTCCATACAATCCTTAAATTGCTTATTGGATTCGGTGTTATATACAGAACGATAGATCAGTACATATTGGTCCGAAAAATCCGTCGAGATTCGAAAAATCTCCGGCGCATTGTCCACATACATACCGCAGGTAAACGAAACCGTAATGAACATCATCATCAGGATCAAAGCCATTGCACGCGCTTTGTTATTTAGGATGTATCTCCACGCGGAAAAAGGTCTGATTTTCATTTTGTTCAAGCCTCCTTCGTCTCCACTTCAGCGATGGAACCATCCCAGATCTTGACGATCATATCCGCATCTTGGATGATACTTGTATCATGGGTAATGACGATCACCAGTCTCTCTTTGGCATATTCCTTCAATCGGTCCATTACTAGAAATGCATTCTCATGGTCAAGTGAAGCTGTCGGCTCATCCGCAAATAACACCTTGGGGTCATTCATCATCGCACGAGCGATGGCAACACGTTGACGTTGACCTCCAGAGAGTTTCGTCGGCTTGTGATGAAGTTCACTCTTCTTCAATCCAATCTCCAGAAGCAGTTTCTCCGCCTTTTTTCTTGCCTCCGCCACGGAAGTCGTTGCCGCGAGTGTCGCATTATCCATGGCGGACATATAGTTAATCAGATAGTGGCGCTGGAAGACAAATCCAAACTCATTTCTGCGCAGATGCTGCTTCTGTGCGTCACTAATGGACGACAGCGATTTACCGTTATAAAGCACGTCGCCGGATGTCAGCTTCTTCAGTGTCGACATCGTATACATCAGTGTAGATTTACCCGATCCGGAAGGGCCAATAATACCAATCAGTCCTCGATCCGGTAGCGTCAGATTCATGCTCTTCATTGCGTACACTTTCTCTTCTTTGTCCATATCGTAAATCATGGTTGCATCATGTAATTCAAACATCGTATTTCTCCTCTTCACTCTTAATTCTCAATCTCATCAATTGTCTGGATCTTACGCATACCGGAAAATAGCGGAATTTGTATAATGCCCAGTAATGCTACGAATACTGCCAGAATTCTTGGGATGACTTGCGGTCGCCAGATCTTTACATAAAGTCCGCGTGGCTGAAATAGCAGGAACTTGATCAGCATCGAGACACCGAAGCACAGCACAGCGCCAACGGCAAGAGCAATACCCATACAGATGAGCATCTCTTTGAGCGCCATCAGGTAGATCTCGCCGGAGGTAAAACCGATGGAATTCAGTAAACACCATTCATTGTGTCGGTCCATAATATGCAAGGCAAGTACAACGACCACACAAATCATGAGCAGTGCGGCAGACACTACAGTAAATAGTGTCTGAACAGTATCTAGATCACCAATGCTCGCTCGATGATTGACTTCTGCACTTGCGCGATCAGTGTAAAGATTAAGGCGGAAACCGTGTTTCTCGAATATGGGCCGCGCATCCACTTGCGCCGACTCGGTAAGTAATAGTATCCAGATGTTATTCTCACCGGGGTGCGCAATTCCGCAGGCCAGATAATAAGGAGAATCGACAACGCCCACCACGTGGTATCTCGTTCCAATCAATGAAAGAAGCAGTCCACTATGCTTATTGTTGTCCACCAGTCTCTGGTCCACCAGGATCTCACCTGCTGCTTCTGGCATTCTTCCAGAGCTTAATCTTCCATCCATGTGTTGAAGGTACTCTTCACAATCGCTTTTCCCTTCAAACAAGAGACACTCCTGGTAGTTGGTTCCGACGGTCGCCTGAAAGACCACTCGTTGCATCGAGCATACTTTGGCATCAATAATTCCTGCTTCCCCTCGAATGGCATCACACTGCTCGGAAACTGCTTGCCATGCGCCAAGACGGTATTCCTCGACCGTTGCATAGTCTTCCGGCGTAATGTCAATCGCAGCGGAAGCATACTGTATTCGATCATAAGGTTCAACATTTGCCAACCAATAGGGTTCCTCGACGCCGCCGATAATATAATTCATCATATAGATCAACACGACAAACACTGCTAAACTAATCACCAACACGGTAGACCGTACCCGATTGTTTCGGATATACGGCCATGGCGACAGTCTCGATTTCTCTTCTCGCTTCTTCATTTTATACGCTCCATTCATCTTTCACACCCGATTTCTCGAGTCTATCCATAGTGTAGAGATTGTCGATGAAATCGAACAGTTACCCCAGTCACATTCTCCCATTAAGAGAAATATGACTGGGGTCACACATTCGGATATTAGATGATGACTGAAGTCATATTGTGCATTTGCGATTACAGATCGAAAGACTGCAGTCGAATGGCCAATTTTGTACGATCGTGTTCGTCCAATTTGTCGTAGATGCTGGAAACATAATTCTTCACGGTTCCCTCGCTGATAAAGAGGATGGAGGCGATCTGCGCATTGGTACACCCTTCGCAAATGAGCTTACAGATTTCTTTCTCTCGATCAGTAATCCCCCAATCTTCTATCTTCTGTTTCGGTTCCGAAGAATAGGTCCGTGCACTACTTCTTGCATCGTCTAAGGTCGACTTCGTTTCAGATGTTTCAACGTGTTCAGAAGAAAGCATGGCATTTAGTTTCTGCATCACTTTGATATCTAGGACGCTCTGTCCCTTCAGTGCTTGTTCTACGGCATTGAGAATTGCGTCTTTACCGGAATCTTTCAGAAGATAGCCCACCGCACCGCCGGAGATCGCGCCGGCAATATTCTGTTCATCGTAGAAAGTGGTCAGTACAATGATGCGGATATTGGGATACTGTGCTTTGACAAGCGGAATCAACTCATTGCCACCCATATCAGGCATGTTGAGATCCACCAGCATCACATCCGGTACACATATTGGATCCTTCAGAAGTTCCAAGGCTTTCACCCCGTTCTGCGCTTTCCCACATACTTCGTGTTCACCCGAAATCGTCAGAATGATCTCCAAGCTCTCCAGTAATAACGGCTCATCGTCAACCAACAGTATTCTTGCCATGTTCTATCCCTCCACCGGCAAGGAAATGCATACTGCAAATCCATCCACACTTTCAATCGTGCAATTGCCGCCTTTCTTCTCCGCATAGTCAATCATCTTTCGAAGACCAAATCCGCGATTGATTCGCTGCCGCTTCTCTTCCGAAGTCAGATTCCCCCATCCAGAACCATTATCCTGCACCTTCAGACGCAGATTCTTCTCATCACGGAGAAATGTGATGACAAAGACTTTCGCCTGACCATGCTTGACACCATTGGTCAGCAGTTCTTGCAAGGAACTGCTTAGAAACGAAGCCGTCTGCATAAGAATTCGTTCCTCGGAATCGACCTGTCCGAAATTGTGATACACCTTGATCTCCGTATCCATCATGAAGTCCGAAACCATGTTCTGAAGTGATTGCATATAGTCATGGATTGCAATTCGGTCATCCTCCGCGTCCAGCGTACGAACTACGCTTCGCACCGATGAGATGGCCTCATGGACACGAGAGTTTGCGAGATCGATCTTCTCCTTCGCCCGCTGGGTATCATTGGGCATCAGAAGTGTAGCTGCATCCAAGGTCACCGTTGCTGCAGAGAGTGTATGGCCGACCTGGTTATGGATGTCACGGGAAATACGTTCACGCTCCTGAAGACGGGCGTTGTACTCATTCGTCGACTGCATTTTGCCCAATTCTTCACGTAGTTTTCGCTGCTCCATCGCATCTACTGATGAAGCCGTGAGTGCCTGATTCAACTGTGCTTCCGTCATCGTAAATTTACGAAGTGCAAATAACAGCACTTCCCATAATCCGTAGATGGCCAACGCTAGAGATACATTAAGCAAGCAGCCAAGGATATTCGGACGAGTGATCAGCAGGTCCGTCACCAAAGCACCAATCGACAGAAGTAGGCCCATCGCATGCGTGACACGTCGATGTTCGAAGAGAAAACCAGAAACAAGGAGAAGGCTCAGCGATCCCATATACCAGTGAGGAACCAACACAATCCCACCTACCATCAGGATCACACTTAGAATCTGAATCACCCTTCTCGGTCTCCCTTCAAGGAAACAAACCAGATTCAGAAGAACCATATTGATGCAGAACCACAGGCAGGCCAGCCAGAATTCTTGAAAACAAGCCAGAAGTATGCTTTCGCCCAGCACGGCTATTCCCGCGCCATACCATACGGCTCGATTCTCATATGAATTGTTTCGCACGTTATGCCTCCGGTCGTTTCTCACAATCAAGAAAGTCTCTATCTTGCCGTCCATTATACATTCGCTTAATAAATCCTGCAAAAATTGACCGATGTTCGAAAAAGTGATAACATTGCATCTGTGTCATGCGGGCGTGGTGAAATTGGCAGACACGCCAGATTTAGGTTCTGGTACGAGAGTGTGCAGGTTCAAGTCCTGTCGCCCGCACCATTCAAGTGACGACTCCTTATCGCCGAGAGGTAGTAAGGCAATGTCATTAAGTTAAGCATTGACTGAAATATGGTCAAACAAAAAAAGCACTATACTATACATCAAAAAATAAGTAGTATAGTGCTTTTTACTGTTTATGAGCATGGAAAAAGTAACATAGTAATACTACTATGCTACACGATATATAAACCCTGAAAATCTCTTTGCTTTGATTTTGCGTTCATCATTTCGATTTGGTCTTACGGGAAGAATATATCTTGATATTAAATTGTTTATATCAGGAGGCGAACTATTATTGCTATTTCTAAACGCATCCATGCAAATATAGAAAGCCATCGTAAAATTCACTTGGTATTTCCATTTTCGATTTTTATCGTTTTCGATAACAGTCGAAGCAATAATCTGTTCTGCGTAATTATACATAATTATTCTTGACCATATTTCTTGCTCAATAAAGGCTCTTTTCTTTGAATGAAGGTTTACAAGACCGAGAGCATACTTCAATTCTCTAAATGAAGTTTCTATTCCCCAACGCCGATGATATAGTTTTCTAATTTCTTCAAGAGGAAACTCAAAACGACCTAGAGATGTGACAAGAGTTTCATATGTCCCATTATTAAGCCGTAATCGAACAACACGTAGAGTCATTTTGAATGGAGATTCATAGTTCCAAGTAGTAGACTTCTTATATTTGCCAAATTTTGATATTCCGCTAATCCATTTAGCTCTTCCTTCTTTATACAGTTCTTTATCTTTATTTGTTTGAGTGGTTCGGAGTTCAAAACTAATTTCCGTATCGAATTCAGACAAAGGCAGTTGTTTTACCTCGGTAATCCAATCATTCTTAACTCTGATAAGATAGAAAAGGTTATCCGTACGGTTGATTGTTTCGATAAGATTAAGCGAATTATATCCTCGGTCTGCTATCAGAATAGATTTTGAAAAAACATTTCTTTTGATTAAATTACAACAAGCCAGCGGCTCATTTACCATATTACGTGGTTGTACAAAACAGTCTAAATATGTACGATTTTCAAGATCAAACAACGCATTTATATGCAACTGATTGAACCCTTGTTCAAGATATGTTTCTTTATCTCGTGGATTTGTGGGGATATTTAATACTGTTCCATCCACTGCATAGAGATGATATCCCTTGTATGATTTAGCATTGCTGCAAAGCGAGTTGAATTTATGAAATAAATACTCAAATGCGTATGGGGTAATCTTTGCTCGTTGCTGAACAAATGCAGAAACAGTTGCTTTTCTTCGTTTGTTTTTGAAAAAGTCATAAAGCTCTTTATTTAGAGAATTGCCGGCCAGCCCAAGAATACATTTAATGGTATCTGAAAATGTGAAAACACGAGTGCGTGTAAAATTAACGGACGGATTTGCACAAAAAATGGATGTCTTTGTTGACATCTGTAATAAAAGATTGTTTAATCTTCGATATAAGACTTTTGCTGTAGTTTTGATTACCATACCAAACATTATCTTGATAATCTAAACTTGCATTACAATATAGTCTTAAAGGTAGTAAAAGTCAAGCAAATACGGTATAATATAGTTGGAATTAAAGGATAGAAGAAAGGAGAATTCAAATGGTTACTGCTCATAATGTTGCTGATTTTTTTATTGATATAGCCAAAAATAATGAAAATGATACAATAACCAATCTGCGTGTTAATAAACTTGTTTATTTTGCTCAAGCATGGTACTTAACGCGTTATAACATTCCTCTCTTCAACGAAGAAATTGAAGCGTGGGATTATGGTCCTGTTGTTTCATCCTTGTATCAAGTTTACAAAAAGTACGGAAAGAATAATATTGATACTGTATCCGATAATTATTCTTCGAAAATCTTTTCTGCAGATGAACTTAAAACTCTGATAGATGTTGCCGTTTATTACGGTAAGTATTCTACAACAGAACTTGTAAATTTGACACATAGGAAAGATAGTCCGTGGTATAAGGTTATGACATCACAGAATAGAACATCGTGCATTATTTCAAAGGAATCTTTGAAAGATTATTATCAAAATCAAGCTCCGCTGACGTCTTTCAAACTTCCAACATGGATGTATGAGGGTGTTAGCGAAGTACGCCGCAATGAGAACGGAGTTATTATCCTAGATTCTGATGATGAAGATTGGGCAGGTGACGATTGGGAGGACTATGATGCCTGAACAATGGGAGATATGGTATGCAAAATTTGCGTTTGAAGAAGATCCAACCAAGATTAAGAAAAGACCTGTTTTAATACTAGGAGATAATAAGGCATTTCCAATCTTGACAGCAAAAGTAACCAAATCCTCGCCTCGCCCAGGTTATCCTGGAGAATATGCAATAGTTCGTTGGAAAGAAGCCGGACTAAACTTCCCTTCAACGATTCGTTTATCTAAAAATTGCTACTTGTATCAAAATGATATGCTATACAGGATTGGACGACTTGCACCCTCAGACATTATCGCAATAGAACAAATTATTCAAAATTAAATAAGAAGGAAGCCCTCAAATGAGGACTTCCTTCTTAACTTAATGACATTGGGTAGTAAGGAGTCGTCTTTTTTCTCTTCTTACAGAGAAATCATGTTCACATCGATTTTACACATTCTTGATTACAGTTTCGAGTTCGCATTATAGAATAGAATAGAATGAGAAGCAAATTGAGGTGACTTGGGTTGATCTATTGCGTGGAAGATGACAATGGCATAAGAAATCTGATGTTATATACCTTACACGCGTCCGGCTTCCGTGCGGAAGGATTTTGCACGCCTGTAGATTTTTGGGAAGCGATGCAGAATGAGCAACCACAATTGATCATCTTGGATATCATGCTACCTGGAGAAGATGGCCTTTCTATTCTTAAGAAGCTTCGTGCTGATATAGGTACCAACGAAATCCCCATTATCATGGCAAGTGCTCGAGGAACAGAATATGACAAAGTATTGGGGCTGGATCTTGGTGCAGATGATTATCTCGTCAAACCTTTCGGAATGATGGAAATGATATCACGCGTCAAATCCGTCTTACGCAGAACTACCCCCAAGAATCCTCCTGTCCTTTCTTGCGAGAGGATTGCCCTTTGTGTCGATCGGCACAGTGTCGAAGTTGACGGTGTAGAAGTTGCGTTGACGCTGAAAGAATATGACTTACTTCACGTATTTCTGAAGAATCAAGGAATTGTACTATCTAGAGATCAATTACTCGAGAAAGTATGGGGACAAGACTATCTGGGCGAAACCAGAACCGTAGACGTTCATATCGGAACGCTTCGCACGAAGCTTGGCGAAGCAGGAAACCTGATTGAAACCGTGCGCGGTGTAGGCTATAAATTGGAGTCAAGCGAATGACTAAGAGAATTTTCCATTCTATCTGTCTAGTTGCCCTTGTCGTATTTATCTCCTCGCTTATCATCATCGTGGGCGTGCTCTACAGCTATTTCTCCAAACAACAAATGAAGAGTCTCAAAGTGGCCACGACGCTATGCGCTTCTGCAGTCGAGCAAGACGGAATCGAATACCTCGAAGCCTCGTCCAATGAAGACTTCCGAATTACCTGGATTGCAGCGGATGGAAAGGTCATTTATGATAACAGGATTCAAGTTGCAACGATGGAGAACCACTTACAGCGCGAAGAAATTCGTGAAGCGATAGCTTCTGGTTATGGTGAGAGTTCCCGTCGCTCATCCTCCTTGATGGAGAAACAACTCTACTGTGCCCGCAAGCTCTCTGATGGTACTATTCTTCGCCTCTCCACTTCCCATATGACGCCCTGGTCCTTGATTCTATCAATGATTCAGCCAATCATTCTGGTAATTGTCATTGCGCTTGGACTCTCGCTCTATCTCGCCTACCGTCTGTCTAAACATATCGTCAAACCGCTGAACGAATTGAACCTAGACAATCCAAACATCGACTCGATAGAGTATGAAGAAATCACACCTTTGGTCACACGGATTAAGAACCAGCAGCAATTGTTGCATCTACAGAAGAAAGAACTGGAGAAGAAGCAAAGAGAATTCGATACCGCCACGAAGCACATGAACGAAGGAATCATTCTACTTTCAGAGAGTGGATCAATATTGAGCATCAATCAATCCGCAGCAGATTTGTTAGGAATCAGCCAGTACTGCGTAGGCAAAGATCTCTTGCTCTTTAACAGCAGTTCTGAAATACAAGAATTAATCCGAATCGCTCGTGAAGGAAATCGTAGCGAGCAATTCATCACACTAAAAAATCGTAATTACCAGATTAATTCCAGTCCGATTATTAGTGAAGATAAAGTCTCCGGTATTGCTGTCGTCGTGCTCGATATTACCGAGAAAGAGAAAGCAGAAGAAGCAAGACGTGAGTTCACGGCGAATGTATCTCATGAACTGAAAACGCCGCTTCAGAATATTTCAGGGCGGGCAGAACTTCTGGCTAATGGTCTGGTTCAACCGAATGACTGCCCAAGATTTGCCGAACAAATTCTGTCAGAGTCGAAGCGAATGATCGCTTTGATTGAGGATATCATCAAGCTTTCACACCTTGATGAAGGGGCAGAATCGATGCAGTATCAGGCCGTCGACCTCTATGAACTATCAGCGATTACCATACATAATCTTTCAAATGTTGCTCAATCCGCCAACGTTTCTCTCACTTTGAGTGGAGAGCACACGGACATGATAGGTATTCCTGAGTTACTCTCCGGCATTATCTATAACCTATGTGACAACGCCATCAAGTATAATCACGAAGGCGGAAGCGTAGCAGTCGAAGTATCAAGTAATGCTTCCGAAGTGATCCTGAACGTCAAGGATACGGGTATCGGCATACCACCTGATGCGCAAGAACGCATTTTCGAAAGATTCTATCGGGTAGACAAGAGTCGGTCGAAATCTGTAGGCGGTACCGGACTTGGACTTTCTATTGTAAAACATTCTGTAAAACTACATAATGGTGAAATCAAGATTCATAGTATCGTTGATGAAGGAACCACAATTACAGTTACTTTGCCTAAAGGAGAACCTAAGAAATGACCTACGAGGAAATCAAGAAAGATCCATCTGTTCGCACTTATGTAGAAGCTGCCGATGCTAGCTTAAATGTGCTTGGATATACCGAGCATAGTTTCGCCCATGTATCTACAGTAGCAGAGAAAACCGGATACATTCTCGAAACACTCAATTACTCCGCGCGAACAGTTGAACTTGGAAGAATTGCCGGCTTCCTTCATGACATCGGCAACCTGATCAACCGCGTCGATCACAGTCAAAGTGGCGGCCTAATGGCTTTCCGCATACTAGACCATCTGAACTTCCCATCCGACGAAATTGCTATGATAGTCTCTGCAATCGGTAACCACGACGAAGGAACCGGCGTTCCTGTCAGTCCCCTAGCCGCTGCACTCATACTTGCCGACAAATCTGACGTTCGAAGATCACGAGTACGAAATCAGGACTTCTCCTCCTTTGATCTTCACGATCGCGTAAACTATTCCGTCACAGAATCCAACCTTTCCATTGACGAGCAACATTCAGTGATCGTATTGAAGTTGCAGATTGACACAAGCGTCGGATCAGTTATGGAGTACTTCGAAATCTTCATGGAACGTATGATTCTCTGCCGCAAAGCGGCCGAAACACTCGGACTACGTTTTGCTCTGATGATTAACGAACAGCAACTTCTCTGACGGCTACAGGCTTTATCTTGAAGATTCTTCCTTCGCTTTACAAGGATTTTACAAAGTACGGACTATAGATTTTATACTCACGCGCTACCATATCCTTTAGTTGTATATAGGTAGGTGTGTAGAATGGATATTTTCGATGTACTATCGCTGATTGGCGGATTAAGTTTATTCCTATTCGGCATGAATCTTATGGGACAGGCTTTGGAAAGGCGTGCAGGTGGTCAGATGCACACCATTCTCACTAAGATGACAACGAAGAAATTTGCCGGTTTTGCCACCGGATGTGGTGTGACTGCAGTGATTCAAAGTTCATCCGCTACGACCGTAATGGTAGTTGGCTTCGTCAATTCAGGACTGATGACACTGAAGCAAGCAGTAAACGTAATCATGGGCGCCAACGTAGGTACCACGGTTACCGGATGGGTTCTTTCTCTGGGTGGAATCAGTAGCGACAACATGTGGGCCAAATTCTTGAAACCTTCTTCATTCACTCCTATTCTTGCTCTAATCGGCATTATCCTATACATGTTCACCAAGAAGCACTCGAACAAAGATACCGGCATGATTCTGCTTGGTTTTACTACACTGATGTTTGGCATGGAGACCATGACTGCTTCTGTATCCGGTCTCGCTGATGTTCCCCAATTTCAGGAATTGTTCATTATGTTTAAGAACCCGCTTCTCGGTCTTCTTGCCGGCGCCCTACTAACCGCTGTAATTCAATCCAGTTCCGCTTCAGTCGGCATTCTGCAGGCCTTAGCCATGACCGGACAAGTCTCTTACGGTGCCGCAATACCAATTGTCATGGGTGATGCCATCGGAACTTGTGTAACGGCCATGCTTTCATCTGTCGGTGCGAAGAAAGATGCCAAACGTGCGGCAGTCGTCCATCTTCTCTTCAACATAATCGGTGCAATTGTATGGCTAAGTATCTACTCAGTGATAAGAGGTGTATTCTCTCCCGCAATTCTCAATGACTCCGCTTCTCTTCTTGGTATCGCTATCGTTAATACCGCCTTCAAAGTTCTGTCGACCGCGCTACTTCTTCCTATGTCCTCATTCTTAGAGAGCCTTGCCATCCGCTTGGTTCCGGATGCCAAATTCGAAGAGAAGACCGTCAGACTTGATGACCGTCTTCTGGTCACGCCTCCGCTGGCACTTGGACAGGCACGTGCCGTAACAAACGAAATGGCCGAGATTGCGGTTACCGCTTTCCGCAATGCGTTGAGTGCTTTTTCCAGTTATTCGAAAGAGAAAGCGCAGCAGATTCGCGATGATGAGAACACCTGTGACGAGTTGGAAGACACGCTTGGTACATACTTGGTCAAACTCAGTGTAGAACAACTAGGTCTCAAAGAGAGTGAAGAATCTACTGCAATCTTGAAGGTAATCGGTGACTTCGAGCGTATATCTGACCATGCCGTCAATATTCTTGAATCTGCAGAAGAACTTCGCGAGAAACATCTAACGTTAACAGAGGATGCATTGAAGGAATATGACGTCATCGCATCTGCCGTGGACGAAGTACTCCAATCCACTTTGCAAGCATTCCGCACGGAAGACTCATCCATCGCCAAGAAAGTTGAACCTCTCGAGCAAGTAATCGATGCTTTGAAGGAGCAACTGCGCACCAACCATATTGTACGTATGCAGGAAAGGAAATGCACAGCCCAGGTCGGGTTTATATGGTCGGACATACTTACCAATCTGGAACGCGTAAGCGATCATTGTTCAAATATAGCAGGTTGCGTGATTGATGCGTCTGAACACAATCTCAACATTCACGAATCCTTACGTGCCAACCGTCACGGAAATTCTCTATACGATGAGATGTTCCGCCAGTACACAGCCAAGTATTCTTTGCACGAATAAAGATGTATCCAATCGTATTTTGACAGCATCCTACTTGTGTGAAATAATGATGAGCAGAAGTCTGAAAGGAAGTAAGATGCGCCCTTATGTTAATCGATACTCATAATCATACCGTGCCATTCTCGCCGGATGCGCACATGACCATCTCGGAACTCATTGAGATGGCGCAGACCATGAATCTTGGCGTAGTCGCCTCTACGCCTCACTACGAGTACGATAACCCAGACCCGAATGATAATATTCAGACTTTCGACCTAAATGAATACAGCATGGCATTCGAAGAATGGAAGAAGCTCTGCCCGCCCGAGCTGACTCTTCTGAAAGGAATCGAATTCGGATATCAGAAGCACACTGCGCCGGTCATTGATCGAATCGCACAAGAAGCGGATCTGGATATTGTTCTTCTCAGCAATCACCTATTCCGTGGTGTGGATGTCTACTATAGCCAGGAGCTTCCCTTCCTGCCGAAAGCAGACCGTCACCGTGAATACATCACTACCCTGGCCGAGATGGTCGAGAACGTCAACAATTTCGACGTAGCGACTCACTTCGACTACATCAACAAATTCTGTTCTGACCCAAGTGCCGACTTACTCTATGAGGATTGTCCGAAGGCTTTTGACCGTTTCTTCGAAGCATTGATCTATAAGGGAAAAGCACTTGAACTGAACACTTCGTCTTCGATGCGGCGTCACGCCATGCCAGATACAGCCATCCTCCAACGTTATCTTGATATGGGTGGTGAACTCTTCGCGCTGGCTTCCGACGCACACGTCAAAGAGAACGTAGGCGCAGGCATCTCACAATTTGCCGCGCTCCTTCAGTCCCTCGGCATCCACGAAGTCTGCTATTTCCAGAAACGTCAGATGAAGATGGTGACACTCCCCTAACAAGTAGAATCAGACCTCAACCCGACCTGCGATGATCTCCTGATAGTCCGCCAGATTCTTACGAAGCAGATTCGGCGTATCTAATCCATATGGGCACTTTGACTTACACAGTCCACAGTCTACACAGTTCTCGATCTTCGCCATCTCACCTTGCCAGAATTCACCTTTGAAGTTCTGTGAAGGAGAACGGCGAATGAGTTGTGACATTCTCGCACACTGGTTAATCTGGATCCCTGCCGTACAAGGCATACAGTACCCACAACCGCGACAGAAATCGCCCTGTAGCTTCGCGCGGTCCGCATCAATAAATGCTTTGATTTCTTCTGTCATCTCTGCAGGTTCACGGAAGAATGACAGCCACTGTTGCAGTTCCTCTTCTCTTTGGATGCCCCAGATCGGCAAAGCTTCATACTGGCTCATGAAAGCCATACAAGCCAGACTGTTCGTCAGAAGTCCACCGGCCAGTCCTTTCATAGCGATAAAGCCCATACTGGCTTTCTCACATGATCTCACCAATGCAATTTCCCGTTCGGACGCAAGATACGAGAACGGAAACTGTAACGTTTCGTAAAGCCCCGATGCAACGATTTCTTCTGCCACATCTATGAGATGTGCGGTAATACCAATATGCCGTACTTTACCCTGATTCTTGGCTTCCAGCATCGCTTCATACATGCCGGTACCATCTCCCGGTCGATAGCACATTCCGACGCAGTGGAACTGGTAAATATCAAGATAATCCGTCTGAAGATTGCCAAGGGTTGTATCCAAGTCTTTCCAGAACTGTTCCGGCGTCTTTGCCATCGTCTTCGATGCGAGATAGACCTTATCGCGCATACCCACGAAGGCTTCCCCGACTTTGATCTCACTATCGGAATACGACCGTGCGGTATCGAAGAAAGTCATGCCACCCTCGTACGCTTCCCGCAGAAGCTTGACGGCATCAGGAAGACTGATGCGTTGGATCGGCAATGCACCAAATGCATTCTGCGGCGAGGTGATTCCCGTACTTCCAAGTGTAATTTGTCTCATGAAACATGCTCCTTCAGTTCTCAATTTCGACATCTTCTCCTGCCATGTCATCATTATACTATAAAGCGTGAAACACAAAGGATTTTGGTATGTCACAGGATGGAAAATGAGTTATCAAAATAGGGCGACCTAATTTTAGATCGCCCATTGATTATCTCAAACTTCAAGTGAAGCCAATAGAACTTAGGTACTACGTTCATTCAGAAGTAGTTGCACTCGATTGTTGATTATTTCAATCACCTCATCCTCACTCTTCTGTCCGGCAAAGTACGGCGCAGTTTCTTCCATAACAATGTCAATAATCTCTGTATCTGGATAGTATACAAGATGTGTCGACTTTACCAATTCAACAAAAGCTTCACTTTCCTCATCGGTTAACGGCACCACATCTTCGATGGACCAATCATCTACTGTTTCGTTTTTCAGCGCCCAAAATGCCTCGTGTTCTTCCGGATGTTTCAAGAATTCGAAGAGTTTGTCCATGGAATCCCAGCGAACAGGAAAGTCACCGAGTGAATACTCTGCATGATTCAGATTATATTCTTGCACCTCTGGCGAAAGAAGGAAACATATAAATTCCCAGGCACCTTCCATGTCCTTACAGGAAGTCGAAACAGAAACCATTTCATTAGGATTGTATATGTTCGTTCCTCCAGATGCAGATATGCAACCATAATGGTTTGGATAGCCTGGATATGATCCATTAAGTAACCATGATATATCTTCTGCCAGCCAGCACACCGATAACATCATGCATTCCCTATCCATATTATTTTCGTACTCATACTGCGACAAACAATGGTCTTTAGATAATTGCAGTAATGCATAGAAATCAGGGGAATCGAATTGGGCTATGCTGTTTTTATCATCAACGAACGTTTCCAAATCATAGCAAAGTATTCTTCGTAAAAACTCGGAACCTGTTTGATAGAAGATAACTCTTCCATCTGCATACTCATTCATATATTGAAGCCAGTCTTGGTATGTAGCGTTGGAAGATATGTTGCAATCTTGAGTCAAAAAATCTCGTTGAATATTATAACTAGTTGGAATAGAAAACAGTTCACCGTGATTCTCCATCAATTCGATGATAGAAACATTGTATTGTCTCTTCCATTCTTCACCCATATCATCATACAAAGGTTTTAAATCAGCAAACAATCCACCATATTCAAAGTTCTTTCTGTAAGAATCTATAATTATGTCTGGTCCTTCACCCTTTACTATGTCTTTCCAAATATAGTCATCAAAAGTTTCCCAATACGCATCGTAGTCAACATAGCCCTCATCATCCAAATAGTCATCTGGACTAAGGATATCCTCATAGTCGAGAAGTTCAATAGCATATTTCTCATTCTGTTTATTGAATTCTGAAACAACCCATTGGAACTTCTCACTATCTTTTATCCAGTTTCCTAGGACTGTAAGCACTACTTTTCCAGTTTTCGGGTCTTTGTCTGGAAAGAGAAAACCAACATTTTTGTTATCCTTGTCCCACACCAAGAAAGACTGTCCATCTTGGGATACGGCGTATTCCGTTTTATCGAACTGACTTGCGTCTACATAATTCCAATTCACCATTTCCTTCCAAGTATGTGTAGTCTGCTCCAAATTCCAGATGCCTCTATCAGCAAGCATATACTGTTTGTTTCCTGTGTTATACATCCGTCCCACATATGGAGGAAGCTGAATCTTTCCGCTCTGTTCTAACTTATTCTCCTCATTCACTTTGAAAAGTTCATACTCATTTCGACCAGTTTCCTGCCCCAATGTATATAACTGTTCGTCTTCCCAGAAGAAATGCTCTGTTGGACATGTAGTTGCAAGCTCCATCTTAATACTGCCATCTGACAGATTATATCCCCTACACGAATACTCACCAAGTGAATTCTGCATAGATACGAATACTTCTTGATCATTTAAGGCAATTACTTGACAATAACTCATTCCTATATCCGAAACACTCTGAAGTTGAATCGGTGTCGACTTATGAGTTGTGAGATCGAAGGAAACTACATTAAATACATTGTAAGAACAGGAAGCAATTATCAAGGAATTGCCTTGTTTACAAATATCACATACGTATCCAATCTCCGGAAAATCAAGCGGATAGGTGTTCAACCGCTCACCAGTTCGGCTGAATTCTTCTAACAACAAGGAACTTTTAAAGACATCACTGGTTCTTTCTTCCTCGCATACAACTACCCACAGCGATGAATCCGTAATCGTTCCACCAAAAACTTGATGGAAATGATTTTCTGAAATGGTCGTATCCAGTACAACACTTCCATTATATGGGGCTTCTTCTTTGCTTAATGTGAATGGGGTATCACTATTCACAGTTTCATCGGCGGTTTCAGAACTCTGTGAAGATGAAGAGTTGCAACCCACTAAAGCTGACATAACAAAACAGAAACTCAGAAGAAGCACTACAAATCTCTTCATCTTACACATTATCCATCACCTCATTAATCAACCCATATCTGTGCAACGAATCGGAACATATCCACTGTTCAGCAAATCATCCCACGACATCGCCTTGCTATGTCTCCAAGAAGAGTTTGTGTCACCAGATTTTCGTCCAATTTGATCAGTGATATAGACTCCGCCAGAGTATGTCCCTACAACAAAGATAACATGTTTCTTAAGTTCTCCATTGTTTGTATAATAGTACAAACAACAATCTCCCTTTTGCAGTTTCTTCAACGCGTTTAAAATGGTCGTTCTGTTATTTTTATTTTCTTCTTCCTTAGCGTTTATATATAATTTAGTATCGCTTCCTGTTATCTTATATCCGTTTACTGTCGCAAGATGATAGGTACTATTTCTTCCATTCTGCGCGCAAGAGAGATAATCGGCAGTTGAAATGCTCGCATATCCAATCGAAGTAAACTTAAACTTCCATGCTAAGGCAGGAACAGTGGAACAATCGTTACCAACTGACGCGCTTCCTTTGTAGTTAAAGACATTGCTACCTGAACTTCCATAACTTCCATTCTTGCCACTAATAAAATCAGTATATGTTGTGTTATAGTCCTTTGTATATGGCATCCCTTTATACACTGTGTTTTTGTAATATGTGTAACCACCAATAGCCAGATTCTTTGTAGTTGGCTTCCACTGAATATCCGCCATCTTCTTCAATTCTGCAACAGCATACTCGCGGTTCGATGAGTAAGTCGCCGCTTGCACTTCATTTTCAGACTTTACCAATGGATTTCCCATCAGACCTACCATCACTGCAGCGATTAACACTGTCGAAATCATTTTTACCGTCCTCTTCATCAAATACCTCCTTGTATTTTGGGTTATCCCCATTTTTCATGCAAGAGGCATTATATATATATATATATATTGTCAAGTGTTCTTAACAACATTGAAATAAAGTGACCGCTCACTTGGAAATGTAAGCGGTCACTTGTCTGTCAATCAAGTTTATAAATTCGAATCAGATTTCTTCTTTCGCCTTCTCCAAAGCGTCAATGACTTTGTCGCACCAGTTGTCAAACTCTGGATCTTCTTCATACTTCTCCGAATGTGAAAGAACATATTCCAGCGCGATGTGTACACCCTGGTCGAATCGAACATTCGTAGCCATATTCGGCACAATATGTTTCAGTTTACGGTTATCAAATACTACCGATACGGCCTTATCTCCGATGAGGCTGCCCTCGAAATCGTATCCGTATTTCTTACCTGCTTCACTCAAGAAAGCAGAAGATACATAATACGGATGCAGTTCAACGCCCAGTTCTCGGGCAATCGTCGAATAGATCTGATTCCAAGACAATGTCTCATCACCGGTGATCTGGAACGCCTCACCGATTGCATGGGGATTGCCCATCAAGCCGACATATCCAATGGCAAAATCACTGTTAAACGTAACCGTCCAAAGTGAAGTACCGTCCCCCTGAATGAGGACCGGTTTCCCTTCCTGCATTCGACGAATGACCTGATAGAAACCTTTCTTGCCTTCAACGCCTAATGGAACATTGCGCTCGTCATACGTATGACTTGGACGTACGATGGTGACTGGGAATCCTTCCTCACGATACTTCTTCATGAGGAACTCCTCACAAGCGATCTTATTGCGGGAATACTCCCAATGTGGATTCGCGAGCGCTGTGCCTTCCGTAATGACATAGTCCGCAGATGGCTTATGGTAAGCGGAAGCAGAACTAATATAGATATACTGCTTCGTCTTTCCACGGAACAGACGATAATCCCGTTCCACATCCGCCACGCTGAAACCGATAAACTCGCCGACCACGTCGAACGACATGCCGGATAGCTTCTCTGCTACGGCCTGTTCATCGTGTGCATCGCAAGTGATTACATGCACGTTCTCCGGAACCACTTCACTTCGATTTCCGCGATTCAGAAGCCAGACCTCCCACATTGAATCCTGACTTAAGCGCTTCACAATTCCTGTACTGATCGTACCGGTTCCACCAATAAATAGAGCTTTCATATATTTGCCTCCACTTTGTTACGGCATTACACCATCATCTGATAGATCTTCGTGCAGTCCTCTTCGTTCAGGGAAACAAAACCAGAGATTGATCCGGTTCTTCCATCACCGTTGCAAAGTACATCGACAAGCTTCGGAATATCTTCTTCTTTTGCACCAATGTCTGCGAACTTGCTTGGCATACCAATGGAGATGAGGAACTGTTGCAGACGGTCAATACCTTCCAATGCAGTCTTCTCCGGATCTGCAAAATTCATCTGGCAGCCCCATACACGTGTTGCTACTTGTGCAAAACGCATCACATCGTGCTTCACAACATATCGGAAGACTGCTGGCATGGTCATCGCAAGACCGGCACCATGTGCACAGTCATAAAGTGCAGAAAGTTCATGTTCGATATTGTGGCTGTTCCAATCCTGAGAACGACCGACACCGCATGAATTGTTGTGTGCCATCATGCCGGCCCACATCACATTAGCACGTGCCTCATAGTTATCAGGCTCCGCGACGGCACGTGCACCTTCCTTCTTCATGGTAAGAAGAAGTGCTTCGATCAGACGGTCTGTGACCTCTACATCCTTCGTATTGGTCAGATAACGCTCGTAAAGATGTGCCATAATATCCGTTACACCGCATGCTGTCTGATATGGTGGCAATGTCTGTGTCAGTGCCGGGTTCAGAATACTGAACTTCGGGCGGATCGCATCTCCGCTTGCACCACGCTTGAACATACCGTCTTCCTTCGTAATGACAGAGTCCGGGCTACCTTCACTTCCGGCTGCAGAAATCGTCAGAACAGTGCCGACCGGCAATGCCTTCTCGATTCGCTTACCCATGTAGAAGTCCCAGAAATCACCGTCGTAGATGGTACCTGCTGCAATCGCCTTAGAGGAGTCAATCGTACTTCCGCCACCGACTGCCAGAATGAAGTCTACATTCTCCTTGCGGCAGATCTCAATACCCTGATATACCAGACCACTTCTTGGGTTCGGCTGAACACCGCCCAACTCAATATACTCGATTCCCTCTGCTTCCAGAGACTTCTTCACACGATCCAGAAGCCCGGTACGAATTACACTTCCTCCACCGAAATGAAGGAGAACTTTACTTCCGCCGAAGCGCTTAACCAGCTGTCCTGCTTGATTCTCTGAATCTTTACCAAATGCAAAATATGTAGGTGAATAGAATGAAAAATTGTCCATTTTTGTTCCTCGCTTTCATGATTCATCGTGAAGTCCGAACTCCACTATATTCAGTTTATTTCAACCACTATGCTAATAGTACCAAAAAACTGTCGGATAATGTCTCGATTTTGCGGGAAGTAAAAAATGCTGATCAGGAAGATCAGCATTCATACTTATTTACATCACGTAAGAAATCAAGAAGTTCGGGTGGCCAGTCAGACGCTAGTAGCGTACCGGTATCGCCCAGCTGTACTTTCTTATTTCGCCCATGGTAGTCACTTCCGGCAGTAACATATAGATCTTCTTTCGCTGCAAGAGTCAGGACTTCCTCTGTCTGAGTCTTGGAAAAGCCAGAATAGAATGCCTCCAGACCCCGTATGCCCATCTTCTTCAACCTTGCTACCCGTATAGACAGTTCCTCTCCCGTGAGGGATTCCTCTCCGCTTCCGAACAGCGGATGTGCAAGTACAGGGATGCCACCTGAGACCACGATTCCTTCTATGGCTTCCTCTGGTCGTAGATAAGCACTCTTTATATGAATGGTATTGAGATACTTCGAGAATGCAGTTGCCTTATCCGGTGCATAACCACTCTCGACCAGCATCCTCGCAAGATGTGGTTTGCCTGGATTGTCCAGTTTCAGAAGTTCTTCTACTTGTTGATCTTGTAGTTCTATTTGATACGTATCTTTCAGCGCCTTCAGTCGTTCTTGCAACTTCACCACTCGAAGTTGATGGCCACGCGCCACGACCTCATGTATCGAAGCACCATCTGGATCATACCCATATCCGAGGATATGGTATTTTCCCAACTCATCTTTACAAGAGAATTCCACACCAGAAATATAAGAAATCGGCCCATTCGGCAGCAACTTCGGAATAATCTTGGAAGCAGTCACTGCATCGTGATCCGTCACCGAGAAATATCGAATTCCTTTATCCAGAATATGCGAGACGATTTCCTCCGGCCCATCTGTGCCGTCAGAGATCGTCGTATGCATATGTAAATCTATGCTTGTCATATATTACGAGATAATCCTATTATTCTGCATCTTCCAGCATTTCTTCGAAATCCGGATAGCCCGCTTCTCTCATGAAATCATAGAACTCATCCAGAAGATCACAATCATCTGTACCGGTATAAGCTACCATGATGATTACATTGCCATTCAGTTTGATGTACATACCGTTTGTCTTACCATCGTCAGCATTGTTGTACATGAAAGAGACTTCTTCATCTTCCTCTTCGAAGAAATACACAAAGTCCTCATAGTAGTCTGCAATTTCTTCTATTTCATCTTCGTTCACATCTTCTACCATCAAATCATAGTAGTCAGATGCAAGATCCTTATCTTCAAATTCCAATACTCCGGCTGCGATTCCAGAACCTTCTTCCGTCTTCATGAACATCGTAGCATTGGTCACTTCACCATCATCATATTGACTGTTCTCGGACTTCGTATCATCATACTCATCGCCGGTAAAAGTAACGTATGCGCCATCTTCAAGAAGAGGACTGTTGCGATCGCTTGCGATGATTGCCTTCTTCTGCTTCTTAGAAGCTTCTTCCGCATCACATGCTTTCTCTGCCGCCTTAATCAGTTTCTTACTTGCTTTCTTGTACTTACTTCCACCTAGGAGAGAACATCCGACTGCACCAACACTCAGAACGATTGCCAATCCAACTACTGCAACTTTCTTCATTCTTCTATCCTCCAACTAAAATATGCACACTAATTATAGCATCTTCCAGCCAAACAAAAAAGCGACCTCTTATGTTGAAGCCGCTTTCCTGTTCAAATTCAGATACTGTTGATTACTCTTTAACCAATGCTTCCATATCGATGAAATCCATACGTTCCATTACTGCGTTGTATTCAGAGAGCAGCGCATCAGAGTATGAACCTTCGTACAACCAAGCTGTGACCACTTTGCCGTCGACCTTGATATAGATATACTCTGCAATATCGGATTCCTCCTGTCTCAAAACAACAGCATACTCATTATCTGATTCAGAAAAGCCATAATCGATACCATAGGCTTCTTTCATCTGCTCCAGATTCTCCTCAGTCATATCACTTCCAAGATCACTGACCAACTCTTCAAAGTAATCTGTCGCCATACCTTCCTTCTTCAGCGCGGTAACCTGAGCAAGGATATACGAGTCATCCGAACTCTTACAGAACATGTAGATGTCTGTGAAATCGCCCGCCTCGACTACTTTGGAGCCTAAATCAGACACTTTCACGTCTTTCTTCTCGCAAGTATAGTAAGCACCTGTTCTGAAAGTCAGACTAGACGGATCAAAGCTATTCGACTTGAACTGGTTCTCCTGAACCTTAGAGGCTTTGCTTGCACCACATTCTGCCTTCACTGCAGAAGACAAATCGTCTGTCAACTTCTTAAACTCTTTGTTAGCCTGTGTACAAGCTGTTGCCGAAAATACCATTGCTGCTGTCAAAACTGCGACAAAAAACTTCTTCATATTCAAACCCTCCCGAGGAATAATCCTGTTAATGTTATCATACTACTTATTCATTTGCAATTTTACACACGAACGTGTAGTGTATCTCTGAATAGCAAACCATTGACTTGTCTGATTTCCGAGCGGAAGACCTTTTCCCGGAGATTTCTCACAACTATCAATATTCTGCTCTAGTAAAGATAGCAATCCCTCATCTTTGAAAATCTTTTGCAATTTTCGCTTGAGCGATTAGTGCAAATTCTTTACATTTGCTTAATCTATATTGCTCACGATTGTATTACAATGGGTAGGATTACTGTATACGAAGGAGCGCCGCACATGGAATTTGAAGAGAATAATCCTTTTTCCGAGGAAATCACTTCCGCACTCTCTACCTATCAAGAAGACTTCGTCCGGAATAACCTGATGTCAGATGCTTTTCTGGACTTCGTAGAAGAAAACACCAAACCTATAGATCAATTATTTGCCTACTATCGTTGTGCCATCATGGAAGTCGAGACCAAGTTCAAGGTCCTCGATGAGTCTCTGTCTGTTGAATTGGAGAGAAACCCGATCGAGAGCATTAAGACCCGTGTAAAATCTGTAGACAGTCTTCTACGCAAGATGAGGAGGAAGAATGTCCCATTGAATCTGGATGCCATCGAGGAGAATATCCACGACATTGCGGGTGTCCGAGTCATCTGTTCTTTCCCCGATGACATCTATGAATTGGCCGATGCTTTTCTCGCACAAGACGATATCACGCTAATCAGTCGGAAAGACTACATCAAGTCACCGAAGCCAAGTGGTTACCGTAGCCTTCACCTAATCGTTGAAGTGCCGATCTTCCTCAAAGACAAGAAACACAGCATGAAGGTCGAGGTGCAGTTCCGCACCATCGCGATGGATTTCTGGGCCAGCCTCGAGCACAAACTCCACTATAAGCATGACTTGCCACCGGAACGTGCACAAGTACTTGCAGAAGAGCTGCGCGTCTGCGCAGAGCAGATCGAATTGCTGGACCTACGTATGCAGGCTGTCCGCAATGAAATCGTCACCTATAACGAAGAAAATCCCAAAGACTCTTCGTTCCCGGGATTTCCTGATATGCAGTAAATACTAGCAAGTGCATCGGTGACATCAGTCTTCATCTAGTCGCAGGACACTCATGAATGCTTCCTGCGGCACTTCGATGGAGCCTACCTGACGCATACGTTTCTTACCTTCCTTCTGCTTCTCCAGAAGTTTCTTCTTACGGGTAATATCACCGCCGTAACACTTCGCCAATACATCCTTGCGGAAAGCACGGATGGTCTCTCTGGCGATGACCTTACCACCGATGGCCGCCTGTACCGGCACCTCGAACTGCTGTCTCGGAATATTCTCCTTGAGTTTCTCTGTCATGCGGCGACCGCGTGCATAGGCTTTCTCTTTGTGTACGATAAAAGAAAGTGCATCCACAACATCGCCATTCAGAAGGATATCCAACTTCACAAGGTCACTCTTCTCATAGCCGTCCAGTTCGTAGTCCAATGAACCATATCCACGCGTTCTGGACTTCAGCGCATCGAAGAAATCGTAGATGATCTCGTTCAGCGGCATCTTATAGTGCAACATCACACGAATGTCATCCATGTATTCCATGTTGACATATTCACCTCTTCGATCCTGACAAAGTTCCATCAGGTTGCCGACATACTCCTTCGGTGTCATGATGGTAGCCTTGACAATCGGTTCTTCGATATAATCAATCTCTGCCGGGTCCGGCATATTGGTCGGGTTATCCATACGAATCATCTCACCGGCTGTAGTAAAGATGTTATACACTACGGATGGTGCAGTCGAAATCAGATCAAGGTTGAACTCTCTTTCCAGACGTTCCTGAATGACTTCATAATGCAGAAGGCCCAAGAAGCCACAACGAAAACCGAAGCCCAAGGCTGCAGATGTTTCCGCTTCGAAAGACAGAGCCGCATCGTTCAGTTGGAGTTTCTCTAAAGCATCACGAAGATCCGGATACTTGGCGCCATCTACCGGATAGAGACCACAGAAGACCATCTGCTGAATCGGCTTGTAGCCTTGAAGTGGTTCAGTAGCAGGATTCTCAGCAAGCGTGACCGTATCACCTGGTGCCGTATCTCGTACGTTCTTAATCGAAGCACAGATATAACCTACTTCACCAGTCAGCAGTGACTTACTCGGTACAAATTCTCCTGGGTGGAAATATCCAAGTTCAGTCACCACGAACTCGGCACCAGTATTCATCATGCGAATCTTATCACCTAGGTTGACCGAACCTTCAATGATGCGAACATTGACGATCACGCCCTTATAGGAATCATACTTCGAGTCGAAGATGAGTGCACGAAGCGGTTTGTCTTCGTCGCCGCACGGCGGTGGCAGGAACTTCACAATGCCTTCCAGCACTTCATCGATGCCAACATTATTCTTCGCAGAAATCAGTGGTGCTTCAGATGCATCCAGACCAATAACATCTTCGATTTCTTTCTTCACTTCTTCCGGTTGGGCAGAAGGCAGGTCAATCTTATTGATGACCGGCAGAATCTCTAGGTTCGCATCGACTGCCAGATAGGCGTTCGCTAACGTCTGGGCCTCAATGCCCTGCGCTGCATCAACTATCAGGATCGCACCATCACAGGCCGCAAGGCTTCGGGAAACTTCATAGTTGAAGTCTACATGGCCAGGCGTGTCGATAAGGTTCAGAATATATTCCTCCCCATCCTTCGCTTTATAGAGAAGTCGGGTAGACTGAGACTTAATCGTAATGCCACGTTCACGCTCAATATCCATGTTGTCGAGGATCTGCTCCTGCATCTCACGAGATTGCACCACACCGGTGTTCTCAATCAAACGATCAGCCAGTGTGCTTTTACCATGGTCAATGTGGGCAACAATACAGAAATTGCGGATTTTATCTTGTCTATTCATAACGTCGTCTGTCGTTCCAATCAGTAAAATTTAATCTTGTTGAAAGGATAGATGCGCATCAGCACTTTCGCTTCAATCTTCTCTTTCTTGAAAGGCCCCATACGACGGCTGTCGTTACTGCCGCCACGATTATCACCCATACAGTAATACTCATCCGGACCTAAAGTAACCTCTTGATATCCTCTCACCTGGCCTTCTGCACCGACATAAGTCTTGGTACCTTCCGGCAGATAATCCGACTCATCTAAGAGAACGCCATCTATGTAGACATTTCCGTCTTCGATCTTGATGGTCTCTCCCGGAAGTCCGATGATACGCTTGATAAGATTCTCTTCGTGAGTGTATCCATCCATACCTTTTGCATCGATGGTAACGATATCACCACGATCCAGATTGCCGGTATAAATAGAAATCATCTCAACAAATACCGCATCACCGGTATGAAGCGTCGGCTCCATCGAACTTCCGTATACATCATTCCTCTGAATGACAAAGACGACAAGTAGGATACCTACCAGAATTCCAATGGAGATATAACGAAGTGTGTCAAAGATCACATAGACTGCTGAGCGTTCTTTCGCTTCAGCCTCTTTATCCTTGGCCAGGATCTTCTTCTCCTCCTCAGTCGGTTCCGCCTTCTCTTCTTCGTCCTTCGCTTCGTCAGATTTTTCTTCGTCAGACTCTGCTTCAGTGCGCTCGGCAGGCTCTTCGGTAGTTTCTTCCTGTGAATCCTCCGTAACGACTTCCGCTTCTTCAGATACTTCTTCAGCTGCTTCTTCGGCCACTTCTTCTGAAATCTCTTCGGTTACTTCTTCACAAGTCTTGACGATCTCTTCAGAAGCTGCATCAGCAACTTCCTCAGTAGTCTCTTCGGTTGCTTCTTCCTTCACTTCCGGAATCTCCACATGATCGACCAGATCCTCTGCAAGATTCTCTACCGGAACAAGTTCTTCTACCGCAGTCTCTTCAGGGACAGACTCCTCAACGGCTTCGGATACAGTTTCCACTTCCTGTTCCGCATCCGCGATCGTCTCTTCTACTTCTTCGGCAACCTCAGACACCTCATTTTCAGAGATGACTTCCGGTTTCTCATCCGACTCGCTTCTTTTCTTACCAAAAAGGCCCATTAACTCCTCCAGTTACGGATCGCATCCGCAATTGATGTCAGTTCGACTTCTTTCTCTGTGCCATCGACCATTGCCTTCAGTTTCGCCTTGCCGGAAGCAATTTCATCGCCACCAATAACCATCAGGAATGGAATATCTTTCTTTCCAGCGTACTTCAACTGTGCACGGAAGGAACGATCCATCAGGTCAATCTCGCAACCGATTCCTTCTTTACGCAATGCAAAAGCAAGCTTCTGCGTCTCGATCTGTGTCTCCGGTGTCAGATTCGCAATGTACAGTTGCACCGGCTGGTCCTTCGGAATCTCAATGCCCTGTGCTTCCATCTCTAGAAGGAATCGCTCAGCACCCATGGCAAAACCGATACCCGGTGTAGGCTGTCCGCCAATCTCGGCAACCAGTCCGTCGTAACGGCCGCCACCGCAGATCGTACCCTGAGAGCCGACGTTCTCCGACTTAAACTCGAATACTGTTCGGGTGTAGTAATCCAAGCCGCGAACAATACTGGAATCGATTGTATATGGAATCTCCAATGCATCAAGGTTCGCTTTCAATCCTTCAAAGTGCGCCTTGCAATCATCACAGAGATAATCGATTAGACGAGGAGCAGACGCTGCGATGACTCCGCATTTCTCTTCTTTACAGTCGATCATTCGAAGCGGATTCTTCTCGAAACGGGATTGACAGTCCTCACACATTTCAGCAAGATGAGGGCGGAAATAGTCCTTCAGGATCTTGTTGTACGCTGCACGGCAGGTCGGGCATCCGATGCTGTTGATGCAGAGTTTCGTCTTCTGAAGGCCCATCTTCTGGAAGAAAGCAACCAGAATGCTGATAATCTCAGCATCAATCGTAGGTCCCTTCGCACCGAATGCTTCCAGACCGAACTGGTGGAATTCACGATAACGACCTTTCTGCATCTTCTCATAGCGGAAAGCCGTAATGTTATAGAACAGTCTAACCGGACTCGGAAGTGAGGACATACCATTCTCGACAAAGCTTCTTACTACACCTGCGGTACCTTCCGGACGAAGCGTAATGGAACGGCCACCCTTGTCCTCAAATGTATACATCTCTTTCTGCACAACATCAGTAGTATCGCCAACTGAACGCTGAAACAGGTCTGTCTGCTCGAATGTAGGGATGCGGATCTCTTTATATCCGTATCCTTCGCAGATTTCAGCGAAGGCTCTTTCCGCCTTCTGCCACTTATATATTTCTTCTGGGAGAATATCTTTGGTTCCCTTCTGGCAACTATATTTCATCGCTTATCTCGCTTTCCAAATTCATTAACAATTCATTATACACTAAATTAGCTCACTACGATAGACCAACATCGCCAGCACTGCAGGGGCTGCTGTCTCCGTGCGGAGGATTCTTCTACCAAGGGTCACAAGCTTCGCTCCGAGTTTCTCCGCAAGTTCCGCTTCTTCTTTGGCAAAACCACCTTCCGGCCCGATGAAAATACCGATTTTCGGGTGATTCTCCCAGTCCACAGCATCCAGCATCATACCAAGTTTTCCATCCTTCTCTTCTTCCCAAGGAAGAATCACCAGGTCACATTCTTTCTTGGCATCTTCCAGAGCTTCCTTGAAATTCATAGGTGCATCCACCTTTGGAACGATGCCACGTCCGCTCTGTCGAGCCGCTTCTAACGCAATCGCTTGCCAACGGTCACGTTTCCCGTCTTTACCGTCCTTAATCTTCACGATAGAACGACTACAAGCTGTCGGCACATAACGCGTCACACCAAGTTCTACAGATTTCTGGATAGACAGATCCATTCTTTCACCTTTGGCCAGTCCCTGATAGACGATTGCCTCGAACTTTGGCTCATGGTCGTTAGGATGTCGGTCACGGATGGCAACCGCCACATGGTTCTTCGCCACATTTACGATTTCACACTCGTGATCGATGCGATGGGCATCACAAAGGATCAGCTCCTCCCCAACACGCATACGAAGGACATCGGATAGATAACGGGCTGATTCGCCTTCAATCTCCCACATGTCCACATCTTGCTCAATCTGCTTCTCAATAAATAATCTCGTCATACTTGTGCCTCAAATTCATCATTTCACACTCATTATACCCGAATAATCAAAGAAGAAGCCATCCCTCCTCGTATAAAGAGATGGCTTCTGTAAAATGTTCAAAGATAGGAACGAGATTAGTTTCTAGAACCGATCGCTGAGGAGAGGATACCTGCTACTGCACTAAGTGGCATAGTCTGAATCCAGATGCGGCCGGGGCCGGTCACCTTCGTATTGAAGAGGCCTTCACCGCCAAGGAAGATATTCTTCGCGCCGTGCACCATCTCGATATCCATGGTTACTGTCTCTTCCATCATGGCCAGATAACCTGTATCCAGCAGCATGCTCTGACCCGGAGCCAGCTGATACTCAACGACTGATCCGTCGATCTCGACGAAAGCAGTACCCTGACCAGACAATTTCTGCATGATGAAACCTTCACCACCGAAGAATCCGGCACCCAGTTTCTTTCTGAAGTGAACGGTCAGTTCAACACCAGGCTCCGCAGCAAGGAAAGCACTCTTCTGTGCAATAATGCTGTTACCAGGAGTAATATTTAGTGCTCGAATCTCACCTGGGAAGCTGGAAGCAAATGCTATCATACCCGCGCCACCCTCAGCTGTATATCTATTCTGGAACATCGACTCACCGGAGAACAGACGGCCGAAAGCCTTGCCTACACCACCAGCTTGGGTCTCCATTCTCATATTGGATGTCATCCAGCTCATGGCACCGCGCTCTGTGATCATGCTCTCACCAGGATTCAGTGTACAAACAACTACCGGAAGCTGATCGCCTTTAATTTCATATTGCATAATTATTTCCTCCTATGGAAAGATTAATGTAGTTCCATTCTAACATTTCAAAATTTCCTTGACAATCAATCACTGTATTGAAGAACTGAAATCATTTGCAGAAAGTCATCTGGACTCCGTGTACCGGGAAGGTGCAACTGATTGAGCTTGCAGAGGTAAATATAGGAACGAAAGTTTCACCATCGTGAAATAACAGATAAAACAAGAAGATTCTACACGAAAACGCAGCAAATATTGAAATGATGTTAAGTGATATGTATAATGAAATAACTGTTTGAAAGATATTCGTATCTTCAGATTTGGTCTCGTTGGGTGTTGGTAGCACCTGACGGGACTTCTTTTATGTCACTTTTGTGTAGCAAGACATCTGCGAACCTTTCTGACAGATAGTTAAGTATTTGCTTTATTCTCTTATTGATGAATGTAGCAACGACTGGATTATCACCAGTATATTGATAATCCATGTCGACAACTATGCTAGTTTCGTTAACGAATGGTTTGATTACTGCTTCTACATCATCTTCAGTGGACGCACAAAACAGGGACCTTATTGAGAGCTTGGAGAAATTGGAAGAGTGAACACATTCTGTAAACAGAGTTCTATTGATGGGTTTACCATCCCATACTGTTCCATAAAGCTTGTAGGTGGATTTCATAGATCAATATACACTCCAGTTTTAAGATTTATTGCTTCTTCACAAAAGTCAATCAGTATACATAGTAACTCTCTATATCTGGAATCCAGAGGTCTAGTAAGTCTTTCAGTAATCCAATCTTTTAGGATGGAACATTTTCTGTCATCAAAATACTCTACATCACCATAATCCAGCAAAGAATTGCATCTTTCGTTTATCTTCTCTATATCCGGGAAGAACAAATCAGCATCATCTAATCCGTTCTCAAAAACATAACATCTAACATTGGGATCTTCGCGATAAGGTTTTTTTGAAATCGGACCGTACTCACTCCATTCGAGCCCATCTAGAGATAAAAACAACTGAAACTCCATTTACATTTCCTCCCTCTTTTTGATTTTGTAATGTCCTTCACTTGCGTTGGAAACTGGTGAACCGTCAAGTTTGACCCAAGATTTGAGTGTGTTATCGTAAATTCTTAAGTAACCACCTGCCATATCTGCTGAAACATCATATCTATCACCCTTAAAGATGTATTTTGTTCCTTTTTCTTTTACGGTGTAATCAGGAGTAAAAGTGTCCACGATTTCGTTGATATTTACCTTGTGCTTAGACCAATTGTCGTTATACTTTTCTTCGCGCATCTTGCTCTTGTCAAAGCGTCCCTTCTCAACAGCAGAATTGGGGACTTTGACTTCGATATAGTGCTTGGAAGCTTCGGAATATGCACTTTTTTGATCTGCCATTTATGTCACCTCCTTGGTAAGACGATGATAATCCGTATATATTCGATAAGGTATGCCCATAACAGAAAGTTGTTTCTCAGCAATCTTGTCGTGTTTTCCGTAGATTAACAGATTGGACGGCATTAGACTCAATACCTTTGATATGAAGCTAAAGTCTGTTTCGGCTTGTAGATTGTCACATCCTAAGAAACTGGTAGCCCACATAGTATTCTTCGGAAACAAACGGAGGTTGTTTACTGAATGCGGCTCTCCGATTCTTGCATTCATTACAATGCGGATTCCATTGCATGCAAGAACAGCAAGAAATAGCTGATTCAGCAACATAATTGCGTCTTGCCATTCCCTATCCATATCTGCTGTTACAGTGATATCGAGTCCTATAACACCCATGTACTGCTTGTATTCAGATACATCGTCGAAAACATTCTCGAGACGTCTATACAAAGAATTATCACTGCAAAAAAAACAGATTAAAGTTCTCTCTGGATTCTTAACTATCTTATTGTGTCGATTGTAATAAGGAACGATAAGCTCAGGTTCTTCATTCAGAAACATATCTCGCGTAAATATCGGGAAACCGTTATCCGAGAAATCGATTCTGCCAGTCAGATAAGACAAATACTTATCTGTGACTTCTATAATGTCAATTAAATTACAAAGCATTTTATGCGCCTCCATTTCAATTTCTTAAGTGGAGGCGTGAAGTATTCTGTTTGAAATATATTCGTACCCCCAGATGCTAATTCTGATTCCTGTCTATACTGGTGTAAATAACAGTTGGTAGCAGTTATATACACCATTGATTCATTCATGTACACCACCTACCTTTTGATATTTAATACATGTCTTAGCAGCAGATGATGAAACACCATAGGATTCCATTATCTCTTTCTCAGAGAGTCCAACCGTGTATTCATACGGCATCATTATTTCTCCTGCAAGAGCCTTAACTGCCCATTCGAGTTTTCTATAAGGCATAGTATCATTTGCAACACAACGTGTGAAAATTGGTTTATACCCAAGTTTGTCGAGGAAAACATGCGATATTTCGTGCATTATATGCATTCGGTGTCCGCCAACTCTTCTTTCCGAAGCACCTAAATATACGCTTTCTTTAACCTGTATCAGATAACCATTCTCCGTAGGAATGCACTGCGCCGGAACATTACCCGGAAGAGCATCATCACAGACAACATCGTATCGAACACCACCAAATCCTTCTAAATCCGGAAGTCTGTCTAGAAGTGCAACCGGATCGATAGGAACATCTTCGGGAACTCCACATATAGAGCGGAAAAATCTTGCAAATAATCTAAGCTGTTCTCGGCAAACAGGCTTGATTTCATAATCCATTAACCATCTTCCTCCTTCAAAATGTTTAAAATAGCATCTACTGTTTTAGCATCGAGTTTTTCAAAGGAACGTTGAAATTGTAACGCAAGCTTCCTTTGTGGTACAGATGCAGATGAAAGATTGATTTTCACCTGGTTCTTTGAATCCTCGATAGCCTCATACAATTCATCCTGTTGACCTTCGTCAAGGTGGTAATGCTCAATAATTTTCGGTGCCCATGAATCCGGTACTTTTTTCTTTCCGTTCTCAACCGAAGAAACGAATGATACCCTGCAGTTAAAAAGCTTGGCTGTATCTCCCATAATCTCATGGTTCTTTATACGTAAAATTCGCATATACTCTCCAAATTTCGTGTATTCCATACTAATCCTCCTTTGACTTTATCACAATAATACCACGAGTTAACTCAAATTTCAAGAAATAGTTTCACCAATTTCTGGTGAAATCCAAAACAATTAGTTCTTACTTAAACAAAGTAAATCTCCCTTGAACGGCGAGTTCTCATTCTCTCGTATAACAAATAGCCGCTATAAATTCTCTCAACCGCGAGTTCATTTTGTTCATCCACCTGAAGTCTTCTACACGAAAACACAGCAAATAAAAATCTCTCGAACGGCGAGTTCATTTTGCGAAGCAAAATGTTGTCTGAAGCCGAAGAGAGATTTCTATTTACTGTGTAATCGTAAGAAGCTTATACGTTAGCCAGTCTCTTGAAGTTCTCAGCCATTGGTGCATAGAGATCCTTATAGATCTGGTAGTATGGCTCGTACTGTGCATGTACGTCTGCTCTAGCATCCATGGAGGAAGCGGAGAAGATCGTTGCGCCGCAAGCTTCCTGAATAGTCGGATATACGCCGGCTGCTACGGATGCGAGAAGTGCAGCACCGAGTGCACCACCTTGGTCAGATGCGCAAGTATTGACTGTGCAGTCGAATACGTCAGCCAGCATCTGTCTCCAGAACTTTGACTTACTACCACCACCGCAAGCATACATTGAATCGATCTTTACACCCAAGTTGTTGAAGATGTCGATGGAATCACGAAGTGCATAGACAACGCCTTCCATTACAGCACGGAGCATGTCCTTGCGCTCGTGCATCGCAGACAGACCAAAGAATATACCACGTGCATTCGGGTCGAGGTGCGGTGTACGCTCACCCATCAGATATGGGAGATAGAGGAGACGGTTTGCACCGATCGGTACTTCCTTGGCGATCTCGTCGAGGAGCTGATATACATCGATACCACGCTTATCTGCTTCGATAACTTCTGCGTCACAGCAAGTATTCTTGAACCACTTCAGGGACAAGCAAGCTGCCTGATGCACGCCCATTACATGCCAGCAACCCGGAACTGCACTACAGAATGTGTGTACACGGCCCTTCGGGTCAACCTGCATCTCATCAGTATGTGCAAATACAACGCCACTGGTACCGAGTGTTGCGAAAGCGGTGCCTTCTTTTACGACGCCACAACCAATTGCTGCGGCTGCGTTATCGCCTGCACCTGCAGCAACCGGAATACCTGCCGGAAGACCTGTAGCAGCAGCGATTTCTTCTGTCACACGGCCGCTGATCTCAACAGACTCGTAGACCTTCGCCAGCAAGGACTTATCGATATCGAGAAGCTGGAGTACTTCATCAGACCAGTTACGGTTCTTGATGTCGAGAAGCTGCATACCGGAAGCATCGGATACATCGGTTGCATACTCGCCGGTGAGCTTAAAGCGTACATAGTCCTTCGGCAGAAGGATGTGTGCACACTGGTTATAGATCTCAGGCTCGTTGTTTCTTACCCAGAGGATCTTACTTGCTGTGAAACCTGTCAGAGCCGGGCTTGCAGTAATCGCCATGAGCTTATCAAGGCCAACCTTCTCAGTGATCTCTTCGCATTCTTTTGCCGTTCTCTGGTCACACCAGATGATGGACTTTCTGAGAACCTTATTGTCCTTATCGAGCATAACGAGGCCGTGCATCTGACCGGAAAGACCGATACCTGCGATATCGTCCTTATTCACCTTGCTATCTGCAACGACTGTCTTCAGGCCTTCGAGGGCTGCATTCCACCAATCGTCCGGCTCCTGCTCTGCATAACCATTCTGCGGCTGGTAAAGCGGATATTCCACTGTATGGGCCGCTACCAGTTTTCCGTCCTGAGAGAAGAGTGCGGTCTTGGTGCCGGATGTGCCGATGTCAATACCAATAAGATATTTCATAATTTTTGTCTCCTTGTTTCTATTATTAAGGGACTCGCCCTTGGTTAACGATTTGATGTCTCTCGGTTATTTTACTACAGAAATCTGCAAGCAGGAAATGCCTGTTAATTTCTCTGAGAGTGGGTCAGGTTGTGAAGTGCCGGCATAGAATGTGAATTCTGAACCGCCGTCAACGACGTCGCCTTCTTCTGTTACGATGGTAAAAGCACTGTCACGGATATCAAGTGTGATTACTTCTTCCGCACCTGCCTTCAGGGCTACGCGCTTAAATGCACAGAGCTTCGGATATGGTGTTGCATCGGAAGACTTGCTCTGAATATAAATCTCCACAACATCTTCTGTGTCCACATCGCCCTGGTTTGCGACCGTAACATGAGCCTGATTGGTGGTCTTATCGAAGTCAAATGCTGTCACCGCAACCTTGGAATAGGTCAAGCCATAACCAAATGGATATAGGATATTGTCGCGGGTATAACGATATGTACGACCCTTCATGGAGTAATCCGTAAAATCCGGAATGTTCTCAATGGAATCGTAGAAAGTCAGTGGCAGCTTACCGGACGGAGATACCTTACCAAAGAGGATATTCGCCAATGCTGTACCACCAAGTTCACCCGGATACCAAGCCTGAATCAGTGCATTGGCACGATCCGCTAGTGGGTTGATGGAACTACCGGCTGACAATACAACAATGGTCGGCTTACCCAGTGCCAGGACTTTATCGATAAGGACACGCTGTCCTTCCGGCAAGAGAAGATCGCGCTTATCACCGGAATCAAATGCATTACCGGTATCACCCTGCTCACCTTCCAATGTTGCGTCAAGTCCTACACAGAGGACGACTACATCGGACATTTCCGCAAGAATCAAAGCCTCGGCTATGCCATCTTCCGCCATGGAAAGTGGCTGGATTCGATCTTTACTGAGACTTGCACCTTCCGCATAATAGACACGAACATCCTTACCGACTTCCTCAGAAATACCTTCGAGGAATGTCTTCGGCGCTACACTTGTACCGTAGTAGTTTCCACGGAGTGCGTCGATGCTGTCACTATTCGGACCGATGACTGCGATGGACTTGAGATTCTCTTTCTTCAACGGAAGCAGTCCGTCGTTCTTAAGAAGTACCATGGACTTCTCTGCACTCTCCAGAGAAACCTTACGATGCTCATCGCAAGCTACAACATCATACGGGATGTCGTCAAATTCAGTATGCTCTTCGAACAGTCCCAGTCTCATTCGTGTACGCATCAGATGAACGACTGCATTGCGGATTGTCTCCTTCGAAACCAGTCCTTCCTTCTCCGCTTCAATTGCATGAATATAGGTGCAACCGCAGTTCAAATCACAGCCTGCGTTCAGCGCCAAAGCTGCAGATTCTGTTGGTGTTTTGGTTACACGATGGGATTCATGGAAATCACGAATTGCCCAGCAGTCAGATACGAAGTATCCGTCGAAACCCCATTCTTTCAATTTGCCCATTAGGAAAGTACTTGCGCAAGTCGGCTCACCGTTCAATCGGGTATATGCACCCATGACCGCTTCAACTTTCGCTTCTTTCACTAATGCCTCAAAAGCTGGCAAATACGTCTCCGCCAGATCTTTCTTACTTGCAATCGTATTGAACTCATGACGCAAAGCTTCCGGACCACTATGTGCGGCGAAATGCTTGGCACATGCTGCAGTCAACATGAACTTACCATCACCTTGCAGTCCCTTGACGAAAGAAACACCAAGACGAGAGGTCAGATAAGGATCTTCGCCATAGGTCTCATGACCACGTCCCCAACGTGGATCACGGAAGATATTTATGTTCGGGCTCCAAAGTGTCAGGCCCTTGTAGATATCACGGTCACCCTTCTTCGAAGAAGCATTATACTTGGCACGTGCCTCTGTACCAATGATGTGCGCAATCTTTCCAAGAAGTTCATCATCGAACATGGCCGCCATTGCAATGGCTTGCGGGAACATTGTTGCGGTACCAGAACGAGCTACACCATGCAAACCTTCGTTCCACCAGTTGTATGCCGGAACACCCAGACGGTCGATGGCTGGTGCGCCGTAACTCAACTGTGGCACCTGTTCATCCAGCGTCATCTGATCAGCCAGATCTTCAGCCCTTTCTTGAAAAGACAAATTCGAATCAAGATATTTCTCCATGTTTCTCACCTACCTATATTATATTTTTGCCCGATTATCAGGCTTAAATGTTCAAATCCTTACAGCTCTCGCCAAGAATCAGTTGCGGAGTCAGTGAAATCGTCTTCATCTCAGACTTCTCACCGGCAATCTGCGCCAGAATTGCCTGTGCAGCTGCTTCACCGATTGCCTTGGTATCTTGGCGAATTGTCGTCAATCTCGGATTGGTGCGTTGCGTGATTTCAATTCCATCGAAGCCTACGACAGAGATATCGTCAGGGACAGATAGACCCGCATCACGAATGGCTTCAACGACGCCAATAGCCGTATAGTCATCACATGCGATCACTGCCGTCGGACGATCGTCCACAGTTGCTAATAGTAGCTTCTGCATGGATTCATAACCGCCCTCGATTGAATAATACTTCGATGGGAAAAGACGGAACTGTGTCCGCTCGTCGCCAATCTCCGCAGCTGCCTTCTCCAGCGCATTGATTCGTGCCTCCGAAATATATTTACCACGCTCACCATGGAGATATACAATATTGCGATGTCCTAAGCGGTGCAGATGTTCAAAAAGCATCTTCATGCTCTCATCTGGGTCGGTCTTGACGCAACCTAGCTTGCCATCCTCGTAATCAATTGCAATTTTCGGAAGATTGCTATCGATGAGTTCCTTGGTATCCTTCGAAGTATAGTCCGCATTCACCAAGAAGATGCCGTCAACTCGACGATACCGACAATGTCCAAGATAAGACAGGCCGAGATTTCCGACCTTGTTGGAAATGAAGACGATGTCATAGCCATGTTCTTCAACATAATCCTTGAAGCTCTCGATTACTTGAGCAAAAAGATAATGCCAAAGACCCATCTGGGATGCATCCTGGCACAATACTCCAATGGACCAGGTTCGGCTCTGACTCAGCGCACGTGCTCCAGCGTTGGGAACATAGTCGAGTTGCTGCGCTGTCTTGCGCACACGTTCTCTCGTCGCCGCGCTGACGTCGCTGGCGTTCGATAAAGCTTTGGAAACTGTCGCCGGTGAAAGCCCGCAGGCCTTCGCTATATCGTAAATTGTCGCCATAACGCCTACCTAGCCCTTCTTCATCTTCTAAACTCTGTTTCATAATCGGGAGAAGTACCCAATTATATAGAAATCCGCCGGGATTCGGAAAGGAATCCCGGCGGAACGTGAATTACTTATTCAGTACAGCCTTACAAGTAGCAACTACGTTATCTACTGTAAATCCGAACTTCTCCATCAGCATGGAAGGCTTACCGCTGGCACCGAATGTATCCATGGTGACATAGCCACCGTCGATACCGCAGAGCTTACCCCATGAGAAGGAAGAACCTGCCTCAACTGCTACACGAGCGGTTACGTTCGGAAGCAGGATGGCGTCACGATAAGACTTATCCTGAGCAAGGAATACATCCAAGCATGGAACACTAACAACACGAGCGTCGATACCCTCGCCTGCAAGAACATCCTTTGCCTTGATACCAAGTTCAACCTCGGAACCGGAAGCCATGATGATGACATCAGGTGTATCCTTGGATTCCTTCGCAACAATGTAAGCACCCTTGAGTGCTTCCTTGGAGGAAGTGGTCAACGGCATCAGGTTCTGACGGGACAATACCAGTGCAGAAGGTGTTTTGGAAGAAGAAATTGCAGCTACCCAAGAAGCAACCGTCTCGGTCGCATCACACGGACGCCATACGTTGAAGTTCGGCATAGAACGGAGCATGGTCAACTGCTCGATTGGCTCATGTGTCGGGCCATCTTCACCAACACCGATACTATCGTGTGTGAACATGAAGATCTGCGGGATATTCATCAAAGCGGACAGACGAGCCATCGGCTTAGTGTAATCACTGAATACGAAGAAGGTTGCGCAGTAAGAACGCAGACCGCCGTGGAGCAGGATACCATTGGAGATACCGGACATGGCCAACTCACGAACACCGAAGTGCATGTTACGACCAGCACGATCAGCCTTGCTGAAATCACCCTTGCCGTTCATGTAAGACTTGTTGGACGGAGCCAAGTCAGCAGAACCACCGATGAGGTTTGGAACGAGGTCGCAGAGCTTGTTCAGGACCTTACCACCCAGTGCACGAGAAGCCTGCGGCTTATCGTCTACAGTCCAGAGATTCTCATCGTTCAACAGTGCGGAATAGTCGTCAGAGAAGTACTTGTCCCAGAGTGTCTTGAGCTCCGGATTAGCCTTTGCATACTCAGCGAACATTGCATCCCACTTTGCATGAGCATCTGTACCTTTGGCACCCAGCTCAGTGTAGTAATCATATACTTCCTGTGGAACAACGAAAGCCTCTTCGCACGGCCAACCGAGTGTCTTACGCATTGCAGCGATGTTCTCCTCACCCAATGGCTCACCGTGAGCGGAAGGTGTACCCTGCTTCGCTTCGCAGCCATAGCCGATTACTGTGCGAACTTCGATGAAGGATGGCTTGGACTTCTCAGCCTTAGCTGCCTCAATTGCCTTTGCAATTGCCTCTACATCGTTACCATCTTCGACGAGCAGTGTCTGGAAACCGCAAGCTTCCATACGACCACGAACGTTCTCTGTGAAAGCGATATCTGTAGAACCTTCAATACTGATGCTGTTGGAGTCATAAAGAACGATCAACTTCTCAAGGCCAAGTGTGCCTGCAAGAGAAAGTGCTTCCTCAGAAATACCTTCCATCAAGCAACCATCACCGCACATAACGTATGTGTAGTGGTCAATTACTGGGAATTCAGGCTTATTGAATGTCTCAGCCAAGTGAGCTTCTGCAACAGCCATACCAACTGCCATAGAAAGACCAGCACCCAGAGGACCTGTTGTAGCATCGATACCAGCTGTGTGACCGTACTCCGGATGACCCGGTGTCTTGGAGTCCAACTGACGGAACTGCTTCAAATCCTCAATGGACAGGCCACCAATTCCGAACAGGTGCAACAAAGAATAATAGAGTGCAGAACCATGACCACCGGAAAGAACGAAACGGTCTCTGTTGATCCACTTTGGATCCTTCGGGTCGAAAGCCATTTCTTTGCCCCAGAGAGTATAAGCTACTGAAGCCGCACCCAACGGAAGACCCGGGTGGCCGGAATTTGCCTTCTGAATCATATCCGCGGAAAGAACACGGATGGCAGAAATTGCATTTTGTTCAATTTGTGTATTCATATATTCATACACTCCTTCTTGAAAAATTTATATCGATACGCGACCGAGAAGCAAGGCTTCTGCGACGCAGTATTTTTTAGCAAAGTGAACGTGCTCCATTTTTTACTGAGGAGAAGGGGGAACCGTTTACGAAATCGCTTTCGAAAACGGAGTAAAAAAATGGGAGCACGTGCTCACTCGCTTATATTCTATGTTTTAATATACGTCATGTCAACACAATTTCACCAAGGAACCGAACGAAAAATACACTTCTGAAATGAATGGCTATTTTCAACTCTGTAGTTGAGATTTATAAACCACTGATAAAAGAATACCATACCAGCACTTTAATGGCACTAGCCTGATGCCTCTACCTGATCTAATTCAGGCTACTTTCAGTTTGGTGATCTGTTCTCTTTCCTTTATTCGGACCTCACGAATGCTTCCCAGCTTGATTATCTGGTACGCCGCATTTACATCCGCGTTAATGCAGATGCCGGTGTTACTTCTGAACAGACCTCTCCGGATCCTCCGATTCCTGTCATAGTATGCCGCATCCGGGATCTCTCCATCAAGATAACTCGTTCCGCTGGTGTAGCTCTCAGAGACGATCCTGACTTCGATCCCTACCAGTCTTGCCTTGTAGGAAATCATGTCGACAAGCATCTTGTAAGGGATGGATACGAAGTTCTGGTTTGT
>JAZLMM010000027.1:0-36770 GCA_045598705.1 Oscillospiraceae bacterium
TCCATGCCAACGTAAACTATAGTATTCATTGTGACCTCCTATTGTATGCGGTAATTCCTGTTACCTTTATTTTTTTCACTATTAAAAGATTACAGGTAAATCCACGAATCTACAATCTGGGGGTCACTTCATATTGTCTCCATTAATCCATACACTCGTAGAATTCATAAGCCCCGTCTATTTCAAGGATGATAATCATCCCAGAAGTATCTGCTCCTGCATACCGATATGCCTTCGTTCCAATCATTTCCGGCACTTGAATGCATTCTTCCACTTCTCCGATCAATTCACCCAATTCATCAGTAGTTATGTCTTGATTACTAGGGAGATTGTATTTCTTTGCTGTAGCTGGACCTGCATCTCCATAATTTTTACCATTTATCACGACATTAATGGCTAGGGATATCGTTGTTATATCAGGGCTTGTTTCTTGGTTCTTCGTATATGACTTGCGTCCAATCGTCCGCACAAGAATTCCGATGGTCAAAGCAAGTGCAGCACATATGCCAATCAAAACACCAATCCAGATTTTGTTGTTCGGGTTTTGCCGCTCTTTACGGAAATCATCTGTCAGTTCAGATATCAAATCATCACCTATTTCGGACATCAGCATTAAATTATCTCTACAACTCATATGATATTCTCCTCTTTCAAATATTTCTTAAGATCTTCTCTCATCCGATGAAGCATGGTGTATATTCTGTTCTCTTTGCAATGCATTGACTTGGCGATATCACCGACACTTTCGAAGCTATAGTATCTTCTCATGAAGATGATACGATGCTCTTTCGGTTGCTTACGAAGATAGCAACTGATTGCCTCCGCCAATTCGATTCTATCCAGCTCTTTCTCAATGGACAGATCAGAAGGAAGGAATTGTTCCATCTCAACAGAGAGCTCCTCCAAGTACCCCTTTCTTTTCAATCGTTTCTCACGGAGACACCGATCAATGGAAAGGTTGCGAACGATCCTTGATAGAAATGCAACCAGATACTCCCGTGGCTCGTGAGGTGGAATTCGTTTCCATGCCTCCAGATATGTATCATTCTCACATTCTTCAGCAGTTTCTCGGTTTTCCGTAATTCGATACGAAACACTTCTTAACAGTTCTCCGTATTTCTTTGAAACTTGCTTGATTCCTTCCTCGTCTCTATTTAGAAACAAATCCACAATTCTACTATCGTCCATACGAATGAGTTCCTCCCATCTGCCTTTTACTATATATAGCGATATTTTGTGCATGAATCTTACACATGATACGAAAATTTCATCAAATATTGCTTCTTTGTGTCAAGCACCTACAAATAGATGGGCTACGCCCGTCTGTAAGTGCGCACTGATATTGAGAATATCCCGTTTGAGGATATAGAATCGGCTCTAGAAGGCGAAAATGGCTATTGGGAGGGGTGTTCGTCGTCCTTGACGACACCCGTTCCACCAATTTTTGAAGTCTTATTTTGAAGAGAACCTCCGAAGTTTATTCAACTTCAGGGGTTCTCTGTATTTACAAGTTATGGATTAAAGGGAATGAGGTCACACCTTTTCAAGATTGATCCATAATGCAGGACGTACTGCAGCCCAACCATATTCAACACCTATGCCGTCATTACTCGCCCAGCCATATTCATTGACAATTGCCGCACTGCACTGGTTCAATCCAGGGGACCGAAGCCACCAACCACAGGTACCGCCGTAATTATCGTAGCAGTACGTGCCGTGAGCCATAGCAAATTTCGTAGGGAAGCATTGTCTTTCAAGAACCGTAGAGAAATACTGATTGGCCTCTCCCTGGCTCAGGAGGAATATACGATCTCTTGTTGCATTTCCTGGTTTCGTATCATGCACCGGATTTTTTTCTGGTCTGATATTCGCGAGCACAATCTTTCCCTTCTCCTCTTCAGAGAACGCCCCATCGTAGAACGTACCGTTCAACCAAGAACGAATGTAACTGTCCTCCCATGTAATATCTTCTTGCGGATTATACCATTTGCAATCAAGTCCATATCTAGAGATGACAAGAGTTTTGCCGTTTCTCTTCTCGAGAATCACCCATTCGATGTATTCTTTACCATCATGAGGATTATCGTCCTGTTCATATTGACCGAAATAAACAATGTCTCCTACATCTGCGCCCTGAATCGTATCCAGACCATGTTGTTTGCAGATTTCTTGAGCCAATGCGTGGCTGTCCTTATATTCTTCTAGTGAATAGTAAATATCTACTGCTTCCTTATATTTTCCTTCTGCGAGTAAAGCAGGGGCAAGATTATACTTACCTTCCAAACACTTTTCGATTAAATTTTTACTATCCTTATATCCATGAAGCGTCTCAAACACTGCGATTGCCTCGTCATATCGGCCAGCGTTCATATTCTCTACAGCCTTCACATACACCGCCTCGTTCAAAGCAGCTTCGCATTCTGCAATTTTCTCCTCACTATCTTTGTAATCACCCAATGCTCTAAACTCGGCAATTGCCTCATGGTACTTTCCATCTTCCATCAGGTCAACCGCATAACGATAGTCGTAGTTTGGAATAACCTTTCTTTGGACAATAATCAATCCGGCAACGCATAGAAAAATTAACGGAATCACAATGATCATTTTCTTTCGATCATTGTCCTTCACGACCGCATCAAGGCGATTATTCTTCTCCTGTTCTTCTTGTCTTTTAACTTCTGCAGCTTTCTGCGCTGCTTCATCGCGCTTACTATCCATGGCACGTTGTGCCTCAATTTGGCGCGACTTTGCATCGATTGTCGCTTGTCTTGCACTGACTCTACCGTTCTTGGCTGACTTACGTGCGCCATTCACATTCTGATTTGAGTTATTCTCTTCCATCTACTATTTCCTTGTCCCACACGAAAAACTTCAAAGATGCTACGAGTCTCAATTAGGTGTTTTGATCTGATCTTTCCTCTCATAGAACGGCATAAGTTTCTCAGTCATCTTGCCCACTTTGGAAGCCGACTGCATATTCAGTGGCATATCCTCTTCAAGGAATGGTTTAGCCGTACGACCAATGGCGCCAAAGATTTCAGGCGTCTCTTCCAACGTATCGATAATGATCAGATGAGTCTTCTTATTCTCATTCGGGAACAGCATCACGCCATACCAAGCACGAAGGATGCTCGGCTCACCTTCCATAAATTTGTTCAGTGCTTCAAACATCTCTGTCGGAACGTGTTCTTCCTTCGGAACAGCAATCGCCACAGGTTGATTGGTATCAATCTTCTGTTCCTTTACATTGTTGACGATTTTTCTCTTCTGAAGTGACAAAGACTCCAACAACTGCTTCTTTAAGACAAATCCCTCGTGAGCTGGGTTAATCAGAAGGCCTTTGATCGGTGCACCATTGGCGATTTGCATGATCTTCTCAAAATCAATTGGTTCCAGCATCTTCGTATTTAATCCTTCAAGGGATTCAATTTCGCTTATATCTGTACATGCAGACAAATACGCATCGCCATCCTTTGATTTCAACAAAGCATAACCAACCTTCTCTTTCTCAGATTCAGAAGGCTCACTCATACAGGGCGTCAAGAAAACCGCATCGTTACATATGTACTCCATGATCCGTCCCATATACTCCGTCTCTTTATGGAAACGCTTGGCTTCACGAAGCAGACCACTCAGATAAGGATTGACTGGAGAATCTGGCGAATCGATATTGGAAGAAATGCAGTTTACGGAAGAAAGTACATCATACTGCTCAACATCCTTCGGATGTATACCTTCAAGCACGATCGATACATTCGTTCCGTCTTCTGCCTGCGTAATCTTGGACATCAAAGTGTCCTTGAGGCGAAGCGCAGCGGTTGGTGTGCTCTTTCCTCTTCTGCCAAGGATATAGAGACGATCTCCCTCTTTTAATGTACCACCATGAACATATCCGACAGCAGACACCTCCGATGCAGTCATCGAAAGAACTTCTTCAATCACTACTGTTAGAATCGGAAACTGAACCTCAACCTTTCCCTCACGAGGTGGCTCAATATGATTCTCCTCCTGATTCTTTCCACGTTTACGATCAAACAAACCCATTTTTCTCTTTCCTTTCTACTATCGTGTCCTTGGAATTATCCAAACACTATTTCTTTGCGAATCAACGACTCCCACATCTCAGCAATGTCATAATAGAGTGTATCCGCTTCCAAATTCATGGAGAATAACTTCACTTCCTGGGGATCAATGCCCGACCCTTCAATACTGGACAAACTAACCGTATAACTGTATGTCAGACGTGAATAAGGCGCGACATAAACAGCCGTACTCGAAGCCAAATCAAAGTATGTATCATCCAACATAACCTGTCCATTCGTAGCCCGAAGCATTACATATTCAGAAGACTTGTTAAGGAAAGAACAAGTAACCGAGAAGTAAAGCTCCGATATCTCAAACTGATCGATCGCGAACTGACCTACCTCAGAATCATACAAAATTGAGGAACCCGATACTTCGACTCGATCTTGAAATATATACGCTTCTTCGCCATGCGGAAAAAGCATACAAGGCACATAATTCTTCTCAAATTGAATGGAAGCCGACATCGAAGTGTCAATCGGTATAGCCAGAAGTAAAAAAGCAATTTGATCTGGTTCTGTTCCACCATAATTGGCGATCGTTGCGGTAAAATTAGTTACATCGTCAAGAACCTTATGCGGCTCTAGTATCTCTGTTACATAGGAATCTTCCACAGCGCAACCATCAAAGGTCGGATTTAAAAATTTGAGACGATAGGGTACATCTGACTTATTCTCAAATTGCGAGTTCACAATGTACGCCTCTTGGGATACTTCCGTGTTCACAATTGTAAAACGGAAGAGATCATTGTCCACAATGGTAGCATTCTCAAGTGCACCACTAAAATAACCGTCGTCTTCATTAGTATATCCCAATGAGATCTGAGTGAAAGGAATAGGTGTGGGAGTCGGAAGCGGAAGATCCTCTGAGAAAACATTGCCATCCGTAATAAACTGGTCAAGCGAGGTAACCATCATAGAAGGAACTGTCGTCTCGGAAACACGAGTCGTGCGTGGCGTCTCATCAGTCTCCTCGGTATCTATCGTACTATCCTCAGTAGATGTCTTCTTGTGTAATTTACACGAAGGAAGAAGCATGGATACACACAAAACACATGCAAGCAAAGCCACTATACGACTTCTTCTCACGTTCCTCGCCTCCAAACATCAAGAATAACGATATAATTTTAACACAAATACGCAAATTCACAACAAGACCAAGTTTGAAGAAAGAAATCGAAGTAATCTACTAATTGTGGGGCCTATATTAGTGTTTCGGCATTGTAGCGATGAACTGAGCAATAGCTTGACACACTTTCATCTGATACGCTTCATCCAGAAGATTGGATTCGTCATCACTATTCGTCAGGTATCCCATTCGAATCATGAAAGAAGGGATAGAATCTGCCCAATTTAATCCACTATACTGTCCGCTACTCTTACAACCATTAAAGTTTCCATGTGTGAAGTTCACAATTGAGCGACCAAGATCATCTCCCCAAGTGATTACTTCAGAAGCATATTTACCACTTGAGGGAACGATGACTTCGCACCCGCTTGTTTTCGAATCATTTGCTGCGTTACAGTAAAGACGGATAAACAGATCCGGATTCTTGGCAACCGCAAATTCTGCACGTTCTTGATTGGAAATATCGACATCATTTGTCTCTCGTGTCATGTATACTTCGCACCCTAACGATTCAAGATATGCTTTCAACAAACACCCTACTTCAAGATTGATTTCTGACTCATTGATACCGGAGACAACACCGCTATAGCCAAGTGCAGAGCGATCTTTTGAACCGCCCATCGAAGAAGACATCGACTCCTGTTCCGTATTTGCCACTTCTTGGTGTCCTGGGTCAATCACGACACAATATCCAGTTAGATCAGGACCACCTGCCGGGAATGGTGTAGGAGAAGGCGTAGGAGTTGGTGCCGGAGTTGTGGTTTCTGTCGTAGTCATACTAGAAGTAGTACTATCAGTCGTTTCAGAAGAAGTAAATTCCGAGCTCATACTTGTAAAAGTCGCATCTGTTTCGTCCTGATTTCCACCAAAGTTTCGAACAAGTAAGAATATACCAAGACCAATCACAGCAATAACTAGAACGATTGTCAGCATCAGCATTCGTTCGACTCTTTTTCTGTGCGCTGCCTTCTTCTTTCTGCTCTGAGCTGAACTCGTCGGATGAGTCGCTCTCGTGTTATTCACACGCACTGTCTTCTCTTGAGCATGATTCGCCCCACTCTTACTATGATCACTAGTTGGTACTCGTCGAATACCAGCCATCAACGAACTCATATCAATATCTTCCGTATTGCCATCTGCGGACGGATTGGATTTCATTCTTTCTTCTTCGCTGGACATAAGCACTCCTCTTCATAATATGTCATTTTGATTTTATCATAGGCAATCTCACAATGATTTTACAAAATGGCGTAGGGTTGATTACAACATAATTATTTGTAAAATTGTTTTGAAATATTCACAATTTTCGATTAGAATGAACATAAAATTAGATTGAGAATTTAGGAGAAGGAGGTTCGAGATCTATGTCACGCAAAGAAGCTATCATCATCGGTCTTGGTATCTCCGGGTGTGTTGCTGCCCGCCTCCTAGCTGATTCCGGTTATGAAGTAATCTGCTTCGAACAAGGTTCGCACATTGGCGGTTCGCTTTTCGAAGAAACAAGGCCAAACGGAATACGTGTTCAGACTTACGGTCCACATATCTTCCACACCGACAATGAGCTGGTATATCAGTATCTTCGTCGTTTTGGTTCGTTCTATCCATATCGCCATCGTGTACTTGCCCGTTACGAAGATAAGACTTTTCCTATGCCGCTCAATACTAATAGTCTTGAAATTCTTTTCGGTGCAGAGAAAAGAGATAGAATACTATCCCGACTTCAGTCTTTATTTCCATCTACCAACAGAATTTCTGTTGATCAGTTGATAGCATCCGCGGATTCCGACTTAATGGATCTTGGGCGTTTCATGATCGAGCACCTGATAATGGGGAATATAAACGTGAAAGAGGGCAGTGATTTCATTCCCGCTAATGATTCATACACGAATGATGCTTATGTGGATATTGGCTCAGACGATTGTTACTACCAAGACAAATATCAAGCTATGCCAATGCAAGGGTTTACAGAACTAATGGAGAATATGCTGTCGCACCCAGGCATTTCAACATATTTGAATATGGATGCACGTTCACGTCTCACATTCGTCAAGCACGCTTCGACCATTCTTCTAGATGGCGTACCATTCAGTGGCAAAGTAATCGCCACCGCCTCATTAGATGATTTGTTTGATTCTCGTTTTGGTTCTATGAGTTTTCGCACTTCGAAGATGACCTTCAAGGATCTTGCGGAAGAGTTTGCCGAAGAGAGTGCCGTAATTGTCACGCCCAAATCACCTGAAATCGTTCGAACAAGCGAAAGCAAACATATTACGCTTCAGAATGTTGAGAATCAGACATCCATCTGTATGGAATCACCTTATACAACTGCCGTCAACGGTGTCGCTGAGCCTTTCGAACCATGTCGTTCGCCAGAGAACCTCAACCGTTATGCGAAGTATCTGGCACTGAGCAAGAAGTACCCCTCCCTCTACCTTCTAGGGCGGTTGGCAAATTTCATAAATCTATCTATTGCTGAAAGTGTCGAAGAAGCCATGACATGTATAGCTTCTATGAAATAGAACGCCTCTTAAGATTCTTCAGTATCAGAACTTGTATAAACAGAGATCGGAATGTCTTCTGGTCGTTGCATGTCCACGCGGAAATATACGTTATCGTCACTCTTCACATATACTTTCATACGAATAGAACCTGGCGTTTCCACCGAACCCATATCGATATATGCCGACAGATCTGAAGAGGTCATCTTATCCAGAACGTTCTTTCGTCCAACGATACGCACCGTTACGCTACGAATATCAAAATTCGAAGCAAGGCCCTTCTCTTTCATCACTTCATAATTCTCATACTGAAGATCCAATGTAAAGGTACGCTCGGTTACTGGGTTGGTGGTCACCTGAATGTACATCCACAATATAAACGAGAAGAAGAAGGAAAGCAGAAGAAGCAACGCTCCGCCGGTACGACGTCCTTTCTTCTCGGACTTCTTCTTTCTGGCTACAATCGGAACTGCTTCCTGTTCCTCATCTTGCGTCTTCTCCTCTATTTTCTCCTTCATAGCTGTGACAGGCTCAGAGACAGAAACTGCTTCTGTCGCGAGTTTCTTCGAATTCTTCTTGCTATGCTTCTTCATTCGCATGCTCTTTGAAGATAAAGTCGTGATACCAAGAAGATAGAATAGATTCTCACGCAGTTCCTTGGCACTCTTCATTTCGTAAAGCACGCCTTCCACAGCAATAGACATCGTGCCGCGCTCTTCAGAAACAACAATAGCAACCGTATCACCGATTTCACTCGCACCCACCGCAGCACGATGACGCGTACCATAACGCTCAATTACATGGAATGTTTCAGATAGCGGAACATGGCAACGAGCAGCAATAATTCGCCCGTCACGAATCAACAGTCCACCGTCATGCATCGGAGAACCCTTGTAGAAAATAGATTGTAACATCGAGTTCGTCACAGAAGAATCTAAACGAACGACATTCTCCTGTTTCAGCAATTCACCCAATTTCGTATTTCTCTCCAGAAGGATCAATGCGCCGGTATAGGTACTGCTCATCTCTGTGCAGGCCTTCACAATCTCATCCACCATAGAAACATAACGAAGTTGCTCATCTGAATCATCACTCAGAAGTACGCTTGAGAAAGATGAGAAAGACTTAAGGCCAACCGTCTCTAACGCATGACGAAGTTCGGGCTGGAAAATAACTACAAAAAGAATAGCAACTATGTAAAGCAGTTTGTTAAAAATAAAACCAACCATTTCCAAGCCAAGGAAACTACAGAACAAAACAAACACAAGGATCAGTAGCAAGCCTTTAAGGAGCTGCCAAGCACGGGTACCGCGAATCAAACGAAGAATATTATAGATAACGATTGTTACAAGAACAATGTCGATTACATAGCGTACCAGATCAAGCGGACTGCCGAAAAACATGTATCCACTATCGAGACTGGAGAAAATCTCACGCACAAATGCAGTAAGCTTATCAAACATGTCTTTGCGTCCTTTCTACACTAAATCCTATATATTATAGCACATTTACCGAATTACGTTTCATCAACTATTCGTACTAGCGAATCGTAATCAAGCACCGTCACATGACGAGCACTGACAAGAATCAGTCTCTCTTTCTCCATTGCTAGTAGTTCACGGGATAAGCTTTGTCTTGGTAACGCAAAATATCTAGCCGTCACTTCTTTAGAGCCTGGCATTTCGCACACTAGGTCATCTTGACTACTGTGAACCTGAGAAAGTAAGTATGAGGCAATCTTCTGTCGAATACTACGTTGGGACAAAATGTCTATTCGTATATCCTGACGTTGGATATAGGCGGCTAAGACCATTTGAAGATTGTCTCGCAACTGAGGATGCCTCTCAACCAAGGAAGAATATGTCTCTTTTGAAAGGGAAAGCAATGAGCCAGAACTCAAGGCTTCAATTTCATATGCGAAATGATTCTGCTCAGCAAGGAAGCACTCCGCACCGAGTACCTCTCCACCTCCACAAACATCCAACGTAGTGAAATCACCACCAGTCGTATACTTCTGTCTCGCTACCTCGCCACTTGTCACAATCAATAGAGATTGACAGTCATCCCCTTGTGCTACAAGAATCTCACCCTTAGTGAACGAACGGCTACGGCAAGCCTTTAAGCAAGAAATTCGCGCTTGTTCGTCCAAATGATCAAGAAGATACTTCACCGCGATGTTTCGCTGTATTTCCATCGATTCTTCCGTACTCACTTTCTCTCCCCCAATTTATAAACCGATTTGCCATTCATCCAAACTTGATGCACGCACAAATCCTGATCCACAGCGACCATATCAGCGCTTTTACCGATAGCCAATGAACCGATCTCATTCTCCACATGTAATACACGAGCAGGATTAATACTACAGGTCTTTACAGCTTCAGTCAAAGGAATGCCAATTGAGACCAAGTACTTGATTTCGTCTAGAAGATTAGTCGTTGATCCCGCCAAACGTCCATTGCCAAAATCCGTTCGTCCATCGTGTACTGTAACCGGCGTTCCGCCTAAATCATAGACACCATCCGGCATCCCTGCCGCACGCATCGCATCCGAAACGACTACAATCCGCTCACAACCAAGTAATTTCCATGCGATCTTTAATACAGTTGGATGCATATGCATGCCATCGCAGATCAATTCGCAGGTCGTTTCAGAATCATCCAATAGCGCACCGACCGCACCGGGTTCGTGATGGTGTAATGGATTCATCGCATTAAAAAGATGTGTACCATGTCGAGCACCGAGACTGATCGCTTCTTTACAACACCGATACGTAGCAGCTGTATGTGCGATGGAAATCACGTACTTATCTTGGTAGAAAGAGATGAAATCATTCGCCCCTGGAAGCTCTGGTGCCAAGTCTACAATTCGAACCAGATCCGCCGAATATGTTTGAAGGAGTTGTTGGAAGCACTCCACTGAAGGAAGTTTCGCATATGCGGTATTTTGCACGCCACACTTCTCTTTAGAAAGAAATGGGCCTTCCAGTCGAACACCGAGTATCTTAGCGCCAACGTATTCACTGGTTTTCATACACTCGGCAGCTCGAAGAACTGCACGAATCTGTTCATCAGGAATCATCATTGTAGTCGGACAGAATCCAGTAATTCCCTTGGAAAGAAGAAATGAAGCAATACGTCGAAGAGAAACCTCTTGACCATCCGAAGTATCTTCACCTACCGCTCCATGGATGTGGATATCGATCAATCCGGGAATGAGGAGGAGCCCACTCAAATCCACACAGTCCTGACAATCAGAATCAAGTGAATCCGCATCAGATATCGCAACGATTCGGCCATCGTGAATGAATACGTCCTGATCCTTCTGAATCTGGAAAGCCTGATTGATCAGATCAACATGTTTGAGACGCATGCTCTTCTCTCCTTTCCGAAGGCTCAACACTACTTTTCTCATTGTACCATTCCTCACTCTATCTTCAACCTTCATGTCGAATCGCAAACGGGGCATTTTTCTTCACGAAATGGCACATATTGCACAATCAGAAGAAAAACATGCCCCATTTTCAGCAATTGGAGATATAATCGAAATAAGTACATTATTTGATATATTAGTAGGAGGATTATTATGTTCCCAGAAATTTCGGTTACAAAGACAACCTCGCCAAGACAACGTCCGCAGCCAGGTCAGCCGCTTCCATTCGGTCACATCTTCTCTGACCACATGTTCGTGATGGACTATGTAGAAGGTCAGGGTTGGATCAACCCACGCATCGTTCCTTATGGACCTTTCGAGATTGAACCTTCAGCTATGGTTTTCCACTATGGTCAGGCAGTATTTGAAGGTCTAAAGGCATATAAGTGCGAAGATGGTTCGATCAACCTTTTCCGTCCGGCATGCAATTTTGAACGTATGAACAATTCCAACGATCGTCTGGTCATTCCGGAAGTTGATGTTGATTTCTGCGTATATGCTACCAAGAAACTGGTTGAAATCGATCAGGATTGGATTCCTTCCGGCAAGGGCGAGTCCATGTATATTCGTCCATTTGTTATTGCTACCGACCCGTTCCTGGGTGTACGTGCTTCCAGCACATATAAGTTCTTCATCCTGCTCTCACCTTCTGGTGCTTATTATGCACACGGTATCAAGCCGGTGAAGATTTACGTCGAAGACAAGTACGTTCGTGCGGTTCGTGGTGGTACTGGTTTTACAAAATGCGCAGGCAACTATGCCTGTTCTTTGATTGCCCAGACTATCGCTCACGATTCCGGATATGAGCAGGTGCTCTGGCTCGATGGCGTTGAGCAGAAGTATATCGAAGAAGTTGGTGCGATGAACATCATGTTCATCATTGACAACAAATTGGTTACTCCTTCTCTGGCTGCTGGCTCCATTCTCCCTGGTATCACAAGAAGAAGCTGCATCGAGATTGCGAAGGATATGGGATTGGAAGTTGAAGAAAGAAAGATTTCCATCGACGAAGTCATCGAAGCAGGAAAATCCGGTCGTATGCAGGAGTGTTTCGGTTGCGGTACCGCAGCAGTTGTATCTCCAGTAGGCGAACTGAAATATGAAGATACAGTCATCCACATCAACAATGGTGAGATTGGTCCGATCACTCAGAAATTCTATGACACGATCACAGGTATTCAGAGCGGTAAAGTAGAAGATAAGTTTGGTTGGGTTACCAAGGTCAACTAAGTTTCTTCTCACTCATTCAAGCATTCATCAACAAAGGCGTCCTCTTATGGGCGCCTTTATTGATTGATATACTTTTAGTTCTATTCCTTCCCTGCTTTCTTGAGCAATTATTCCGACACAAAAATAACCACCTGAAATTACTTTCAGATGGTCATTTTTGTAGTTACAAATCCGGACCCATTTCCGTCCTTCTGCAAAGATAATATCACGTTTTTGATAAAATAACAAGTGCAAAAAAGAACTTCACCAAATTGTAACTTTGTTTCAATATCGATTAATCAAAATTGAAGATCTTGAACTCAGAAAGGCCAACTTTTACAGTAAGTCCGAGCACTTCATGGTAGCGATACAAGAATACTGTAAGGAGGAAAAGACCAACCAGCACAATCAGAATACCAAGTGCTCTTGGTGTTCTTGTCGAACTCGTAACATTTGTCTTTGCGACCGCATCATGGAAGGACTTGGAATCATTGTTCGAACAAGCATATCCATAGGAAACAAAGCCAGGAATAATTGTAAATACGCAAATCACTTTGATGAAACTACGAATGATATTGTAAATCATGGAGTTTCCTCTGTGGAAATCCACATCGCAGTTCATCCAGAGCTTACCTGGCGTGGTGGCAAAGATTCTTGTAAAAAAAACTTCCAGAACGTAGTAACACACAATCAGAATAATGGCCAGCTTGATTAACTGATGTCTTGAAATAATGGCTTCTTCAACTTCGGTATTGATTTCATTTACCGTGAAGATAACCATGCAGACACCTGCCGCATATCCTAAAAAAGTCACTACATCGAGCACAAGCGCGAATAATCTGTCTATCATTGATGCATTAGTATCCATAACACAAACCCTCCAACAAAATAACTATATCACCACGTAAAAATCACGTCAATTTGATTAGTAGTAAAAAAAGCACTTAATCACATCACCCGATTCCCAGCGAAAATTCAAAGACTGAAATTGACCTGGGCAAAGTGGCGTGTACTTATTTGCATCATTGCAATGTGTCACTTCCACATACTCTGGATCAGATGGCACATCCTTGGAGAAGAACCCGAGAAGTTCCTTGTCATTCAGAGATATCTGCGCATTCTTACAATCATCAGGAATCAAAATATCCAAGCGAAAACGTTGGGGCGCATCCATCAAGAATAGAAATCCCAATACTTTACGATCTGGCTTGGGAGATAACACTTTCTGAGTAATATTGACAGCTGTTCCTTCAATCTCAAAATGATATTCTTGATCTTCAAGTTCGCTTACGACAATTCCCTCAAACCGATCACCGGAAATGAACTTTGAACTCTGCTCTTCCGCCATAACTCTTCCTCTCAATCTTTATTAAGTAGTCTCAACTGTTTCAGATTCCTTTTTCTTTGGTGTCACAGTTGGTGTCAAGCGTTCTCCGTCATTATAATTTGAAAGCGCGACACAGTTCTGCGAACCCTTCTCCACTGCTTTTACAATAATAAACGACACCGCATTAATGCGTGTCTTTAGTCGTTCCTCATCTAAGGATTCCTGAAGCAACAAGCTTGAATCGAAAGGCGTGTTGCGGATTGCACCACCATACGCCTGTAATTCTAGGTTCTTCGTCTCCTTCATGTCATTCAGTTTCGAGAAATTGTAATCCGAAGACTCAAAGAAGACTATTGGAATGGAACATGCATCAAACGCACAATAATCTGACCGAACTTTTGTCACTTCACGATACATATCTTCATGGCCATCCGTGTCCACATCAAAGCTGAGAAGTGACATGTTATAGTAGAGCTCAACACCAAGCTCGGAAGACAGCAGATTGTCGTAAGCAACATCATAAGCTTCATACAGTTTTCGACGGTAGGAATATTTCTTTCCATCTTTCAATGAGGAAAGACCTGCATGCGCATACAACTTGTCTCCTGCATAGATACTCTCTATGCAGTACATACAATCCATACACTTTATATCCGCTTCGCTCAATTTAGAAACGAAAGAACGGGCGCCAAGGAAATTGGATGAACCTGCACCAAAAGCAACCAGAACAACGTCATAGCCGAAAGACTTGCCATACATCTCCTTGGCTATCGTCATCAGCGCACCAATCCCACAAGCATTATTCTGGATACCATCATATTTCGGATAATCATATCGCTCTTCATACGAAATGGGCGAATCATAATGAGCACCGATGACTACCGTCTTCTTAATCGGAGAATATGTGCCGAAAGAATCCCTTTGCATGAACCCCTCGCCGGGAATGCGAACGATGTAATTTCTAGAACTTTGACCATTTGGAGCAGAAAACTCCTGAACTTCTACGTCATATCCGATGCGCTTTAGTTCCTCTTGAATCATCATTCCGGCACCTTTCTCACCGGATGAAAATGCATTTCGGTATGGATATGAACTTGCAAGACGTAGCGCAAATGTTTCACCATAATCTCCGTAATCGGCAGGTATGGCCTCCTCTTCTTTCTTCTTACAAGCCATAATAGGCAAACAGAAGGAAACGATTAGTATTGCACTTATCAGTCTATATGTAAGACGATTGATTGTTATATTCTTCATGCATTCTCCTTCAAATCACTCAACAACCTTCACATATAACTTCTAATCTTTCCGAGAAGAAGGAGAAAGCTTCGGCCTGGGTCATCACACGTTCTTCAACCGCGCCATTTCCTTTCGCCATTACTACATGAATCTCATCTTTCTCACGTAAGAGATTCTGCATAATCCTACGAAGCAATGCATCTTTGGAAACACCTTCTACTTTTCTCGGGAACCCAAGAAGATCATACAATTTAAAAAGCGCTTCAGATGGGGCCATCGCCGCAACTGCAAAAGCTAGTGCTTCACCTTCTGTATATCTTAGAAAACGGAAATGTTCCAGAATCGCCTCCTGGATTTCTTTACCAAAACAGAATGCCTGCACATGCTGCTGTCGAATTCTTGATTTCGCTAGGTAACACTCATCAACAGTAATAAACATATCCGTACGATGTACAAGTTTGTTCAAGAGCGTAATCTGATCAAGCATACCGTACAGGATGATGCGAGCATAGCCATTCTTCATGAACTGTTCCGGCAAAGTAGAGAGAAACTCGACATCCATAATCACTGCAACAGGCTGACATTTCATGCTCACACAGTCTTTATGACTCATATAATTCAGGTAAGCCTGATCCGCTTCGGCAGATTCGAGCATGCCGAGTAGAGTTGTTGGCATCAGGCAGTAAGTCAACCCACCCAGAAAGGACGAGGCCACAAATGCCGTCACATCTAAGATGCTTCCTCCCCCCCAGCCAACAAGAAGATCTTCCGAAGAGAAAGAAATATCCATAAGACGCTCATAGACTTTCATTACCACGTCAAAGTTCTTCGAAGATTGGCGTCCATCGATCTGAATAACAGTCGGAGTCACGCCACGACGTTCCAATTCCTGAATAAAGTTCATATGATGAAGGCCGTACACCTCTTTGTCCGTTACGATAGCCAATTTACAGGAATGATCCGGTGAACGCTTAGCAAGGAGTTCCAGAAGCGAAGCGTGCGCGATACCGCGACCACATTCAATTGGATAAGCACATCGGCTCTCAACATGCTTCATACAGGTCATGTTCGGTCCTCCTTCCACTTCTTCACACTCATTGTTGATATCATAACACTTTTATACTGAAGAATGAACAAAAAAGTATAACTCGAGTGCTTTTCCCGTATTATATGTGATAAAATAGGTTGTTATTATAATAAAGAAGAGGTAGATTCCTATGTCTATTACTAATCCTGCAATTCGTACGCGTTTTGCGCCAAGTCCAACAGGCTTCATGCATGTCGGAAATCTCCGCACTGCGCTTTATGAATATCTGATTGCTAAATCACTTGGTGGCACCTTTGTTCTCCGTATTGAAGATACGGATCAGGAACGTTATGTAGACGGAGCCGTAGATATCATTTACAAGACGCTTAAGACCGCAGGTCTTGTTCACGATGAAGGTCCAGACATTGACGGCGAATTCGGTCCTTACGTCCAGAGTGAGCGCATGGACCTCTATAAGCCTTACGCAGAGGAATTGGTCAAGAATGGTCACGCATACTACTGCTTCTGTAGTAAAGAGCGTCTAGCATCTCTCCATGAACAGGAAGGCGGTGAAACAGGCTATGATCGTCACTGTCGCGACCTCTCTGCCGAGGAGATAAAGAAGAATCTTGACGCCGGCATACCATATGTTATCCGCCAGAAGATGCCGCTTACCGGTGAGACAACTTTCCACGACTGCGTATACGGCGACATCACCGTTCAGAACAAGGAACTCGAGGATCAGATCCTTCTGAAAGCGGATGGTTATCCAACCTACAACTTCGCTAATATCATTGACGATCATCTCATGAAGATTTCTCACGTCGTACGCGGAAGTGAGTACCTCTCCTCTACACCGAAGTACAACCTCTGTTACGAGGCTTTTGGATGGGATATTCCGACCTATGTACATCTTCCCTTGATTCAAGGCAAGAATCCGGACGGCACGGTCAGCAAGCTCTCCAAGCGTCATGGATCCACTGGATTTGAAGATCTGGTCGCACAGGGATTCCTTCCGGAAGCAATCATCAACTACATTGCACTTCTGGGCTGGTGTCCGAAAGATAACCAAGAAGTATTCTCTCTCAAAGAATTGAGCGAAGCTTTCGACATCTCGGGTATCAGCAAGTCTCCGTCCGTATTTGACTACGACAAACTAGAGTGGTTCAATGGCGAATACATCAGAAAGATGAGTCAGGAAGAGTTCATTGCTTTTGCCAAACCAGAACTTGAGAAATTCCCGATGATCACTGAAGATCTCTATCCTTTGTTCACCGAGATCATGCAGCCACGTATCACAAGACTTCCTCAGATCAGCGAGAAGCTCGGATTCCTTCTGGAACTGGTCGACTATGACCTCGAGTTATATGTGCACAAGAAGAGCAAGACCACCAAGGAAGGATCCCTGGAGATGCTAAATACCGTTCTTCCGCTTCTGGAAGAGACAGAATGGAACAAGGATGCCCTTTCCAATTGTCTTGCCGGTCTGGCCGAAGGTCTTGGCGTAAAGAATGCGCTGGTCATGTGGCCAGTCAGAATTGCTGCTTCTGGTACAGCCGTCACACCTGGTGGCGCGGTGGAAGTGCTCCTGCTTCTCGGCAAGGAAGAATCCTTGAAGCGTATCGAGTCCGGTCGACAACGACTCTCTGCTGTACTGTCTTAACTAAGACGCGTTGACATTTAGCGATACAAATAAGCAAACAGAAAGAGAGCAAATCACTATGAGCGAGAATAAGAATTTTATCTATGAAGCAATTGAAGAAGACATCGCACCGGAAGGACGTGTAGCCGGTCAGACCGTTCACACACGTTTCCCACCGGAACCAAATGGTTACCTACATATCGGCCACGCCAAAGCACTGGAGATTGACTTCGGTATGGCAGAGAAATTCGGTGGTCTTTGCAACCTACGTATGGATGATACCAACCCTACAAAGGAAGACGAAGAATTTGTCGAAGCCATCAAAGAAGATATCAAATGGTTAGGTCACGACTGGGATGATCGTTTCTTCTATGCTTCCTCATATTTTGACAAGATGTATGAGTACGCTGTTGAACTGATTAAGAAAGGTCTGGCTTATGTTTGCCAGCTGACTCCTGAAGAAATGAAAGAGCACAGAGGTGACCTCACTCATCCGGCTACAAGTCCATACCGTGAGCGTCCAATTGAAGAGAGCCTTGATCTGTTCGCCCGTATGAAGGCAGGCGAATTTCCAGACGGTGCAATGACCCTTCGTGCCAAGATCGATCTTGCATCCGGTAACTTCAACATGCGAGATCCTGCAATCTACAGAATCAATCATATGCGTCACCACAACACCGGCGACAAATGGTGTATCTACCCAATGTATGACTTCGCACATCCGATCGAAGATGCACTGGAAGGTATCACCCATTCATTGTGCTCCTTGGAGTTCGAGGCTCATCGTCCGTTATATGATTGGGTAATTGCAAATGTTTCCGTTCCGTGTAAACCTCGTCAAATTGAGTTTGCACGATTAGGAATTACCCACACCGTTCTTTCCAAGAGAAAACTGAGAAACATGGTTGAGACAGGTCTCGTCGACGGATGGGACGATCCTCGTATGCCAACCCTATGTGGACTTCGTCGTCGCGGATACACCCCTGCATCCATTCATAACTTCATGGAGCGCAATGGTATCTCTAAAGTAAACAGTGTCGTAGATTTTGCTTTCCTCGAGTACTGCTTGAGAGAAGATCTCAATGCAACAGCTAAACGAGTGATGGGCGTCGTACATCCAATTAAGCTCATCATCGACAACTATCCGGAGAATCAGACGGAGACATTCGTTGTCGAGAACAATCCGGAGAGACCGGAAGACGGCACACGCGAAGTCTCTTTCTCTCGCGAACTGTGGATCGAGGAAGAGGACTTCATGGAAGTTCCTGAGAAGAAATATTTCCGCCTCTTCCCAGGAAACGAGGTGCGTCTCAAGTCCGCCTATGTCATTAAGTGCACAGGTTGTGATAAAGATGAGAACGGCAAAGTCATCGCCGTACATGCTGAATACGAAGAATCAAGTCGCGGAGGCAATCCGGCCGACGGACGCCGCATCAAAGCGACGATTCACTGGGTAGATACCAAGACTTCTTTGGATGCAACGGTACGTCTCTACGACCGTCTCTTCACTGTTGAGGCACCAGATCTTGCAGATTGCAACTATCTCGACTTCATCAACCCAGATTCTCTGACTGTAGTGGAAGGTGCGAAGGTTGAAGCTTCTCTTTCAGATGCACAACCTCAGGATCGTTTCCAGTTCCTACGTATTGGTTACTTCTGCATGGATACCAAAGACAGCAAACCAGGAAGCCTTGTATTTAACCGTAGCGTATCACTAAAAGACAGCTACAAGCCACAAGCCTGATTGATTGGATTACATTTGACAGATTTACACGCAATAACGCCGCAGGCATCAAATTCAGAAGTCTGCGGCGTTTGCTTTCGTGTGCACATCTTTTCCAATTCAATACAGAAAGAGCTGTTACAGTATATGTAACAGCTCCTTAGGGGATTTGATTATGAATTCAATCAGAGAACCTGACGATAACCGTTGTTAGCCTGATTCTGAGCTTCTTCCTGCTTAGCCAGCATCTCACGATCCATGAGAGAAACTGTTCTAGGAGCAACTACGAAAGTCTTTCTGTTCTGGTCGATTGGCTTTACGTTACCATCGATAGAATAAGCTGCACCAGAGATATAGTCGATTACACGCTGAGCAACACTACGATCTACATTCTCGATGTTGCAGATAACTGTGTGACCCTGACGGATATGATCACAAACCTGCTGAGAAGAACGAATGCTGTCTGGCTGAAGGATAACAACCTGTGTCTCATTTGCCTTGATTGGAACGATTGCCGGAGCAATATTCATTTCTGGCTGCTGGAAAGAATCGTACTTATCTTCCATGCTGAGAGGCTCCAAGTCACCATACTCTTCGTATGCTTCATCCTCATAAGTTTCTTCAACATCATCGATGTACTCATCCTCAACGCCTGCGATTTTGTCTACGAGTTTATTCCAAAAACCTGCCATAACTACCTCCAAATTTTACTGCTACCATACGCTCTTCGTATGTGCGAATTTCACTATGAGGTAAGTATAGTTTTTCGAAATTATGCTGACAATAGAATCTCGAGAACGGTAAATAACATGTAATCTTGTTCGGTTTTTATGTAATTTTTTCGAAACATTTCGAAACAAGCGCTCAATCCTGTGGCAATTTGCTCACACCGGATCTGGGTAATCCCGTTTCCCAAATATTGCCGTACCAACACGCACATGTGTCGATCCTTGACGAATTGCTTCTTTGAAGTCTCCGCTCATCCCCATTGATAAGTACTGCCACTGACCCTGCATTCCATACTCATTTTTTACTTGTTCAAACAGTTTCCTTGTCTGTTCAAAGACCTTCTCGGCTTCGCCGGGTTGGTGTTGGATTGGTGCCATGGTCATTAATCCGCAAAGATCAATATTAGGGAACGAAAGAATCGATGGGAAGGTTTCGAGTAAGGATGTACGGGAGAAACCGTGTTTGCTTTCCTCGCCCGAAATGTTTACTTCCAGAAGAATCGACGAGGTAACACCTTTAGCCAGCGAACGTTTAGATATTTCTTGAGCCAGTGATAATGAATCAACAGAGTGAATGAGATAGGGTTCGCCAACAATCAGTCGAACCTTCCTGCTCTGTATTGTTCCGATCAGATGCCATCTTGGGTGAACATCTTCTTCATCCAGAAGCATCTTCTTCTCATGCATCTCCTCCGGTCGATTCTCACCCAGATCATGAAGACCAAGTTCATAAGCTTGTTTTGCATATTCAGCTGGGAAGAATTTCGATACACCAATGAGCGTAATATCAGAAGGATTTCTTCCTGAGGTTTGCGCCGCGTCTCGGATCTCCTCACGAACACGCTCTATATTCTCAAGCATCTGTGCACGATCATACATCTGCATATTACTTCTCGACCTTATCTCCTTCTTTGACCGTCTTCGGATTGGTAATGACGATTGTACTGATATCCGGAACCTTATTCTCTCCAACCGGTTCAATGATTGCATATTCTCGATCGTAGTCTCTTATTGTTACGGTATAACCCTTTGCATATCCACTCTCATTGACATAGATGGTAGCTACACCGCGATCGTAATCTGCATCGACTAAGGATGAAACCGGCACCTTGATTCCGCTGGTCTTGGTCTGGACGATCTCAATATTGACGCTTCGTCTGTCCAACAATCTCTCAACCTGATTATTCGTCTCAAAGACGATCAACATCCCTTTTCTCGTTACAGAACTACGGATAACTTTACAGTCTGAGATAGCAATCCCTTCATCTGGGATACGAATGGTATGTATCGATCCTAGCTGGAACTCCATCATGGAAACATTCTCTATTTCACAAGCAAAATACTGTACATTATTCTGAATGACTCGAATAGCCGGCTCACCCTGCTTGATCTTCAGGTCACTCGTAATGATGCTATCGCAAGAAGAAACCAATTCTTGACATTTCGTATCCACCATATCAAGAATCAGTTCGTATGTAATCTCTTCTTCATGTCCATCGATCTTATAAGAGACGATGCCAGGCTGTTCAGCCTTGATGGAACTTGCTTTCATCTCCAACTGGTTATTCAATGCACTTTCACTGTTACGAAGTGAATCCAGTGTTTCATCCTTAAAGTCAATATCCTGAAGTGCAGCATCTCGTTCATCCATCAGCACACGAATGGACGATGTGTAACTGTTCATGTTGTCGAGTTTACGTTGCATAGTATCCTGACGAATCATGGTAATCAACGGCTTGATTTCTTCATTCGACTCGGCAAAAACTCTTTCAGCACCAGAACCTTTGCCCTGTGCAATCAGTTCTCTCTCTCGATCTACAATCTGTTTCTCTACATTATTCAGGTCAAGCAGCGTGTCTTCCATACCTGACGGAATAACCATCGCAAGGAGTTGTCCCTTCGAAACACGGCTGCCTTCCGTTGCTTGTGGAAGAAGTTCTCCTTCAATCGTAGAAGGGATTACCGATTCATTTCGCACAACTAATGCTGTCGCACCAATAGTATGTTCAATCGAGCCTTCTGTCGCAAATGCATACGTTGGCTTCGCTGCTACATAATCCACTACATAAAGAACCGAAATAATGAGCAGACCCACCAGGATCAGAATAGACAGTAACGCATGAAATGCAGCATTCAATGACTCTTTCTTACGTGTCTGTGCCATATGCTGTCGTCTTGCTTCACTTGCATCGGGTAAAGTCTCCTCCGGACGAGTCGCAATCGGTTCAATGGTCTTCGCCTTCTTCTCCTCTACGATCGTTTGTGTCTGCTTCGCCTTACGCTTGGCGGTCCATCTTCGAAACCAGGACTTCTTCTCTTTCGGACGTGCTAGGTTCTCTTTCAGGTTCTCTTCTCCGTTCTTCGTCGTAACAAGATTCTCATCACCAAATAGCGGACGATCCTTCGGAATAGGCTGCGGTGCCGTTCTTCGTTGATTAGGATTTGGATTATGACTTGGATTAGGATTCGATTTCATGCGCGCCTGCTCAGAGCCACTTGGTCTTCTACCTTGTGTCCCTCGGTTTGCTTGCTTCCCCGGATTTACCTGGTTCGCCTGATTGGGGCGTTTCCCATTATTCGGTCGCTTGCCCTGTGCCATAAATCAATCCTTACTCTCCATCATTTTCTCAACAGCCATCATGACCGCCAACTTCACCTGTTCAAAAACCAGTCCACCCTGCATATATACCAGATATGGAGGTTTAACAGGACCATCTGCAGAGAATTCAATCGAAGCGCCTTGCACGAAAGAACCTGCTGCCATCACGACTTCCGCGTCATATCCTGGCATCGCCCACGGTTCCGGTGCCACAAAAGAGTCCACCGGTGAGCAACTCTGCACATTTCTACAAAAGTTTACCATTTGTTCCGCATTTGGGAAAGCCACACTTTGAACGATATCACCACGCAGTGCATCGAATGCAGGTTCCGGACGGCATCCTGCCATCTCCAGCATCTTCGCTGCAAATACAGCGCCCTTAAGAGCTTCCGCAACTACGTGCGGCGCCATGAAGAGGCCCTGCGCAATCTGTCTATTGAAGCCTAAGCTCGGCCCAACGTGACTGCCAAGTCCAGGTGCAGTCACTCTCTCCGCCACTCGTTCTACGAGATCCTTACGTCCACAAACATAAGCACCGGACGGACAGATTCCTCCACCTGCATTCTTGATCAGGGATCCTGCACAGAGGTCTGCGCCCAGTGCGCAAGGCTCCTGTGTCTCTACGAACTCGCCGTAACAGTTATCGACGAACACAATAATGTCCTTAGAAATACTCTTTACAAGATCTACGACAGCCTTGATGTCCTCTGCGCGGAGGCATCTTCTTGAGGTATAGCCTTTCGATTTCTGGAGGAAAACCACTTTCGTTTCCGGACGGATGGCCGCTCGGATCGCTTCCAGATCCGGCGAACCATCTTCTTTCAACTGTACTTCGTTATACTTCATTCCGTAATCAAGTAAAGACCCGGTAAAATCACCTTCTTCTTTACCAATGCCCAGAGCCGAGGCAAGTGTATCGTACGGACGTCCGCTTACCGCAAGCAGCTCTTCACCCGGTTTCAGTATGCCAAATAGGCAAGCTACCAGGATCTGCGTACCACAAGTCACCTGAATGCGGACATACGCTGCTTCTGCACCAAATAGGCGAGCATACATCTCCTCGATCTTCTCTCGCCCCATATCGTCATACCCATAGCCTGTAGTACCGCCAAGGTGTGCTTCAGCAAAGTGCGCTTCGCGAAATGCATCCAGCACACGTAACTGGTTGATCTCGCGAATTTCTTCAATTCTCTGAAATACAGATGAAGCGGTGGTCATCGCTTCAGAAGCCATCTGAACCACCGCATCGCTGATTCCGTATTGTGTATATGGATTCGAATTCATCAGATACCGTAAACCTCCTCAGGGTTCAATACCCGAATACCTGCCTCGTCAAACTTCGCGAGAACTGTATCCGGGTCCTGTACGCGGATCACAACCACCGCATCAGAAGATAATCTTCCAACATAGGCATAGATATACTCAAGTGAAACACCCGTTTCGGCTAGCGTAGCCAGTGCGTGGTCCAATGTCCCCGGCTGATCTGAGATTGCTACCGCAATCACTGGGGAAGTCTTGACTGAGAAGCCTGCTTCCTGAAGTACAGCAAGTGCATCTTCCGGCTTATCCACAATCATACGGAGAATACCATAATCTGCCGTATCCGCTATAAAGAGTGCACGAATATCGATATTGGCCTTGCCCAAAGTCTTCGTAACCTCAGCAAGACGTCCCATCTGGTTCTCTAGAAAAACGTTAATCTGCTTGACGAGCATATGATCCGCCCCCTTTGATGGTTGATATTACTATTATACATCAAGAAGGCAGAAATTATGCGAAGAAGTCACGTCCCATGTTAAAAGCCTGCAGATTCATTGGAATCAACTTCGCTTTGCTTGCGAAAGCCTCATTGATTGCTTCTTCCCACAGTTCCTTCGGGAAATCCATGCCGGCAGACAGTGCGCCTACCATAACCATATTTACTGCCTTGGAGCTACCACAGGAAAGCGCTGCAGACAGTGCGTCGAACTCAATAACTTTTGCATGATCGGAAGCTGATGCCGTAAGAGAATCCTTGATATTCTCCGGATATTCAGCATTACCAAGCAAAACCGGCAGCGACTTGATCTTCTGGGAATTGACCAGCATGATGCCGTCTTTCTTCAGCAGATTCGCCCATCGAACGGATTCAACTTCCTCGAAAGCAAGTACATAGTCCGCCATGCCTTCCTCAATGATTGGGGAATACACTTTCTCACCCATTCTGACATATGTAATAACTGAACCACCGCGTTGGCTCATGCCATGTACCTCAGACACCTTGATGTCTAAGCCCTGCTTCATGGCAAGGATACCGAGAAGCTTACCGGCAATCAGTGTTCCCTGTCCGCCGACACCGGCGAGTACGATTGAAATATCCTTAGCCATCTTATGTTTCCTCCTTCTTGGAAAGTGCATCGAACTTACACATATTGATGCAAAGACCACATGCATTACAAGCCTCTGGATCAATCACCGGCTTCTTGTCCGGGCCGGCTACCAATGCCGGGCACATGATGCGTGAGCATGCACCGCACTTCTTGCACTTCTCATCGTCTAGAACAATGGAGACGCCCTTCGGCTTCTTGCCAGTCGGAATCAGCGCACAAGGACGACGAACGATGATTACAGATACGCAATCCTTTGCAATCTCTTCTTTGACGACCTTCTCGACTTCATAGGTATCGACCGGATCTACGGTACGAACAGAAGTCACACCTACACTACGGCACAATGTCTCCAGATCAATCGCCGGAGCCGGCTGCAGACGGATATTCTTACCGGAAGCAGGATTCTGCTGATGACCGGTCATTCCCGTAATGGAATTGTCCAGAATCATGACCGTGATGGCGCTCTGGTTATATACTGCGTTAACGAGGTTCGTAATACCGGAATGCAGGAAGGTAGAGTCACCGATAACAGCAACCGTCTTCTTGCTGTCTTCGCCATCAGACGCCTTGTCAAAACCGTGAGCCATACCCACCGAAGCACCCATACAGACGGAAACATCCATCGCTGCTGTCGGTGGCAGTGTACCCAGTGTGTAGCATCCGATATCGCCCATGACCTGAACCTTCGCACGATTGAGTGCAAGGAACATACCCTTGTGCGGGCAACCGGCGCAAAGAAGCGGCGGACGACCTGGAGCTGTCGGCAGGTTGTCGAGGTCCAGTGCTTTTTCAGGAAGCGCATCAGAAGACAACGCAGAACGAATCATTCTGGATGTGTATTCACCCTGCAAAGTGAAGAGTTCCTTACCTTCGCAAGCGATACCTGCAGCCTTGATTTCCGTTTCCATGAAAGGATCCAGTTCTTCCACGATAACCAGGCGATCAACCCTCGAAGCAAAATCACGAATCAGATCCATCGGAAGCGGCCATACGCAACCAAGTTTCAGTACTGATGCAGTCGGCACAGCTTCCTTCACATACTGATAGGAAGCACCGGCTGTGACGATACCAAGCTTGGTATCGTTCATCTCAAGTTTATGGATACCCATACCAAGGAACTCCTCATTGGAAGCCTTGGCAATATCCAACATTCTCTGCTCAACGACCACGTGACGCTTGATTGCCATCGCCGGCATCATGACGTACTTATTTACGTTCTTCTCGTAAGGACGAACGACGATGTCCTCCGGATCTGCAAGTTCTACAAGTGAACGAGAGTGAGAAACACGCGTATGCATACGAAGAATCACAGGCGTATCGAAACGTTCAGACAATGCAAAAGCAATCTTCGCAAAATCTTTACTCTCCTGACTGTCAGAAGGCTCGAGCATCATAATCTTGGAAGCACGTGCGTAGTGACGGCTATCTTGCTCATCCTGGGAGCTATGCATGCCCGGGTCATCTGCAACAACAAAAACTAAACCACCGTTCACACCTTCGTAAGATGCGGTAAACATTGGGTCTGCTGCAACATTCATACCGACGTGCTTCATACATGTCATGGCTCTTGCACCACGAACGGAAGCACCGATAGCCACTTCGGACGCAACCTTCTCGTTGGTTGCCCACTCGCAGTAGATGCGGTCATATGTAGCAATGGTCTCTGTAATCTCTGTACTCGGGGTGCCCGGATAGGAGGAAACAACCTTCACTCCTGCTTCGTAAGCGCCACGTGCGACAGCTTCGTTACCTAACATAATCTGTTTCACTTTGCGTACCTCACTTTATGTATAAATAGATGAACTATTAAATTGCACCCCAATATTGTACCATTCTTTTCGCATTTAGGCGCATCAATTCTCAATCTGAATGTCAGCAAAAGCCTTGTCTACGACATCTTTCTTCAACTTCGGCGTAATCCAAGACACGATTGGAACAATGATTAATCCGAATACCATGGCAAAAGCACCTGCATTGATTGCAGAAGACAAGTTGAGCGGGCAATCCGGGAATTTGAAATTGTGTCCGAAAAGTGCGCCGTTACTGAGAATCAAGTGGGAGACCGTAATGCCGACGCCACTAATGAAAGATGCCCATACAGCTGATTTGGTGACGCCCTTCCAGAACAGACCGTACAAGAACGGTGCAAGGAAAGAGCCGGCCATTGCGCCCCATGAGATGGACATCAACTTCGTGATGTACATGTCATTGGAACGATAAGAATAAATAGCAAGAGCCATCGAAACCAGTACGAAGAAAGCAAGAAGCAGACGAATGATGCTGACCTTCTTCTTCTCACTCATATCTTTGATGATGTTACCGGAGATGACATCCAGTGTAATGGTTGAACTAGAAGTCAGCACCAACGAAGTTAATGTCGACATGGAAGCAGACAGCACCAAGACTACCAAGATAGCAACCAGAACAGCCGGAACCGCTGTCTCGAGTACCTTCGGCATAACCATATCCATATTCAGACTTCCCGAAGAAGTGGTGATTTCTTCCGGAGATACGAAGATTCGACCGAAACCACCCATGAAATACGAACCGCCGGCAATAATGATGGCAAAGATCGTCGATACAATTGTAGCAGTATGGACAGACTTATCGTCCTTGATGGAATAGAATTTCTGTACCATCTGAGGAAGTCCCCACGTACCCAGAGAAGTCAGAATAACAACGCCAATCAAGTTGATTGGGTCTGGTCCAAACAATGAAGAATACACGCCCTGGAACGAAGAACCGTCGGCTGCTGGAATCTTCGAAAGCTCAGACAGAGAACCTGTCAGGCCACCGTTCTGATTCAGAACGCAGACCAGTGTAAGAATGATTCCTACAATCATAATCGTACCTTGAATAAAGTCGTTGATTGCGGTTGACATATAACCACCAAGAATTACATAAGTGGCTGCAAGTACGCTCATCACGATAATGCACAATTCATAGCCATAAGAAATACGGTCCAGACGAAGTGCATTGGTAAAGAGATAAGATAGTCCGTTGAATACCGAGGCGGAATACGGAATCATGAATACGAAGATAATTAATGCTGCAGTAATACGAAGCGCTTTGGAATCGTACCGTTTTCCAAAGAAATCAGGCATCGTCGTCGTATTGAGTGTCTTCGTCATAATACGGCAACGCTTACCCAGAATGACCCATGCGGCCAATGAACCGATAAATGCATTACCAAGACCAATCCACAGCGCAGATACGCCGAAATCCCATCCGAACTTTCCTGAATATCCGATGAAAATAACTGCCGAGAAATACGTGGCACCAAATGAGAATGCAGTCAGCCACGGTCCTACCCTTCTACCACCGAGTACGAAAGAAGAAACATCTGTAGTGTGTTTCTTCGAGTACACGCCTACGCCAATGATCATTGCGAAGAACACAACAATGACCGCCCCGTAAAGGAGATCTAAAGAATCCATATCCTACCATCCTTCTGCTGTCAAATCATGGACAGCCCTACTATAATCTACTTGCGCAAGAATACCCCCAGCGCATAACTACATACCCATGATATCAGAGAAAATCAAAGTTGCAAGGATTATTCGATAAAAAAAGTGTCGCCGGAAGAAAAATCATGAAGTCTTTCACCAACTTCATCCTTCAGGAACAAGAATTGCTCTCTTCCCGTGCAATGTCCGGTATAGAAATCGGCACGAGCATTATGAATGGCTTTCGCCGCTTCAAGAAGATCTTCTTCATCCCACAACACGTCATACTTCATGAAATGGAATCCACCAACAAAATGGTCGAAACGAAAGGCGTAGATCAGATTAATCAGACCGCAGTGAGAACATCCACTGAATAGAGTATAGGAATATTCCTCATGGATCATAAGGTACATCTCATGTTCAAATTTATCATTCTCCATGTAGGTTCCACGCTTTACACGAAGTCCATGAGTCACGATGGGTTGTTTACGATTCTTGAGTGTTACGAAAGACAATTCGTCATCGATCTGAATGTCATCTCTCACCTTGATAATACGCGGGTGTCCGTCTACCGTCGGATCTAGGCCAATGTATTCATTTCGATTGTTATAGTGTGGCTCAAAAGCCAATTCGTGCATATAGACATTGGCGATTTTATTGATGTCCAGGAAAGCCAGAAGTCCACCGCCGTGATCATAATGACCGTGGGAAAGAAATGCAATGTCTACAAGTCCAAGGTTGACACCGATCCGCTCAGCGTTAGCAATGAAGTTGTTACTGGCACCGAAATCGAAGAGGATCTTATGTCGAGCCGTCTCAATATACAGACTTAATCCATGTTCGCTCAAACAACTAGAACGAGATGTATTTTCTGATAGTACTACAACTTTCATGGCTTTCCTCTTTTCTTTCTCCTTTTATACTAATCATCATATCGCAAATCAAATAATAATACAAAAAAAGGACCGTCTCTTCAAAAGAGACAGTCCCTCTCAAACTTCTGGTGCGGCGAACGGGACTTGAACCCGTATGGTCGCCCACACGCCCCTCAAACGTGCGCGTCTGCCAATTCCGCCACCGCCGCATGGCCTTAAAGCATGAATTATTATACTTATAGACTTAATGCGTGTCAATAGTCATTTTCAGTTATCATGTGGAAATATGTGTTCCGATTCTTTCATCAAAATGATAGAATGATACCGACTTCATTTTCATTAGGAGGCACCAGCATGAAACTATCTGATCTTCTATCTTATAAGGACATTGTCATCCAGTGTCACGATAATCCTGATGCAGATGCATTAGCCTGTGGTGCAGCAATGGTTTGGTACTTCCAGAAGATGAATCACCCTGCCCGCTTTATATACCGCGGAAGAAATGAGATCACCAAGAGCAATCTGCGAATCATGATCGATGCACTGGATATTCCGGTCTCCTACGAACCAGATCTTCAGGAGGTCTCAGATCTTCTGATTACAGTAGACTGTCAATATGGTGAACGTAATGTCACCACCACGAATGCCCCAACTGTAGCAACCATCGATCACCATCAGGTGGCAGGCCAAGTCCCAGCACTTTCTGAGATACGTAGCAATCTTTCCAGTTGTTCCACCATTATATGGGACTTGCTTCGCGATGAAGGGTTTGATCCAAACACCGACAAGAACTTAGCCACCGCACTGTACTACGGTCTTTTTACCGATTCGAACCGTCTTTCAGAAGTCTCCCATCCTTTGGATCGAGACATGGTAGACGCACTCACTTCTGTTCAGCGCACACTCATTACAAAAATGTGCAATTCGAATATTTCTCTGACTGAACTTCATATTTCCGGCAAAGCCATTCTGGATTGTCAGCACTTCGAAGATCATCGATACATGATCCTTGAAGCAGAACCATGTGATCCGAATATTCTTGGTGTCATCTCTGACTTTGCCCTGGAGACCGATAGCGTAGATGTAAATCTGGCCTACTATATCAAGTCTTATGAGATCAAGATCTCTGTGCGTAGCTGTATCAAAGAAGTTCACGCCAATGAGCTGGCTGCCTTCCTGACGGAAGGAATAGGTGGCGGTGGTGGCCACATTACCAAGGCCGGCGGTTCCATCCGTCCTGAGAAACTTGATATTCCCGCGAAGGAATACCTGTCCAACCGCATGGCAGAGTATTTCCAGTTATATACCATCATGCATGCCAAGGAGACAGTGCTCGATACAGCGGACATGAAGGTGTACGAGAAGCTACCGCAGGAAGTCGGAACCGTCTGTCTGTCAGATCTTTTCCCACCAATGACGAAGCTTGAGATTCGTACATTGGAAGGCGATGTATCCGTCACGGTAGAAGAAGATACTTTCCTCATGATCGGTATCGAGGGCGAAGTCTATCCCATCAATCGTAAGAAACTTCTCAACAGTTACCGTTTCTTGGATCGTCCATATTCAAGACAATTCGAATATGCACCAAGTGTGAAAGACCTCTCTTCCGGTGAGAAGATCAATGTCATGGCCCATGCGCAAGCCGTCATCAGCAATGGCGGTGGGCGCATCCTCGCACGCCCCCTGACACAGGGTGTGAAGCTCTTCACCGCATGGGATGAAGAGAAATACTACCTCGGCAACAAAGGGGACTACATCGCTGTACGCGCAGAAGATGAGCATGACATCTACTTAATTAAAGAAAGACTCTTCCCTCTCCTCTACAAAGAAGCAGATTCCATTAATTGATATCGTACTTCTTTTTGAACTCATCGCTCATTTCGAAGTCTCCGATAATCTCTTTTGCCATCTCAACAAGGTCATCAGCTTGATAGTGAGGCATCACACCCATTACGTTGGTTCCACCATCGAAAGCGAAAAAACGATCGCTTTCTTCGTGATAACCAACTGAGTTGTCCACTCGTGCAATCTGTAACCAAGAATTTGTATCAATAATATCTGTAATAAAATGATTCTGAATGATCAGCATATCCTGTTCAGCGTAATATGACATTGTCGCAGGGAACCACGCATTATTCACCACTTCAATTTTAGTATTTCCTATGAATTCTCCATCATTCGAATTGAATCGAAGAAGTGTTCCGTCCTGCGTAGCAACCAAAATCTGTTCCTGTTCCCCTTTACCCTGATAGAACATCATACCTATAGCAGTTTTTCCAAAAATATCAAGGGTACACTCCTCCTCAAACTCCTCGTCTGCAACAATGACCTGACGTCCAGATGAGATCAACCATCTCTCACCGTCTGGATTGGGGACAATCTGCTTTGTTGTCCAGTAATCAGGCAGTTTCAAAATATTGGCTTCTCGATCAGAATCAATAACATAAGTCCCTTCTTCCCTGTCAAAGTAGAACATGACGTCCTGTTCCGGGAAATACATTGGAGGTATTTCACAAGACAAATTTTCGAAAGGCAGACTGACAAACTCTTTCTCTCCGCTTTCAAGATTCTGTATGGCTATACTATCTGGATCTCCAAATTTCTCATTGTAGACATAAACAGCATATTTATCTGCAACGCTAAAAGAGAATTGTATTGAAGTAATCTTATGTGACACGATCTCGTCTTCAATCACCTGTCCATCTTTCATGGAAATATAACGAATGCATAACTGATAATCATCTTTCATCACCGCTACACTGAGCACATCATCCTGCACGCTGAGTAACAGCGGATCGTTTGTAATAACGAAATCTGTCAACAGAATGTCCCAAAGGAATGATGCAGTATTCAAATCATATGCAATACAATGATGATCGATCTGATTATTAGCATTTACTGTAATATAAGTATGAATCAAATACTTGTCATCCTTATAATATAGAGTCTCTGGATCACCCGTACTCATCGCGTCTTCAAGTGGTTCCCACCGAAGATCACCTAGCCGTTCGGAGAAGAACTGGACATCATAACTATTTCTACAGAGGATATATGTGCCTCGCTCAGTAGGTATCACTTTCAGAAGTGTTCCCATCCACATAAAATCCGGATATAGAAAAACAGCTCCATCTGGATTCTCACAATTTATGTATGTCACAGATCCGTCAGATAGAAAGAGCTGCAAACTTCCATTACTATTGTAATTTCTTACGCCTATGATAATCCTGTTAAAGTGTTTTGAATAAGAAACCTCACCCGTACTACAATCAACAAACCGAAGCGAATCCCCTCTGGCATACACAAGTTTGTCGAGTGTTGGAATATAAGCAGAGTGAATGCATGCCGAATACTCATAATATTCAAATTCAGATGTCCAGAGAATCTGCATACTAACAGTATCAAATAGACTTGTTGTAAAATACTGTGACACTAATGGAACATAATCGTACGAGGTTTGGAACAACAAATCAGAAGTATTCTCAACAGAGAAAACCAATCTTGACTCATCAATCCAAAACAAGTTACAAACGCAACTCTCATCCACCGGAATACTATTTATTTCTTTGGTTTGAATATCTAAAACACAAATTGAATAAGAACCTAATTCTCCTCCTATGAATGCACATTTACTACCTTCCGGCGAGAATCCTGATCCCGCGATACCAGTAACCCCCAGTTCATATGTGTCTACAATCTCTCCATTGTCTTGGGAGAGTTTCAGTAGATAGAACTCATTAATTATATCATCCGCAAATAGCTCTTTGGGATGAGCAGAAACATTAGCAAACACATACAAATATCCTGAATCGTCAGAAAAGCCAAAAGAACTATTCATGAAACGGATAGAGTCCAATTCATAGTCTTCTAGTAGCGATCCATCGTGTTCAGAAATAGAGAGTCTCCACTTAACATCACGATGAGCTAAATTATAACAAACAACTTCATTTTGACACCAAATGACTAACGAAAATTCATTCAAATAATGCATTCCGTAATACTCACCGTTCAGAGTAGTATTATTAATAATTTGCTCATGCGTGCGAGTATTCCATATAGATATCATGCTATCTGTATCAAGACAAGCAAGGGTCTGTTCATCAGGAGAAAGAACCATATCTTTAATATTAGCATTCATATGATAATTCCAATCCAGCTTCAGATCTTCGTCTCGATATATAGAATGTGCAGGCTGATATGCATAAGTTGATGTGACTAATGCACGAGTGGCTTCCGCGGTTATTGGCGCATCAGACTCAGGAGGAAGAGCGGCCAATGCAAGTTGAAGCGCACCTACACGATCACCCTCATTAAACAAAGCAACAGACTGATTTGAAAGATTAACGGCTTGACTCTGGAGAGTCTCTTTGTAAGCACGTTTCAACCTCATCTGGTTATAAAGAAGATATCCGGCAAAAGCAACCGCAACAGCGAACAGAACAGCTGTAGCAGCAACTGCACGTTTGATACGATATTGACGTCTACGATTGATTAACTCATCGTAAGAACATCCGATAAGACAAGCGGCCAGTCTTGGTAACTCAACTTTATCCGCCTTATGTTTAGGAAGTCTAAAATCACAAGAAAGTGGTTCACAAGTAACAGACGTAGCCTGTACTGTTCCATCATCAAGACGAATGACTCTTTCATCCGAGCACAGAATATCCGGTATTGATTCTTCCGGTTCCCCTTCAATCAGCACCGTTAAAATCTTATCCATAGAATGACTTCTCAAGAAGAATTCAATCTCTCGTGGCACCCAATGGGACAGTTTTGTACTCTTCGAGCATATAACAATTAGATAATCAGAATTCTCCAGAGCTTGCGAAATCGTATCAGTCAAGTCGCTCGTAATCGGAAGTTCATCCTTGTCGCGAAAGATTCGCTGTATACGCTTCATACCTGTCATCTTCTGAATCTTTCTAGGAATCTTAAAGTGCTCCAAAGCAGACTGAATGTGTGCAGCCATCTTATTATCAAGCGGGGCATGTTTATATGAAATAAAGGCATTGTAATGATCAATCATAGTTACACCTCAACATTCGCAAAGTACTAACTACTACATAGTATCGTATTCATAGGCAAAAAGAAAGGACTGCCCTCATTCGAAAGCAGTCCTTCACAAATTCTTTACGTTAACTTACTCTTCTTCGTTTTCTTTCTTGTTCGAAACAACTACTGCAGTTGCAGCAGAAGCAGCTGCCAAGAAGAATACGCCAGCAAGAATTCTTAATGCTGATCCAGTATCGCCTGTCTTCGGAACACGTTTCTCACCAAGTACAGCGGTTGGAGGCGTAGTCGTCGGATCTGGCGTTGACGTCGGATCTGGTGTCGACGTCGGATCTGGTGTTGGTGTCGCCGTTGGATCAATCGTCACCTTCTTACCACCATCCAAGTCAAACGGAGTAGGGGTCGGAAGTGGCGTATTGGTCGGAATCGGCGTCGGCGTATTCGTCGGTGTCGGTACCGGTGTAGCCGTCGGATCCGGAGTCGGAGTTGGCGTCTCAGTTGGTGTCGGTGTGCTCGTCGGAACTGGCGTTTCCGTTGGCGACGGAATCGGAGTCGCAGTCGGTACTGGCGTGTTCGTCGGAATCGGCGTTGGCGTGTTCGTCGGCGTTGGTGTCGGCGTGTTCGTCGGCGTCGGTGTCGGTGTGTTCGTCGGCGTCGGTGTCGGCGTGTTCGTCGGCGTTGGTGTCGGCGTGTTCGTCGGCGTCGGTGTCGGCGTATTCGTCGGCGTCGGTGTCGGCGTGTTCGTCGGCGTCGGTGTCGGCGTGTTCGTCGGCGTTGGCGTATTTGTAGGTGTTGGTGTAGCTGTTGGCGACGGAATAGGTGTGGCCGTCGGAACAGGTGTATTTGTTGGAATCGGTGTCGGCGTATTCGTCGGCGTCGGTGTCGGTGTATTGGTTGGTGTTGGCGTCGGCGTATTGGTTGGCGTCGGCGTATTGGTTGGCGTCGGCGTATTGGTTGGTGTAGGTGTATTTGTCGGTGTCGGTGTGTTTGTCGGTACCGGCGTTGGCGTATTCGTTGGAGTAGGCGTATTCGTTGGAGTAGGTGTATTTGTTGGAGTAGGTGTATTTGTCGGTGTCGGCGTATTCGTCGGAACCGGAGTCGGCGTACTTGTCGGTGTCGGTGTATTGGTTGGTGTTGGTGTCGGCGTATTGGTTGGTGTAGGAGTTGCAGTCGGAGTTGGCGTTGGTGTTGTAAACTTTACAACGTTACCAAGACGATGGAACTCTGAAGTACAGTAGATAGAACTACAAATTATTGCACCATTGGTGTTACCACCGAGTTTCTTAATGTATGCCTTAGGAGCCAATACAGCACCATGAACAGAGAGGTTATCCGGCATGTTAATGGTACGTGCTTCAGCAAAGTTCCATACTACATGTACGTCACGCTCGTCACCTGCATCATTCGGTCTGCTATTACTATTAAAGCTACCATATACAAGCTGTGGGAAGGTATTCACTGTTTCACCACGCACATTGATGATACAATCAACGCCCTCTGGAATGTAAAGCACATTTGTGCCAGCCGGCAGATTGAAAATTAATGTATCTGTATCTTTATTAAATCCATTCGGAGTAGTAGCTTCAACTTCAAGCCATCCGCCGCCGCCTCTCTGGCTCAGCTTAGCATTGGAAGCGGACTGCGCACGCTCGTTCGCAGACTCAGCACGAGAAATCATGTTGCTCATAGCAGCAGAGAAATTTACTGTGACACCTTCTACTACATGATACTTCTCACTATCGAAAGAATAATTGCTACCGTGAATATTGGATGCAGAAGAAACCTCAAGGTTACCACGAAGGCCTTCAAGGCTATCAAAGTTCAATTCACCACCCACAACAACCTGAGAAAGACCTCTTTCTCCTGGAGCTGTGTTGTTATATCTGAATGAATAATTTGAGAATGAAGCATTTCCTCCAACTGCCATTGCACCAGTAGAGTGGTGACCTTCACCTGCACCGACTTCAAAATCGCCAGAACAGAATAGCACGTAGTTGAAAGGATTCTGTGGATTCAATTTATCGTTTGAATCCGGTGAGAGATGTTTCTTAAATCTTCCACCTGGAAGTGCTGCAATACCTTGTGCACCGAGAAAAGCAATAGTCAGAGTACAAGAAAGTACTCGTACCCAACGACCCAAACCGTGGCCGTTGGAAATCTGCTGTGGTTGCTCGTCTACCATAAATACCTCCGAACTTGTTGTTGGTACTACGAAACATAGTACCCCCTTCTTTTCCAATCTACTTAATTCTATATATAAACATATATATATGCAAGTCTTTTCTTACAAAATTGTGCACAAAAATGGCTCTTCACGTTTTTTGTGGGATTAACAAGAACTTAGCCGGCAGAGAAATATAACGAACAAGAGTAAAAAAGTAGTCATCGTTGCGGTAACCATAACCAATGCGCTTGGCTACTTTTATTTTGTTGTTAAGACC
>JAZLMM010000028.1:0-7341 GCA_045598705.1 Oscillospiraceae bacterium
GGAAGAGTCACTCGCATCTTTCATTTTCTCTTCCGACTACAGAACACTTTAGTCTCTCCAGTCGGAAATCTCGCGTTTCACACCAGTATGTTATTCCCCCATTTCAATTCTTCTGATTCCTCATTCCCCAAGTTTCCGTGATGAACCATTTAAAATCCGATTCAGGTACGGTACGCCTAGGATACATACTGTACACAGTGAGTTGTAACGTATCCCAACATGGCATGCCTCGAAATACCATACTTCCTGTCCTGGTATTTCAGCCTGGATTCGCCAACTCAAGATTCCAGCTGAACTTACGATTGAGTTGCATGGTTTGTATGGTTGTTTTTACAAAATCGAGGTCGCAACTGCGTTATGAGTCGGTATGATCTGGTTAGCAGTAAAACACGAGCCAAAAAACTCCCCCTCAAGCTTATTCATCGCCTTGGGGGGAGTATGTGTATCAATATGTTCTTGCGGATCGATCTTCGAATCAGATCAAGCGGTCTCAATCTTCGAAGCTTTCTCCAATCCGAGCATCTTCACGGCGTCTTCTCTCATCTTGAACTTGAGGATCTTGCCGGCTGCGTTCATTGGGAAGGAGTCAACGAAAGCCACGTAGCGCGGAGTCTTGTGCTTCGCCATGTGGTCTTTGACGTACTTCTTGACATCATCTTCTGTGAGGGAAGAACCTTCCTTCTTAATAATGCAAGCCATGATTTCTTCACCGTACTGTTCATCCGGTACACCGATGACCTGAACGTCGGACACGTCAGGATGGGTGTAGATGAACTCTTCGATTTCCTTCGGGTAGATGTTCTCACCGCCACGGATAATCATGTCCTTGATTCGGCCGGTAATCTTGAAGTAACCCTCCGGTGTACGACGGGCCAAGTCACCGGTATGGAGCCAGCCGTCTTCGTCAATTGCTGCCTTCGTTGCCTCCGGCATCTTGTAGTAACCCTTCATGATGTTGTATCCACGTGCACAGAACTCACCGTCGACATTATCCGGCAACACCTCATTGGTAGCTGGGTCCACGATACGGCATTCGACGCCTGGCAGTTCTTTACCAACTGTCTGTACGCGAACCTCGATGGAATCATCCACGCGACTCTGTGTACATCCCGGAGAAGCCTCGGTCTGACCATATACAATTGTGATTTCTTTCATGTTCATCTTATTGACGACGTCTTCCATGACCGGAATCGGGCACGGTGAACCAGCCATGATACCTGTACGCATATAGGAAAAATCTGTCTTGTCAAAGTCTGGATTCTCCAGCAAAGCAATAAACATAGTCGGTACGCCATGCATTGCCGTTACACGACGAGCCGTGATGGAAGCAAGTACTTTGCGTGGAGAGAAATAGTCGAGTGGAATCATGGTCGTACCGTGTGTGACGGACGCCGTCATGGCAAGTACCATACCGAAGCAGTGGAACATTGGTACTTGAATCAGCAGGCGATCTTCGGTGGACAGATTCATGCAGTCACCGATGCACTTACCGTTATTCAACACATTTCTATGTGTCAGCATCACGCCCTTCGGGAAGCCCGTTGTGCCGGAAGTGTACTGCATATTGCACACTTCGTCCGGCTCGGTCGCATTAATCATGGCACGAAGTGCCGCATCGGTAACCTTCTCATCTGCCGTAGCAAATTCGTCATCCCAGAAGAAGCATCCGTCGGCATGACTGTCGATGGTGATGACGTTCTTCAAGAAAGGAAGTCTCTCGGATACCATCTCACCGGGCTTAGAAGTAGCTAGTTCTGGACAGATCTCGTTGACGATATCGACATAGTTCGTATCTTTGTAGCCGTCCATCATGACGAGTGTATCCGAATCGGACTGACGAAGCAGATACTCGATCTCGTGGATTTTGTATGCAGTATTGACCGTTACGAGCACGGCGCCGATACGTACGCAAGCCCAGAACGTCAAGAACCACTGTGGACGGTTCGTCGCCCAGAGCGCCACGTGAGAACCCTTCTTTACGCCCATTGACATGAGCATCTTGGACACACGGTCTACGTCATCGCGGAACTCGCTATATGTTCTTGTATAATCACGCATAGTGAAGGAGAAAGCGGTCTGATTCGGGAACTCCGTAGCCACCTTGTCCAACATCTGACCGAAGGTCATGTCAATCAACACGTCCTTCTCGAACATTCTCTGACCTTGGCCCTTCTCCACATAGTGCACATCCGCTGGCACGACCTCAATCGGGGCCTCAGGACGGACCTGCGTCTTGGTTTCTTTCTTCGAAGGCTCGATGACTTTCTTCGTGCCCTTATTCTTCTCCCAGGTGCGAACAAAGTTCACAAACTGAGGGAAAACAATGGCTGCGCTCTCTATCTCTTTCGCCCATCTCTTGACCCACTCAAGAGAGACAAATCCGTCATATCCCTTCTGATTCAGAAGCTCGAAGAGTTCTTCCAACGGAATGTTGCCGTGACCTGGGAGACGATAGGCTACGCTACCGTCTGCTTCCGAAATGGAATCCTTCACATGGATATAGCGAACCATATCGCCGATATTGTTCCACGTTGTTTCTACACTCTCGCCGAAATAGCGGAACGGGTGATGTACGTCCCAGAGAACTTTCACACACGGGGAATTGACCGCCTCAATCAGGGATTTCAGACGAGCAGTATCTGCATAGACACCATTGGTCTCGACGAGCAATGTAACGTTCTTGCCTTCCGCCAACTTTGCAAGCTCACGCAAAGAAGCGGCAATCTTCTCATCATCCACTTCACCTTCCGGTGCCGGATGTGCATCCGCAAGGATACGGATATATGGTGCACCACACTGGTTGGCCAGTGCGATGTATTCGCCGATTTCAGCTGGTGCAATCTTCGCACCTTCTTCGTATGCCAGCACACAGTTGGAGGAGAAGCATGGAATCTCTAGACCTAGTTTTCTAAGGTTCTCCATGGTACGGTCCACTTCTGTTGGAAGGAACGGTTTTGCATGGGACGCAGTAATCTCTTCACCGAGTCCTCTAATCTCGATTCCAGCATAGCCAAGGTCGTGAGCCATCGGATAGATATCCTTCCAGGACCACTCGGGGCAAGCCAATGTTGAAAAAGCAAGCTTCATTGCCATTTCGCAAACCTCCGGTTTGTATGTTTCTCTATTTTGTCTGCGCCAAATGAGGGAACATTCTCGCGCAGAAAACCTGCTTCTCGCTAGAAAAACAGGCAGATTTAACCATTCTGTGTATTTCGATTAGCATACACCACAACGCATATAAAAGGAACGGGGAAAAGAACTTTTATAGGATAAAAGCATAAAAGCACAATGAAACGTTCACTTCTATGACCTTCAGGCACAGAAAGACCCGACACAAGTACGTCTTCTACTTGGGAAAAGCGTGGAATCACTTCGTGAAGAGCACTTCCATCTCGTTCTCCATAACCGGTCTACCCCAGATGTTACCCTGCACGAAATCGCACTGGTACTTCGTCAGGATATCGAGTTGACGACGGTCGTCGACACCTTCTGCGACAACGCGGATGTCCATCTGGTGCACAAGTCCGATAATGGATCCCATCATGAGACGCTGGTTCTCCTTGATTGGAAGTTCGTCAACAAATGACTTATCGATCTTCAGTACGCGAATCGGCAACTGCTGCAGGTAGTTCAAAGATGAATAACCTGTCCCGAAGTCATCGAGTGCGATCGAGATGCCCAAGTCTGCAATCTCATTGAGAATCTTAACTGAATAATCCACATTAGAAACCATGACCGACTCTGTGATTTCAAACTCCAGTTTCTTCGGGTCGATGCCAGTCTTCGTCAGGATTCGCTTGACGGACTGCAGGAACATCGGCGACATCAACTGCACAGGTGAAATATTCACTGTCATGACGCCATCCCATTTCGTCTCTTCTTCAATACGGAGAAGCGTGTTGCAAGCGGTCTCCAGGACCCACTCGCCTAGTGGAACAATGAAGCCTACAGACTCGGCAACAGGGATAAATTCTCCCGGACTAACCTCACCAAATTTGCTGGAATTCCAACGGCAGAGTGCCTCGAAGCCACGAAGTTTTCTCTCCTTCATGTCATACTGTGGCTGGAAGCACAGATACAACTCGTTGTTCTTGATTGCATTCAGCAGTCGGCTCTCATATTTCACTTTACGCATAATGTCGTCCTTCATCTCGCGACGGAAGAACTGCACAGCATTACGTCCATACTCCTTGGCCTTGAAGACGGCTGTCTCGGCACATTTTACCAATTCGGAAGAACTTGTTGCATCCTGTGGGAAGAAAGAGACGCCGAAACTTGCCGTCACTGCAAACTCCTTACCTTCCAGCGTGAATTTCTGAGAGAAAGAATTTCGCATCTTCTCCACATAGTTCAGCATATCTTCATCGGTAAATTGGCGCTGTACGATGACCGCAAATTCATCTTCACCCCATCGACCAATCATGTCCTCGGAATCAATCACTGACTTGAATCGGGAAGCTACCGTCTTCAGTAGTCCATCGCCCACCTTCTGACCATTCTCGTCGTTGATTGCACTGAAGTTATCCAAGTCGAAAATAATCAGTCCGAAAGGCATATTCTTATTAGAAAGCAAGCTGATGAGAAGATCCATTCGATCGATAAGCTTGGCACGATTCGGCAGTCCCGTCAGATTATCGTAGTGATTCATCTGATAGAGACGTTCGGTATTCTCTTTCATGGCACGGTTATATTCAGAAAGCAGGGAATTCTGACGCTTGGTCTCTTCTTCACGAAGTTTTAGGTCTGCGTTGGCTTTCTGCAATTCATTGGTCTTGGCCGATACACGTTCAATCTCGATGGAGATTCTCCTGTTATATGCAACGATCAGGCCTACGATGATCCAGCCGATTATCGTCGTAACGAGGCCGTTGGTTGCAAAGCTATCTGAATTTCTGAAGATTGCGACAGTCGTTGCAATGACGTTGATCGTATTCATGCAGCAAACCGCAACAAAACCCTTCACATTCAGTGAAAGCACAATCAGTACTGACAGCATCAACTGTGTAATGGTAATCAGGCCGCGTAGTTCTCGCAGACCAGAAAGTGCATCGATTCGCATCACTGCCCCACTTAAGACAGTCAGAGAAAGGTGCAGAATAACATATAGGATGATCTTCAATGCCACAAGTTTCTGCTTCGCATCCGGCATTAGATTCTTGTCCACAAATTGATCGATGTTCATGCGCTCTTTACTTTCTTTGGCGTTCGTCTCGCCAGACTGATTGGTGACATCACTTCTAGCCATAATCAATTCTCCCAATACCCCATCGTTATTCGATTAGAAATCATCACATACGCGCGCACCTGTCTCGGGTATGTGAACGGCGCACGCACCCAAAATTATTATGCAACCATAAATATCAAATTTCAAATAAGAACGCCTATATTTTACAAAATCGAAGCATTTCTATCATCTGAATGTTATAATTCAACGCATGGAGAAGAACACGCATACACGATTCCTGCCTCAAGCAGCCATATTTGATCTGGACGGGACAATCTTAGACTCCATGTGGGTCTGGCAGAAGATTGATGCCGAGTTTCTTGCGTCTTTCGGATATCAAGTAACCAGGGATTATACCGATGCCATCAAGGCCATGACATGGGAAGACGGTGCGCGTTACACCGTCGATCGTTATCATCTTCCCAAGACCCCCGAAGAAGTGATTCAGATATGGATGGATATGTCCCACGACTGCTATCGAACGAAGGTCACCCTCAAGCCCGGTGCCAAAGAATATCTGGATGATCTTCATGCGCAAGGCGTGCCGATGGCCATAGCGACCTCGATGTGTCCGATGGAGCATATTGATCTGGTTCTGTCTGCAAATGGTATTCGTGATTACTTCCATAACATCACTCATTCAAGCGAGGTCACAAAGAACAAATCTCACCCAGATATCTATCTTCTTGCTGCCGAACGTCTTGGTGTGAAGCCTCAGGAGACCGCAGTATTCGAGGATATCTTACCCGGCATACGCGGCGCCAAAGCAGGTGGTTTCCAGACCGTAGCGATATATGACAACCTCTCAGAGAATGATTGGGAACAGATTACTTCGATTGCCACTCACGCTGTGCGCAGCTGGCATGAACTGTTCTCAGAACCAAAGAAGTAATCCTCTTGCAATGGTAAAGATGCCGTAAATGATCAGTGCATAGACGACCAGACGGATGACAAGTGTAATCAGACCGACGATCCAACCTATCTTCGCCAACGCCTTCTTCGATCCTTGGTTTGCGTGACCAATGATTCCGAGGATAATCGCAGCCAAACTACTTAAGAGCAGTGGATTGAATATGATGCTGACAAGACTCAAGATAAAGGCAAGTACGCAAACATTCTCATAGTCCGGCCGATTCGGATTCGCAAGTTTCTCTTGGTATGCCTGCCGATCCTTCTCATTGAAAGGAACCGTGTTGACCGGTTCTACATATTTAGAATTCGGGCCTTCCTGAGCTCCATATGGAATTTGCGACGGCTGGGCTGGCAAAGATGGCTGACCCGCTTCCTGATTGAACCCCTGTTCTTCCTTCGGTTCTTGAGGAATAAAGTTTGAGGAAGACTGTGGAAAAATCGGTGCCACAGGAACCGACCCCTGCTGCGAATCACTCGTAGTGGTAGGTGTCTGACTAGTTGGCTGATCTAGGCGTGCACCGCAATGGATGCAGAACTTTCTGCCTTCCGCATTCTCGTGATTACAGTACTTACATATCGCCATCTGATTCTCCTTCGTCTGAGGTCCTCTAAGCCGCGGCACCCATCGTTACTTGTTGTACAGTTTCTTCTTCTGATATTCTGGTTCGCAAGTAATATTCACACCCAGTTTTCTGAAGACGCCCTCATCCACACCGGAAAGGATCGTGGTGGAATGTGCATCACTGTTTCGAAGGCTATTAATCTGCTGCATCGCAAGTTCTGCAACCGGATTGGTCGCCGCACTCATCGCCAATGCAATCAGCACCTCATCTGTGTGAAGTCGTGGATTATGATTGCCCATATGGTTTACTTTCAAGTCCTGAATCGGCTCAATGACATATGGTGAGATCAATGGAATCTCATGTTGGATGCCGGCAAGGACTTTCAATGCATTCAGTAATACTGCAGCCGAGGCGCCAAGGAACTCCGAGTTCTTACCCGTAACGATCTGTCCGTCCGGCAGTTCAAGCGCTACCGCCGGGCCATGAGTAGATTCTGCTCGAACCAGTGCGGCGCCTACCACGCGACGATTATTCACTTCAATGCCTGACTTATTCATCAGTAGTTCAATCTTATTGACATCCTGTCCATCCGAGAGGCCCTGGCGGACTAGGCATTTCGCCTGGAAATATCTGCGTATGATC